>NZ_CP182573.1:3915827-4236937 GCF_054301215.1 Schinkia acidoalkalinis
CCAGCCTTGATCTGAATGAATAAGGAGTGTATCATCGTTTGTTAATCGTTCAAAAGCTTGATCTAACATGGTTGAAACTAGTGAGTAGGTTGGTCTTGAACCAATTGTATATGTAATAATTTCACCATTATATAAATCCAAAATTGGGGATAAATATAGCTACTCTCCAAATAATTTAAACTCCGTAATATCAGTAACCCATTTCTCATTTGGTTTCCCAGCTTTAAAGTTACGGTCTAAAATATTTGGAGCAATTTTACCACTGTTCCTTTGTAAGATTTATATTTTTTCATACGGACAAGACATTTTAGACCTAGTTCTTTCATGATGCGTTGGACTTTTTTGTGATTTACTTTATGTCCACGATTTCTAAGATCATCACGAATACGACGATAGCCAAACCGCCCTTCATTTTCATCATAAATAACCTGAATTAATTTTTTCAGTTCTGCATCTGGGTCAGGCCGATTGAAGTTTTTCACCCAATAGTAATAAGTACTGCGGGGGATACCTGCCAGCTGAATAAGAGCTATCACCGGAAATTGCTGCCTTAGTTCATAGACTACTTGCGCTTTGTCTTGTTTGGTGATTTTTCCTTGTTTTGAACTAAGGCATTCAACTTTTTTAAATAGGCATTTTCCATACGTAAACTCTCTAATTCTGCTTGTAAAGCCTCTACTGATCCTTCTACTAGTGATCCTTTTTGGGTATGTTTCTGATTTTCTTTTTTCATGGATAGATGCCCCTTTTTCTTTGATTTTAGGGCGTCTTCTCCTCCTTCTTCATAAGCTTTCAACCATTCGCGAACCCTTGAAGGAGAAGGGATATTAAAAATGGCAGCTGTTTCATTTATGGACGTCCCATTATCGTTCATATAGTTTAGTACGTCTAGTTTATATTGAACTGAATAGTTTGTATAGCGATTCATAAATGCTTTGTCACCATGGAGTTCATATTGTTTTACCCAATTTCGAAAAACAGCGCCATTTACTCCGATTCTATTAGCAATTGTTCTATGTCCTTCAATTCCATTTATATATTCAATTACTGCTTTTATTTTTTGTTCTGCTGTAAATTTAGCCAAAAGAAAAGCACCTCCAATTGTTAGATTTTTGTGTCTAACAATTGGGGTGCAGTTCAAAATATTGAACAATGTGAGTGTTTTTTTGCTTTTTTGTACTGGGTAGGTTATTAATAATTTTTTATCACTATTTCAATTTCTTCATCTTGATTTTCTAGCTTTGTATTCACATTGTTAACCACGTAGAGTTATAATTTTAATGATGGAAAAAGTATCTAGATATAATTATAGATTAAAATAGAGTTGTTGTGACATTTCAACAAGCATTATTTATAGCAAGATATTCAATGTTTTACTTAATATATACTATAAAGAGGATGGTCTATTCTATGGATAAATCCAAGTTAAATAAACGCATATCTCTTCTTTTACACAAATACGAGGGCAATTTGTTTTTTGGAAAGGACATTAAGAAATTACTTAATAGAATAAATAGTATTCAAAGCAGTATTGTGGTAGTCGGTCAGTTTAGTGTTGGTAAGTCAGAGCTCCTTAATGCTTTGTTGGGGGACACATTATTAGCAGCGCGACGGATTGAATCTACGAAAGTTACAACAAGGATTCAAAAGTGTGATACATATGAACAACGGAAAATCGTGTTGTATTTCAAAGATGGAACCATCAAGGAACTTTTCAATCAAGATGTTAGTGATTTGGATCAATATACAACCTTTCAGGGCGGTACGTTAACGGAGGAACTTACTTATGTTGACATCTACTGGCCGTTGAATTTTCTTAATCATGAGTTAACTTTGGTGGATACACCTGGGGCCAATTCTTTAACCGATACGGCCTTTCAAGTAACGCAGACGGAACTTGAAAAAGCAGCTTCTGTTTTATTTTTATTTAATGGGCAAAAGGGCCTGGATCAAACGGATTTTACTTTACTTAAAGATTTGATTAATCGAAAGAAAAAAGTGTTTCTTGTTGCCACCCATATTGACCGATTAACGGAGGATGAAGTAGAAACAGTACAGGAGAGTGTGGAGCAAAAGCTTTGCCAAGTAATTGGAGAAGCAGCTTCGTTAAAGGTCTATCCTGTATCATCGACTCTGGCCCTACAGGCTAAACAACGGGGTGATGACTCTTTATTAAAGCAGTCAAGGATAGAGGAACTGGAACAAGCGTTACTGACCTATATGGCCAACCAGGAGTACCTTTCTTCTGAACTCCATTCGATCCAGTATGATTTAGAAATACTGGAAGCTTCCATTATGGAAGTGGAGGAAGAAGAGCATGCTGAGATTCAGGAAAAGGAAAAGCAAAGGCAGCTTCGTCTGCAACGGCTCATCCTGTTAACAAAAAAGGAATATGACCATGTCAAAGAATATGGTTTAGAGTTGTTAGATTGTCGGGAAAAACGACTGACAGGGCTGTTGGAACAATGGAAAAAGAACATTGATGAAAATAATAATAAATATAAAAAAGAGATTGCCCAATCGTTTCGTGTGTTTCGAAAGCATATCATTCAAGAAATGAAAACAGTGGGCTATACTAGTGAGGATTTGAAAAAGGACTATCATCAACAAAATGAAGAAATGAATGTCCGTTATCGAGACATGATTGGGGAGTTCGAGGAGTCTATTGGGTTGTTGCACAAGTTTGTTGAAAAAGTAATTGATGAAGAGGATGATTTGTTTATTGAAAATCTCGAAGGGAGTGATCAAAATATCCGGATCCATTGGCCAACCTTTCGCCAACAAATCAAACAAATCGAAGCAAACAAGTGGAAGATTGATTATGATACCGATCTTTTCAATAATTATGAACGGGATGTCAAAGAGCTACAGGATTACTATAACAAAAGGAAAAACAAGCTACATCGTATTAAAAAAGAACGAAAAAGAGCCCAGGAAGAATATGAAGAATCGTTGCGAATATCGGAAGAAAGCTATAATCACAATTTGAAAAGGATGGGACCTAAACCGGCACCAATCGAGAGAACAGAAGACCGCGGCATATTATTTTGGAAAAAGAAAGTCGTTGTCGGTTATGACTATGCCCCTGAACGAAGATGGAAAGCTGACCTTCAGAACATTCAAAGAGAGTACGAACAATCAATTGAACAACGAATGCAAGACTTTGAGGATTTGACATCAGAGTTGAATCAAAATGAACTGCAGCTCACTCATGATATAGAGCGGATACAATCTGAAATAGATCATTTAAAAAGTGGATTATTTGATGAAATAGTCGCAGCTATTGAAGACCAAAAAAAGGTGGCCCAAAGCTTTTACAAGCAAGTGGAGGATGAGATTGCAGCATTATGGAAGGGGCAAGAAAATCATATCATCCGTAATTTTACGAATCATAAGAATGAAATCCGTGAACTATTTATTCATTTTGTTCACGCAGCATTACAAACAGAACTACTAGCTATGAATTTAGTTGAGAAGGAAGGAACACTATGAATCTACGTGAAAAATGGAATGAGCAATCGGCAAGTATTGATCACCAATTTGAGCAGGCGCTGGCGATTGCGAAAGAGTCGAAGGGACTTTTTTCTGATTATTTAGTCATTGAAGAGGAGCAGATGGTTCTCGAAACCCATTGGGAAAACTGGAAAAACAACCGTTTTGAAATTGTTGTGGTTGGTGAGTTTTCAACGGGTAAATCAACCTTTATTAATGCTTTGTTGCGAAAAGAAGTGCTGCCAAGTAAAGTAACACCAACAACAGCCACAATTAATTTTATTCGTCATATAGAAGAAGGCGATGGTATTGAAAAAGCGGTGATTACCTTCTTTGATGGAACGAAACAAGAATCCTCATTTGACCAGCTGGAAGAGTATGTAACGGAAATGAGTAAAGTGCATAATGTGGTCGAGGAAATTTCTTATGTAGAGCTTTTTGTTGATTCCCCTTATTTACAGGATGGGGTTGTCATCGTCGATACGCCGGGCTTGCAAGCCTTACACCCGGAGCATGAAAGAATCACCAAGAATCAAATCAAGAAGTCGAATGCTAGTATTCTTTTATTTAATATGGAACAGCCGGGGAAACGGTCGGAATTTATATTTTTAAAGGATTTGTCAGACTCGATAGAACGAATTTTCTTTGTTGGTAACCGCGTCGATGGAGTGCCTGAAGATGAGATTGATGATGTGATTGAAACGTTGGAAAGTGCACTTCGGGATAATGAATATCAACCGATTCCAAGTGAGCATGCCAAGCTTTACCCGATTAGTGCATTACAGGCACTGAAGGGGCGGGACCAAACGGTTAAGACAAAGCATTGGATTGATTGGTCAAGTGAGAAATTAATAGAGGCTTCACGCTTTCTCGATTTTGAGCAGCGGTTGGAGGACTATTTATTCAATGGGGAAAAAACGAAAGATTTGCTCCGTGCACCATTCCAGGCCCTGCAATTTTTTTATCAACAACTACAAGAAAAAATCAACGAAATTGAAGTGGTGATTTCTGGTGAAATTACTATGGAGGAATTGCAGAAGGCAAAAGAAAGGCTGACTGAGGAAGTGGAGCTGCGCAAATTACTGCTGCAGGATCAACAGCGTCATCTGAAAAATTTATTTCAAGATGTTTTATATGAGCATGAAAAAACCTTTAATGAGCGTAGAGAGCAGGTTATGCACGATATCATTGAACAAGTAAATAAGATAGAGTTTATCGAAGAATTAGAGGAAGAAGTACCAGAGGTTATCATGCGAATGAATGCAGAGTTTCAGCAGCTTGTGGACCGAGGGTTACAGGATTTATCACATCAGCTGGAGCTGAAAATGAGAAGAGAAATCGATGATTTTGAATTAATAATTGATGGATATTCAAAGGAATCCATTCAAACATTAACGGATCTCGAAATCAATGTGGCCCCAACGAAAAGGGCAGGTCAAACCGAGAGAGCAATGGAGGTATTGGAGGAGAGATTTGCTGAAGAGGCTGCAGCGCTTGAAGAACAAAGGCAGCTATTGAAGGAAAAACAAAAGCATCAGCTTGAATATGAAAGTATGAAAAAGCGCCAGGAATTACGTAGGGGCACAAATCAAAGGGAAGAAAGCTTCTTAGATATGTTGGTGAATAGTACTAGTGCTACAAAGAAGGAATATGGTGTGATTAAAAAAAGAACACTTTGGTTTGATAAAAAGGGCATAATTGATGTCCCAAATGAGGAATATGAAAAACTGGTCAAAGAAAAAAGATTATTAATGAAGAAAAATATTGAGGAAGAGCATAAGCAATTTGATGAAATGAGTAAGATTCATCGCGAGATTGCTTCCAACGATTCTGAGTTCGATAGTATCGAAGATTATTATGAGGCCAAGCGAGATCTTCAAAGGCGAAAAGAAGAAGAAAGAATGAGAAGGTTACAGGAAAGAACAAAAGTAGAGGAACGACAATTGAAAAAAGAGCAGAAAAAAGTGGTTCGTGAAATTGAAAATGTTTTCGAAGGGTTACGCCGTGAATATCGTTCACTCTTAAGAGGGCTTGATGCTCTAAAGCTAGCCCAACAAGGCATTGAAAGCTATATTCAAGAAAAAGATGTTGAGTTACATGTGAAGGTTAAAGAATTGGAAGCCAAAGAAAGATTACTTAATGAAAATGTACAAAAGCAAGAAGCCTATCGGGAACATGCAGACATCATTCGCGGAAAAGTAGAAAAGGAAACGGAACGGATTACAAATCTACTATTAGAATGCTATTAAACGGGGGAGTTAGGATGAGCGAAGTAAGAGACAAGCTTAATCAGCTGCAATTGCCAACGGAAGCACAAGCGTTTGTTGAGCAAATCATGAAGCAGTCAGAGCATGACCAAGTTGTCGTGGGTTTTTTCGGCTCCTTTAGTGTCGGTAAGTCGGAATTAATTAATAATCTGATTGAACATCAAGGATTCCTGCCCACGCACACAAATGAAACAACCGCTGTCGTGACAACGATAACATCTGGTGCGGAAAATAAAATTGATTTAATTTACAAGGACGGTCAGGTTGAGGCCACTTCTATCGATCAATTGCATGCCTTAGTGGCCGGGGGCAATGTCTCCGGAATTGAGAAAATAGCCATTGCTCTTCGTGAACCGGAATGGTTAAAAGTAGTAACCTTGATTGATACACCGGGACGGAATACGAAATATGCAGCCCATATTGAGGCTTCCAAGCAAGCGATTATTGATGCAGATGCAGCCGTCTATGTGTTGCCGTGGCAGGGTCTGACGGCGGAAGATATTGTTTACTTGAAGGATTTAGTGATTTATCAGTCCAACCTTTATTTTATTTTAAATAAGGTGGATCGAATTGAAGAAGCACAAGGGCAGACCATTGAAGATGTTCGTAAAAATGTGGAACAGGAGCTTGCTGCTCTATTAGGCAAGGTTTTTCCGGTCTATGCTCTGTCAGCCAAAACAGGCTTTAATTTATCAGTTTTCAAGGATGAATTCATTCCGCAAGTGACTGGAAATATAATACAGCTCAAGCAACAACGTTTCTTGTATGCCATGAATGAATTCATCACAAGACATGCAGTTACGATTGAAAATGAGATTAAAATGATGGAGCTTGCCAATCTTGAAGGTGAACAGGCTTTACGTGATCAAAAGAGAAAAATTGAAGTGGAACAAACAAAGCTGCAAGCCCACGTTGATAAAGAATTGTCGATTCTAAAGGAAGTCCTTGCTAGTTTACAAGTGGACACGACGGGCTTCATCGAAGCAACCTTACGCGATTCAATCAAGCAAATTCGAATGAAGCTTCTGGATTCGCTACAAATCCAGCAACAAGAACAGTTGAATAACATTGTGGAAAGCCAGTTTTTAACAGCGCGGAATAAAATCTATCAAAGATTTGCAGATAGGCTTTCAGAGGTAATGGCAAATAAAAATTTATTTAAACTATCAGAGTTGGACATTACAGATGTGAACATCCAAATTCAAGAGCCAAGTTTAGAAGATTTGAAGCTAAGATACGAGGAAAGGTTGCAGGAGATTGAAACCCAGTTCGAACAACGTAAGAAACGCTTAGAAATCTTGTTAGACCAACAACAGGAACCTGGAATGAAATCTGAAATGCAAGAATTACAACAATCCCTTCAAGAGCTTGAAGAACAGTTGTTTAAGGAGTATGTTCCCAAATATGTTGATGATGTGAATTTCGATCCCAATAAAGCAACGAAAATCTTTAAGGCCATTGGTGTCGCGGGTGATATTGCAGCATCAATCGCACTGGCTGTCGCAACAGCAGGTGCTTCCGCGGGAGCACAAGCGGCGGGTAAGGCAGGAGCCGAAGTCGCTAAACAGACCGGAAAAGCTGTTGGCAAGGAAGTTGCAGAACAGGCGGCTAAACAGGTTGTAAAAGAAACAGGTAAGGCTATTGGAAAAGAAGCCACAGAGAAGGCTGTACAGCAAGTAGTAAAAGTATCAGGTAAAGCAGTTGGCAAGGAAGTTGTAGAACAGGCAGCCAAACAGATTGTAAAAGAAACCGCCGAAGAGGTTGCTAAACAAGCAGGGAAGGAAACTTTGAAAAAGGTTGGCCTTGAATCCTTAAAAGTACTAAGCAAATTAACAAGTCCGGTTGAAACAGCTGCAACTGCAATTGGACAAGCTATTGATGGCGGTCGAAAGGCGGAACAGGTTTTAGATAAAGAGCACCGTCAGAAATTTTTTATGAAAAAGCAACAAATTGAGAGTCAATACCATAGCAAAAAAAATGAGTTGCAGCAGCTGAAGGAACAGCAAAAATCCAATGCAACCATTGTACAGAACATTGAATTGAAGCTTGAGCAGATTGAACGGAGCAAAGAAGAGGAATTTCGTAAGTTGGAACAAGCGATGAAACGGGACCAAGCCCAGTTACAAAAACGTAAATTGGAGGAAATGGTCAAGGAACAGTTAGAGGCACTGCAGCTTAGTGAACAGGAAAAGTATAATAGTTGGGTAAAACTAGAGATGGATAAAGCTTATCTCCTATTGGAGAATACCCTTCCATCTTATTATGATGACCAATTTTCACAACTGATTGAAAAAATGAAATCCATTGAAGTAGATTCCAATCAAAACCAAGGGACGATCACAAATCGCCTTGCTGAGCTGCAACATGCGTTAAGCATCTGCAAGGAGCTGCAGCTGTTGATGCAACATGATGATTGATGTCGGAGCGGTGATTGAATGGATTTCAACCTGTATTGAAAGGGAGCAACAGGGTGGACCTCCTACCCTTTCGCTTTGGAATGAATTATATAGCTACGGTCAGTTGGATGAAAATATGAATCACAAGTTGCCGGCTTTGCCGGATGGAGCTGCTCCGCTTGTCGTCTATGTAACCGGTGTGTTAGATGAAATCAGACAAAGAAAAGGTCCGTTTTATCATATGCAGGAGCCGGAGGATCTTATTTTTATGGTTTATGGTGAAGGGGACAAAAGCTTGGGAGGACATGGTTCTATCATGAAGTGCTCAAGCCCTTTACTACGTTATGTAACCATTTGTTTTGTTCCGTTCCGTGTTATTAAATTTTACCAAAGCGAGATTGACAGATTCGTTGTGTTTACTCATGGAAAGCCTGAAAAATGGATGCATAGTTTATTTTTAAAGAAAAAAGTGGCAGGCTTAGTTGGTTGGCAGCATATGATTGACGACAACTGGCATGTCAATTGGTCTGTTTCTTACGATGATTTTACATATGGCTTGTTTCTAGATGTGGCTGATGTTCAAGAAGCGGGTAAAACAGAAGCACTGATGCCGCAGTATCCCAACACGCCGGTTGGGTTAAAACTCGGTTTGCAGCGGGCACTGAAAGAAGGAAATAGTAAGCTAAGAGAACAATTATGGAAGCAAACAATTGACCGTGCGGCGATGCAGATGCTGGACGAATATTGGCTGCTGAATCATATCGAAATAAAAGAGTTTGTGCCAGAACTGATGGAAAAGGTAAGGGATTATTTATATCAGATTAGGAGTATCCCCCCACAGGAGTCAAATATCAATAGGGTAGGGGAATTTTTAAAATGGTGGTTACAAAAATGAGGTTGAGTAGATGCTGACTACATTAGAAGCGAACTGGGCTTATCTCGAGAATAGGTTGTTGGAATATATCAATTGCAATCAGCCCTCCCAAACGGAAAAGGTGGAGCAATGGCTTGAATACATTCGGCCTTTGCCCATTGCCGAAAAGACTTTCTATCTTGCTCAGCTATGTGAGCTGTTCTTTAATAAATTGGCGACCGCAGAGGAACAAGCGAACTGGAAGGACTTGAAAAAGTCGCTTGCTGGAGAAAATCGAGTGAAGGATCTTCATATCTTAAATATTTTTGAAAAAACGATGGATGACTGGATTTGTGTTACAAGGAAAAGAGGCTGATTGAGTGTGAAGAATACAGAAAGTATCTTATTTGCCATTGCCATGGTTTTCATTGGCATGTGCTTTACTCCGGTTGTTGAAACGATTCCTTGGGCCGGTTATGTTATGGTCGCAGGGGCGGGGATTTCGCTAGGGGTAGGTTTTTATATAAAGGGGATTAAAAGAAGTGAAGAGCATCAAGAGTTGGTGAGCGCAATTAAGACAATATCCAATGAGCAGAAAGAGTATCTTTCAGAAATCACGAAGTCTAGCCAAACGGCACTCTATGAAATAAAAGAAGCTGTTGATGCAGTTACTATTTCAATAGTAGATGGCAGAGAGGAAATGAAGGATACGGTAGAAGAAAGCCGTCAATTGGTTGAACGGGTTTCCAATGATGTAGTAGATGAGATTAGAAAATTGAATGCCAGGTTTGAGCAACAATTCTCGGCTGTTTCTGATGTAATCATTAAGTCTTTTGAAGGTCTATTAAATGAAATGGCTGTAAATTTTGAAAAAGAAAGAAAGTCCGCGGACGCCTTCCAGGATGGACTAGCCAATGAATTCCGCAAGGTCATCGATTCCATTCAAGACCTTGAAAATAAGGTAGAACAGCAAACAAAACTGGTACTGGACGAAATGGAAAACAGCCAGAACATCCAAACGGAATTCCTTGACCATTACACAGAATATATACAAGGGTTAAAACAACAATACGAAGACTTTAATGAAAATATCATAAGCTATCAACTAGAAGTGAAGCGGGCGTCAGAGGATATAAGAGAACATAGTGAATACACCGAACAAGACATTAGTGAAAGAATTAATATACTAAAAGAACTCGTAGAACAACTGGCTGACTCCAAACATCATGAAAGAGTAAAAGCCTTAGAAATTCAAAAACAACTAATGACACAGTTCGAAAGACTGTGAAGTTGGACCAAGTATCGTGTTCAATTGTTTTGATAAATTCATAAGTTATCCACAAATGCTTAATAGCCATTAATTCTGATAATATTAAAATTAAATATAGATTTCAAATGACGAGGTGATTCATTCATGACAACGAAACGCGCAAAGAAACTATCAATCTCAAAAGTAATGGAAGATATGAATGATTTTTCGAATGTTAGACGACCGGTTTTATGGAATAGTACAAGTGACCGGTATGCCTACATGCTTGAACGGGTGCAAAGACTGATGAAAGAAGACGCCGTTCAGGATTTACTGGATTCTAATATTTTATCAAAGATGGGTTCTTTCATTACACAATGCCGTGAGCCTGAATTTCACGTTGCAATTATCGGTGTAGTTAAAGCAGGGAAATCTACCCTAATTAATGCTTTATTAGGAAAACAGTTGGCATCGACGGCAGTAACACCTGAAACAGCTGTGCTTACCAAATTTCGTTCTGGACGCGGAAAGAACTTTGTGAAAATTTCATTTTATAATTCTTCCGAGTGGAAAATGTTATGGGATAGTGTTAAAGAAAATCCACTTTCAACATTTATGAAAGAGTACACGATGCTAAACGCTGAAAGTGTTAGGCAACTTTGGATTAATAAGGAAAATGTATATTTAGAACCCGAAAATGATGATGAACTGGAGAGAACAATAAAAGAATGGACCTCCTCTCAGGATCCTAAGCATTATTTTGTCAAAGAGGTTGAAGTTGGGGTTGCCGATTTTAATCTTCCGGAGCAAGTTGTTTTCGTTGATACGCCCGGATTGAATGACGTTGTCCGCTATCGCTCGGATGTAACGAGGAATTATATTAATAGAGCGAATGCAGTGATTTTATGTGCATTATCGAAAACACTAAATACTGGCGATTTACAAACCATGTATAATGTATTCGCGAATTGTCGTGAGAATCCTGGGAAGGTATATACCCTAGGTACACAAATTGATCTTCTTAACGAACCGGAAACCGACTGGAAAAGGTTGAAGAATAAGTGGATATCCTACCTTGAAGGTACAGATTGCTATGGCTCTACTGAATTAGCAAAAAAGAATATTTTTGGCATATCTGCCCATTTATTTAATCAAGCTATATCTTATCCTCATTTAACGATTCGTGAGCGAAAGAAGCTGGAGAACTCACTTTTCGATTTCGAGTCCCCTATGGAAGATATCATTGGAGAGGCAAAGCAATATTCTAAGATTGAAATTTTTAGAGAAACTCTTTTCAATGAAATTGTATACAAACACGAACAATTATTAATCCAAGAGCTAAAAAGCCGATTTGAAAGCTTGCAAAATGAACTGGTTGAATTGTTTTTATATATTAAAAAATCTCAATCTGATATTCTCCAAACGGCAAATCAGGATTTAGAAAAAATAATCAAAGCGGCTAAGGAAAAGGAAATCGAGGTAAAAGAATTACAAGATAACCAAAAAGGGTTACAAGATGTGTTATTTACAATGCAGAAAAATAATGTAGCTTATATTAAGGAATTAAAGAAACAAACAACAAAACTTGTATAAACGAGGGGAAGTGTGAAAATATGGGATTTTGGAGTTCAGTCGGTTCGTTTGTATCCAAAGCGGTATCATCAACTGTTAAAGCTGTTTCAAATATTGTACGGAGTCCAATTCCGCCAATCGTACCAGGTCCTACCCTATCAGATCTCTTTACGATGGCTAAAAAGATTTATAACTTTTTTAAAAATAAACGATACGACAGCAACAATGCATCTGTAGAGGAAACAAAAGAGGTCAATCGGGATTTAGCTGAATATGCAAAAACATTTCATAAAGATGCGGAGCGGGTGGAAGCAGAATTAATGACCATTGCCAATGATTATTTTGACAAAGTGATTAGTCAGTTGGAGGACATGCAGGAGGTTGATTCCTTCCTTAAACAGCTACCAATTAAAGATTTGAAAAAAGAAGCTGAAGACTTAAGAAAAAAAATAAAAGGTAGCATAAAGAAAGAAATAGATCATGCGTTTTCATTGGATAATTATGAATTAACAAGTATTCTATCGATTCATTCAGACTCCGACAGGGAGAGGAATATCAGCCAGTTTTCGAATAATGTGATGAAAACAGCAGTTAACAATTTCATGGAGAAAATTGAAGAGTTAAGCGATCGTCAACAAGAAATGGTGCAGGAACTAATCCTATCACGGGTCGACCAAATTTCAAAAACGATTCAAAATCAAAATAAGCTCTTAGATGAGCTACAACATGCAAAATCACAAGATGAAACAGAGCTAGAGGGGATCAAAGAAAAAATATCCTATACAATGGATTTATGCGACCTTGCAGTAAAAGAACTTCAAAGTGTAAGGTAAGAAGGGAAGGCAGTTATGGGTTTTTGGAAAAATATTGGTCTAGCAAGTTATCAAGATATTAAAAGAATTGAAGGAAATCAAGCTGAAATAACTACGATGATTACGAAATTGCAGCAAGATCACACGAATGCCGTTACGAAGATGAGAAACGACATCTCGTTGGAGATGAAATCATTAATTAGCACATTATCGAAACAGATGGATGAACAAAACAATAGAATTGATGAACAGATGACTGTGCTCAGACAAGAACAGGCTTATTCACAAAAGAAATATAAAACATCACAAACAAAATTGGAAAAACTAATAAATCAGTCCCAAACGAACATTGAGACACGTATGGGAATCATCGAAGAAATTGTTAAAATCCACTGGGCCAATGAGTTACTTGAACATGTAGACATCATTCTAAATGAAATAGAGAGTGAACCTAGTAAGCAAAGTGACGTTTCTTCAAATGGTAACTCTTTAGTTTCATTAAGAAAAAGTAACAAATAACTATATGTGACTGCCATTATGAAGGTTTTCTAGATTAATTTTGTTAAAGAGACAAACAGAAATAACTGATATCTGCCTCTTCCTAAATGGTTGGGGGAAGGGAAATGGTTTTGGGGTTTTTATATGGATTGGCGGGCATGACATACTTGGTCGAAAAACCAATTATCTATGATTATGGCGTCTAGGCTAATAAATCATGTCCGAATCGACAAGTCACAGTGACTTGTCGATTTTTTTTCTGGCCAGGGAAGAAATCCTTATCTTGATTTTGGTCCAATACGTTCCCTCCTCTGTTTCTGGTATTCTAGGAAGCTATTAAAAATAAAGGGCGATAATGTTCCTGTTAGAACGGTTTGGCAGAGTTTTTCCATATATTGAGGCTGTTTTGTGATCATGAAGCTAGCCCTCTTTCCTTTAGCCGATTAATCGCCTTCTCGGTATTGTTGCGGATTTTATGTGAAGGGGTCTTGATTGTGATTTTCGTGGTGTTTTTCCTCCTGGTTTTAATAATTTGTTCGGTAGCTCATCCACCGACAGGAAGAAACATAACCATTTGAGAATTTATTTCAATAGGTAATATGTGGATTATAGGAGCAGGAAATGAAAAAGGGGCTTTTTTCTTCAAAAATAGAAAGTTTCATAGGAGGTCGATTAGCTATTATGGTAATATTAGGTAATGAAGGGGAGTATAAACGCCCATAATTATAGGGGTATTGCTTATTTTGTGGGGAGTAATAATATACTCGTCTCTATTCAGAATAAAAAAGAAGATTACAAGGATAGGTGTTATTGGTGCTACCGGCAGCAACGTTTTTGTTTATCAAAAAACAATGCATTGTCAATAGTTTTGTGCTTTATGTACAATGAAAAAACTGCCCCGATAATTGATGGGATAGGGGACTTTCCTAACGAATTAAAGGAAAGGCTGAACGTCAATATAAGAGCTTAGGAGGATAAATATGGTAAATTATAATTTAGAGCCAAGTGAATCCATTCTTATTCAGAGTACCGGTGTCCTTTGTGAAGGCGGCGGGCTTATGACCGCATATACAGATGAACTTATTCTTACTAACATGAACATTATACATGTTAGTAAAGGCATGTTTGGGAATACAAAAAGGGTGCAGAAATACCCACTCAATCAGGTGAAAATCATAAATGGCGAAGCACAGGCTATTATGGGAAAAAGTACAAATGGTATACCTAATCTTCAGATATATTTTAAAAATGGCCAAGTGTCTTTCAAATTTCAAAACTCAGGCAAAAAAGAAATTGTGAAATATATTAATGAAATTAGCAAGGTATTAATTGGGAAAGAGTCTTCGAGAAATTCAGTAGCAAATCAATTTGCAATTCCCGGAGCAGAAATTGTAACAGAAACGCTTAAAGATACTATAGATGTTTTTAAAGGAACATTCGGAATTAAATCCAAAATCAAAGCTGCGGATGAACCGGTAAAGGCTACAAAAAAATGTATCGGTTGTATGTCACCTCTTTCTGGAACCAAAGGTCAAAGCATACGCTGCAGATATTGTTATACAGACCAAATTTTATGATGAGAGAGGTTGATGACTATGGGATTTATAAAAGCACTTTCTAATTCGGTAGGGGGAGTATTTGCTGATCAGTGGAAAGAACTAATAACTGCTGGACAATTTGATGAACATACAGCTGTAGCACCAGGAATACTTAAAATGAATAACAATGGGCGTGGAGTCAATAAACATGGCTTAATGGATGTTATATCAAACGGCTCGAAAATATTTATTCCTGAAAATACAGCAGCCTTCATTTTTGATCAAGCAGGAATTGAAAACATAATCACAACTCCTGGTGTCTATGAATATCAAGATGGTGAGGAAAGCGTATTTAATGGAGAGGATATAGTAGCATCAATCTTTAAACAGGTTAAAGACAGAATCGGTTACGGTGGCATCCCTTCTTCAGAAAAGAGAATAGCATTTGTCAATTTACGTGAAATTCGTGATATTAAATTTGGAACACGTGGCCCTCAGGTCTATAATGATTTGTATTATGGTTGCGACCTCGAAATTTATGCATATGGTGGCTTCTCTATTAAAATTGTTGATCCTGAGAATTTTATAAAAAGCTTTGTGCCAGCTAACGTAAATAGCTATTCATTTGATAATCCAAAAGTGAGAGCTCAAGTTCTTTCAGAATTTGTACAATCATTTATCGTTGCATTGAATTCACTTTCAACTACATATAGGATTTCTCAGTTGCCTTCACAGGCAGTTGAAATTTCAAAGAGAATAGCTGAAGATCCATATAATGCTGGCACATGGAAAGAACGATTCGGTTTTGAACTTGTTAAGGTTGCGGTTGAAAATATCGAATTTTCACCGGAATCTAGAGAGCTTGTTAACCAGTTTTCTGCTAACAAGATGAATATGAGAGCATATGAAGATGTTTCACAGAGAGCATCCAATATTGCTGCACAGCAAAAAATTGCTCAGGGTATTCAAGATAATGGACTTGGGGACGGCGGCGCTATTCTCTTTGGAATGAATATGGCCCAGAATATTGGACCTCAAGGCCAGCCTGCTTCAACGCCAAGTTCTTCAATGTCTTTCGACGAGCAAATCGAAACATTGAAAAAGCTAAAAGAACTAGTTGATATGGGGGTTTTAACACAAGAAGAGTTTGATGCCAAAAAGAAAGAAATCATGGGACTGTAATAAAGCGTCACAAATTAAATTAATAAGTGGTATAACATGCAAAAGCCGATCATATTAGTTGGTTTGCTTTAGCACAGGGTATTCAGTACATTGGTTTAGGGAATGGAGCAGGTATGATTTTTGGAATGATATGGCTTAATGTTTGAACCCACAGAACGCCTCAAAAAGTGAATCAAAACCCGAAATGTCATTGATGAGCAAATCAAGCCCTCAAGAAGCTTAAAGACTTGCTCGATGACGGAGTTTTGTCGCAAGATGAGTTTGACTCTAAGAAGAAAGAGATAATGGGGTTGTAGATTATGTTAACAAATGCCTTAAGTAAAGTTCCGGTGAAATATCACAATGGACTTAGAAATGGACTATTGTTTGCCGCATTTTTTGCTTTTGATTTTGGTTTATTATCCTATTTTGCTTTTACCGAAGAAAATGAGACAATCACAAAAGAAACAGGGCACCTTTTCTGGAAAAAAACAACAGAAACTACGATTCATCATGATTTGAGCGAAAGGATACCATATCTTATAGAAGCTATAGTTTTAATATTAGCGGCAGTTGTTTGTCTTGTTATTGCATTAAGATTGACTCAATTATCTGGGAAATATAAAAAATATTTAGCTATTATCAAAGGTAATGACAGACTATTAATTCAACAAATCGCGGATATTAATAATTCGAATCCACGCCAAGTTATGAATGACCTTCAAAATATGATCGATTCAAATTACATAAATGGGTACTATATTGACTATAAGCAGGGACTGTTGGTGGATAAAAATTATATTCCTGAAAAGTTTGTTAAGGAGATAGTTAAGTGTCAAACATGTGGCGCAAGTAATGAAGTAGTGATTGGAAAATCAAATTATTGTAAGTACTGTGACAGCTTGATAATCCTATGATAGTCTTTGAAAAATACGTTATAGATGCGAAAAATCAAGTTTTTGTTAACCGTGATGATGTGCCTTATTTGGTTATAGGAAACGGAAAGACCTTCCTAAATTCCATACACTACGAAGAAGGATGGCTACCACCGGAAAAGTAGTCATGGTGTCGATATGTTCCAGAGAACAGCAAAATCGTTGATTTGTCTCCACGTACCGCTGAAGCGATAAAAGACATATCCGATATGCATTGGTGGTTATAAAGAGTTTATAAATATTATCAATGATCCGAACCATGAAGAATATTATGAAATGCTTTCATGGGCGGAAAAAGACACTGGCGGTAGAAAGTTTGATCCAGAATATTTTTATAAAGTAGATATTAATCGCAAATTAGCTAGTTTTCATTTTTAAATGTACACAGGGTTTTAACCTGATGAATTGTTACTTGTAATCCTTGAATTGATTGCTCTTACTCACCAGCACCTCATGTGTTGCCACATACACTCGGAACACGATGAGTGGGGAAACATTTATTTAAAAGGTGAAATGTGGTCAGTTTCTTGCTGACCATATTTTTGAATCCGGGTGGTATCAAAAAAGTTTCCAACCTTCAAGTTTTATCGTTTAAGCAACATCATATTTCATAAAAAAATTCGGTGCCGAGTTTGGTGCCCAATTGTAAAAATTTAATGGTACTACAAAACATTCTATATCACAGAAACCTTATTCTATAGCACTTTATGGGACTTTATGATATTAGAAAATACATACTGTATAGAACTTCAAAACCGTCCTTGACCGCCGTGCGCGGTCAGGTGAGTTCGATTCTCACACGGTCCCGCCAAAGTACATATGACAATGTTTTAAACCGTACAGTGATTTTTTCGCTCGTACGGTTTTTTGCGTTTATCTATAACAAGGTGCCAGGGACTTGTTGACTTATTAACATTTTTTCAATGGAACGAATTTTGTAGGGGAGGGTGGGCATACCCTTTTTCATACTGAATTTTCAATTCCACTCCTAAAGCAATAATGGTACAATTTAATGAAATGGAGGCTTTTAGAATTATTTCTTAATTTAGTAAAATAGAGATTCAAGGAATATTATTGAGGTTACTTAAATGAAAAGGACTATTAAGCATTCATTAATTTTTTCACTCATAATTCATGTGTTGTTTCTTGTTGGCACTATTGGCTATGGCTATTTCAAAACTCTTTATTATGTACCAGGTATTGTAAATGCTTATGATGAAGTCCAGTATCTTCAAAATGAAGTAGCTTTTGGTATAGTAAGTCGCCCATTAACCCCTGCACAATTTGTGATTGTATCATTTTTGCTTACATGTTTCTTATTTATCCTGTTTAAAACGGCATTTAATAAACTGTATAAAAAATAATAAATTATTTGGAGGGGATGGCAAGGTTAAGACACCAGAACAAAATTGAAAAAATTTATTTGCTGTGCTCTAATTAGACTTTTTAATTCTTCATAAGCATTTGGGTGTGTAGGCTCTTCAAAGGGCGTCCGTTCTAAAGGTCTATTTT
Organism: Schinkia acidoalkalinis; assembly: GCF_054301215.1. The sequence goes on from NZ_CP182573.1 coordinate 3,934,113, forward strand.
TATCTGTTCCAATTTTAACTACCATTGTGCGGCCGACAACTTCCCTTATTTATTCAAATATCATTGTTTTGTAACGGGCGTCTAGCCAGTCATCTGCAAAATCATTTGGGGCCATTACAAAAACTACATCATCATTCAAAACTTGGCTAGAAGATCTTTTTCTTAATGTTTTCTAAAACATCTTCTCATTTTAGTTTCATTAAAGAACAACTCCTTTTCTTTTAACTGATTACAGCCAATGAAATGTACCATCATTGACGTATTTTTTACCACTGAATGACAAAAAGTCAGTCTTCCGCAAAACCAGCCATTAGCTATCAACATTTTTCAATAGAAATTTAAATGTTTCATGTAATACTAAATTTGCGCATGCCAAACAACCCTCCAAATACAATGTTTGGAAAGTCTTGGTTTGTTTAGTAATGGTGTTAAATCAAGCTATATCTTGGAATGTAGTTTTGTTTTTTAAAATTGCATAGATCCAATGTAAGAGTTAATTAACGCACGTGATTAATTCTACTTTATAAGGCTTTCCTTCTTCTCGTTTCTTATCATAAAAGGCACGTATTCGCTTGTTGCGTGGGATGATTTCATCCGTTGTTTTTTGTTTTCGATTTTGATCAGAAATAATCGTGGCGGCGATTTTTTCACCTATTCCGGGAATTGAACGGGTAATCTCATATTCTTCAATACTTTTCGCTAAAGCATCTATCTCATCTTCAAGCTTGGATAGATGTTTTTTGTATTCAAGAAGCATTTTAATATACATATCTAGGCTTAATATTAGACTAGAATATAAATTCTTCTAAAATGGGTAAAAATGATATTTTAATAATGCACACTCTTGCTTGAATAACTATGTACAAAATTGACATTGTTTTACATACTAATCCTGGGGTGATTAGTATGTACATAACTTTAAATGTTGAAACAGATTTTGAGATTAAGAGTCTTATAGACTTACCAAAATTTAAACAAGTAATGGAGCATTTAAAAATGAAAATCAATAAAAGTCAATTAGCAAGAGAATTAGGTGTGGATCGGAGAACGATTGAAAAATATCTAAATGGTTTTATGCCGAAGCGTAAGAGGGAGAAGTCTTCCAAAATTGATGAGTACTATCCCATCATAGCCGCACTTCTTTCAGAGGATTCCAAACAGAAATTTTATTACCGTCGAGTGCTTTGGCAATATCTAAAGGACAATCATGGTCTTGATTGTGCTGCCTCTACTTTTCGAGCCTATATTGCAAAAACGCCTGAGTTTAATGCCTACTTTGAGGAAGACAAGCCGATTGCAGTCCCTACAGGAACCGCTCGTTTTGAAACACCAGCTGGGAAGCAAGCACAGCTAGATTGGAAAGAAAGTATTCCATTTGAAACAAAAGATGGGGAACAAGTAGAAGTGAATGTTGCGGTACTACTGCTTTCGTGCTCCCGGTTACGTACATTTTATTTAAGTATTTCAAAATCTCAAAGTGTTTTATTTTCGTTTTTAACAGAGGCATTTGAAGCATTTGGGGGTGTACCAGATGAGCTCGTTACGGACAACATGAAAACGGTAATGGATGAAGCAAGAACAGAGCATTTTCCAGGGAAAATAAATGCCAAGTTTGAACAATTCGCAAAGGATTTTGGGTTTAAAGTAAAGCCTTGTATCGCAGGGCGACCACGTACGAAAGGGAAAGTTGAAACCACCATGAAATTATTAGATGAAATCCATGCTTACCAAGGTCAGTTAACATTAGAGGAACTACATCAATTTGTACAAGATTTATGCCACCGATTGAATCACGAGGTGCATCAAGGTACAGGAAAAATACCAATCCTTGAATTCCAAAAAGAAAAGAACCTCTTACACCAGCTACCAACTGACAAAATAAGAGATTCTTATCGCATCAAACATACGCTTGTAAAAGTCAATGCTTCCAACATGATTTCCTACAAATCCAATCAATACTCGGTACCAGCGAAGTACCAAGGAAAGAATGTAGGATTACAAGTGTATGATGATCAATTATGGATTTATTATAACACGAAGCTGATCGCACAACATCCTATAAGTCACAAGAAATTAAATTATCAGGAAGCGCATTATCAAGAATCTTTAGGGGTTTCAACGCCTACTTATCCTGATATTGATGATTTAGCAAAACGAAATTTAGCAGCGATTGGTGAGGTGTATCAATAATGAATCCAGTGGCCACGAATTACCAACAGCTATTACAAAATTTAGAGTATTTAAAGCTTAAGCAAATGACATTGCATTTAAATGAAGTCATAGACTTCAGCGTGAACAATCAACTTTCAATCATTGATACAATCATCAAATTAACGAATTACGAAATAGATGTACGCGAACAGAATATGGTTCAATCGATGGTGAAGGTCGGTGCGTTCCCACATTTAAAGGAAATTAAGGATTTTGATTTCGCTTTTCAACCTACCATTAATCAACAACAGATCTTAGATTTCTTAACGCTTCGTTTTATTGAGAAGAATGAGAATATCGTCTTTTTGGGTCCGAGTGGTGTTGGAAAAACCCACTTGGCAACCTCCATTGGAATTGCGGCAGCTAAGAAACGTACAAGCACCTATTTCATAAAGTGCCATGATTTGATTCAAAACCTGAAAAAGGCACGTCTTGAGAATCGCCTAGAGAGCCGCTTAAAACATTATACAAAATACAAGCTATTAATTATCGATGAAATTGGCTATCTACCTATTGATTCTGAAGATGCGAAGCTATTTTTCCAGCTCATTGATATGCGTTACGAAAAGCGCAGTACGATTTTAACAACAAATGTAAACTTCAAATCATGGGATGAGATTTTCCAAGAGCCAAAGCTTGCCAATGCCATTTTAGATCGAATTTTACATCACGCAACTGTCGTTGCGATTGTGGGGCCTTCTTATCGTTTGAAGGATCATTTAGAGAAAGAAAACGAGTGATTTTGTACATCCTTACGCAAGCAAAAGTGTGCATGATAGTGTTGACATTTATAAAATGGGTTTTGTATTGCGGCTGCTATTAATTTTTGGCTTGCTTGATTGCCAATTGTAGGGAATGGGTGTTACAGAATTCTTTTATTTTAGTTGCCAATGTTTCACAATCAGTTTTCAAAACCTCGCCAGAAGTAAGGAATACTTGTAAAGTTAGTAAAGAAACATCTGAGTATAGACTTCCAAAAACCTTGGTGTATGCAGGAAATACTTGATCTAAAACGGCCTGAAATTGGAGTTTAGTTTGCACAACTATCCCTGTAATATTATCGTGCTGTCTTGTAATATTACGTAGATTTAATAATTGAATTCCTCGCTTTTTATAAGGCTCTAAATCCTCTTTATAGTATAGCTTGCAGAGATGATTTGAGTCTATGATATCTGTTTTTACTTTACGTAAGCTAGAATTCTTTGTTCTGCTACAGCCTCTAACTCTTTAATAAAATCTAATAAACTAGCTAAACCTTCAAGATTGTGTTGTACTTTAAAACTCTTTTTATATGGTTTCTTTTTATCCAAGTATGCTTGAACCTGACTTTCACCTTTTGCTACATCCAGACCAATGACTGGATTCATTCAAATTCCTCCTCAAAAAATAATTACTGGTACCCCTAATCCTTCCTGTAGTGTCATAGATTCGCTTGTTATACGAGATCTTAGTCCCAACCTGCCTCAAACATGTTTCTACAAGTGGGGGGTGAACTGTTTTTCTGACGGGATCATGGTCCCACGGGCCATACGTTCTACCCCGGCTACAGTAATCATATATCGATATAAAAAATGCTCAACCAGAAATATCTGGCTAACCTTATAATACGAACGGGCCATTTAATGGAATAAGAATCTCAAGCAAAATTGAATATTTGTGTTAATTACGGTCTGAAATTAGTGAAGGTTTGCACTTAAACTATCGGTCAGTTTAGTGAAACAAGACAGATAAAAATAATCTCTCTTTTAGTTCGCATTTGATTTATATTGTGACGTAAGAGGGGAGCTATATGTTTATATTAAAATTTAGTAATCAAGATTGTTGGATTGCTCCTTGGGATGGAGATCCAGGTAGAACACTTGTTAGAGAAAGTGCTAAGGTTTTTAAAACAGAAGAATCTGCAAAGAAATTCGCTGATAAGGTAATAAAATCAAACAGTTTTAGAAAATTTTCTTTAGTTGTTGAACCAAAATAGATGAACATTTCGAAGAAATTATTCACTAAATACGATACGACTGCCCTTATGAGCAATCGCATCGTAATTAATTGATTAAGCTGTAAAGTTTGGAAGAGTATTTCTAAGTGCATCAAATACATTTTGCACTTGAGCAAGTTTCTCTTGATCAGTTAAGTTTGCTAAATTACCTACTGCGCCAACCCTAATGCATAACGGAGCAATATTTAACCTAATCAAGCCTAGCAATACTACTGTAGTCGTACATGGAATGTTTATACAGAGTAAATCACTATTTTCACAAACAGTACCTTCTGGACATGTTGGACATTCTGGTGTTTGTTGTTTCACAACATCTTCTTTTTTGGACAAAGGATGTTTCCTCCTTTCTTTTAAGATATTTTAAAATATGAAAAAAAAATCTTGTTTGAAAGGGACAAGTTCCTAGTTGGTGATTGAGATTGTGATAACAAAATGTGTTATAAATCATAATCATTTTTAATATACGTTTTGAATTAAGAAGGAAGCACTCGGCGGTAGTGCTTCCTAGAGGTGAGATGAGTGGGCGGATACGGATTTTTTAATTGGTCTTAATAGCCTCCGTGAACAAATGCTGTTCCAACAATAATCAATAAAATGAAGAGAACAACAATTAAAGCAAAGCTGGTACCAAATCCGCCACCATAAGATTGATACATAAGTATCACCACCTTTGTTAAAAGATAGTACATTCTATGACAAGACAGACATGTCCGAAATGGACAAGTATCGTAGTCAGAAATATCATTTTTGATGCTACTTACAAGATTCAAACAGTGCAGTAAGGAGGAAAAATATTGAGCTTAGCAATAATGTTAACCGTTATAATTCCAGCGTCAGTTGTTGTCGGTTTATTTATAGATAACATTGCCGATAACCAATATGGTTTTAAAAGACGATGGTTGCAACGATTTAGGATATTTTATGACGCAGTAGTAGATGCTTTATTGTTTTTAAACAGACATCATTAATGAACATTTCGAAGAAAATGTGTTATAGATCATAATCATTTTTAATATACGTTTTGAATTAAATGGAAGCACTCGGCGGTAGTGCTTCCTAGAGGTGAGATGAGTGGGCGGATACGGATTTTTTAATTGGTCTTAATAGCCTCCGTGAACAAATGCTGTTCCAACAATAATCAATAAAATGAAGAGAACAACAATTAAAGCAAAGTTGGTACCAAATCCGCCACCATAAGATTGACACATAAGTATCACCACCTTTGTTAAAAGATAGTACATTCTATGAAAAACCAGTCTTGTTCGAAATGGACAAGTATCGTAGTCAGAAATATCATTTTTGATGCTACTTACAAGATTCATATTATGAACTAAGGAGAAGGATAGAATGATTAAAACAGTAGACGAATTAATCAGAATTAGAAAAGGAAAAGTACAAAGGGAAAGAAGTTGTAGTAGGTGGTCACTTTGTTAGTTTCATCAAAGAAGTTACTCTCGTAGAGGGACATATTCCTAATCGACCTGACCGTGTTTTTATTAAAATACACTAATTCGAGGTTCGAACATAACGTACAGCAGAAGAATTCCCTGCTTATTGAAGTAATGAGGTCTTTAGTTAAAGAGACAGATTTTAAAATATCAATTTCCAAAAGGGGTGATTGACATTTTTTTGTTTAGTATTACGGTTGGATGGCCGGGGTTAATTAGTGCGCAATATCCCTTAAAAGTTAAGTAGATTAAATGCTGAAAAGGCGGCTATTGTACATCAACCTTATTTATGACTTACAGATATGAAGACCTTTTTTATGCTCTCAAGCTGAGTTTCAGTCTTTATCCCCCTCATGAATTGGACAAGTGTGGTTTTTTAAAACAATTAAAGGTTTGTCCATTACCATTTGTTTTATATTTCATACATTATATTAAAGGTAGTTTCATTCAAACCTTTAAACTACTGCAGGAAGGAGGAATGAATATGATGGGAGCTGCGGGAATGGGAACCTCTTTTGCGTTAATTGTTGTGTTGTTCATATTGCTCATTATTGTAGGAACTTCATTCGTTGGAAGCTACTAGACAATATATTGTATTTCTCTTTTTAAGATTTGTTCTTAAATAAAGAGGAAATTATGTAAGATTAGTTAAAAGTTATCGAGGACATGTTGTAGAAGGACAAACGTTTGGTTCTACCCTTTTGTTTAATCGATGAAAAGAAAGGAGGTGTTAAGTATGCATCCTTTAATGAGATATAGAGGAGAACCAGTTGAGGTAAGAACTCGTGATGGTAGAACATATAGAGGAATGATAGACTGGGACCCACCTCCAGGAGGAATTTTTTTACGTTCCGGCTTTGGTAGAAGATTCATTCCGTTTTTTGCAATTGTCTTTGTTTTCTCATTCCGTTTTAGAAGGCGGATATTTTGAGAAAATGCTTATAACCTAAATTCAATGGGGTAGATTTAATCTACCCCATAATGTTTTAGAGTATTCTTTCTATTAATTTTAAACTTACCTTATATATTATGAAAGTGCTCACGGATATACGGCTTAGTATGGATGGATCGCTACAGTATTATTTACATTGCCCCTTTCATGAGTAATGATACAGTCTATTAATCGGTATTTATGGAATCATGATATTTGTATGGAGTATCGTTGTACCAATGCTATAAGATAAAATTGGAAGAAAAATTACAACAATTATTTTTAGTGGATCTGTCCTTTTTTACCAATCGGTGTAATTCTCTTTAACAGAAATTTCGTTCTTTTATTAGTTAGTTTAATTATTTTATCAGCTGGTTTGGGTTACCAAGCAATTGTAATGTTTATATTGCCGGGTGAATCTATTCCAATCGCACTCATGGCAACAGCAACTTTTGTAGTTATACTAATTGGAGTATCTCTCATTTATACATTATGCTAATGACAGAATATGAGGCTGTTGTTAATTAAAAAGATATTAAGAAAAAGCTGTGAGCATCTATTGATTTTGGGAAGAATGTAAATACTAAACCAATGAGTGATAGTTTTGGTAATTTTCGCTTTCGTTTGTATGGATGAACTTTTATACAGATTATTTGTAAGATAACAAAATTATTTAGGAAATGAAAATTAGTAGACCACTCCATGGAGGATTTTTTAAAAAATACTGTTTATGCAACTACACCAATTGCTTCTTACTTAAATGAATTAGGTAATAGGGAGTCAACCACAGAGGTATATTCTTCTAATTCTTTAATTGCTAATCATAACCTTTTCCCTGAAATAGTTCATTAATTCCAAAGTAAAGATCTTAAGAATTATTAAAAAATAATGAATCCAATAATGAGAAATCTATTGGCTAAGAATCTATTTAGTAAAACGAGTAAGGATTTGCCCCATCGCATTATTAATGGTAATAATCAAGACACTTGGTTGCATAAGAATTGAACAATAAGCTTCAGATAATTTTTACGGAAACTTTATTTTATAAACCAGGTAGTTAGAGTATCAGCCAATACTTAGCTACCTGGTTTATTTTTATTTAGCTAATTTTAATAACGAACATTATTCTTAATGTAAAATCCTCCAATAAACAAACTTCCAAATTGTGTATGATTTGTTAATTTTTTTAAATTGAAGAGGGGTTTGTCTATTTAAGTCGAAATATATCATTATTTTCCAATTACAGTGGCATATTGAGAAACTGGCCATTAAAAACTGGAGTAATTGAGTTAGGTGGTGGTGTTGAATATTCCGTTTAAGGGAAAGTTTGATCAATTTATTGATTCATATCTTTAATTTTTGAAAGGGGAGATAAACAAACTATGTTCAAAAAAGTAAACATTATGAATTTTAAGGATAAACTGTTATCGGAAAATTATCGGGATTGGCTAACTAATTTTGTTAATAAAGGAACTACTTATCCTCAAATCATTGAATTAGACCCAACAACCAACTGTATGTTTTCTTGCCCAGAGTGTATTAGTTCAGATGTATTACATGGTGATACTTTTTCAAAAGAGATGCTTTTCAATATGATTACAGAATTTAAACAGATTGGTGTTAAAGGAATAGTATTCATAGGCGGGGGTGAACCATTGCTGCATCCAAATTTCGGGGGGATTTTAAAGTATGTTCATGAATGTAATATCCAAGCTGGTATTACAACAAACGGATTACTAATTGATCAATACTCACAAGAAATTGCTGAATATGCTAGCTGGACAAGGGTTTCAGTGGATGCGTCTAATAAGGATTCCTTTCTAAAAGCTCGCCCAAATAGAGTACCTAATTCGTTTAATAGAATCATTCAAGGCATGGAGAAACTAAGTAAAATTAAAAACGGATTATTGGGCTATTGCTTCTTATTAATGGAAACAAGAGGCTTTGAAAATGCAAGCGAATTGTATGAAGCAGCAAGAATTGCTAAAGAAATTGGCTGTGATTATTTTGAATATAAGCCATTATTGTATTCAAATCATGTTTTGTATAACTTTACTGATGATTTCCATAAACGTGTTCGTGAAGAGGAAGAGAAACTCAAAGAGCTTCAAACCGAAGATTTTAGGATTGTTCATCCAACCTCTCTAAGACAATACGACAAACCAAAAGATTTAAATCAAAAAAAACATTATACAGAATGTCCCGTAGCTAACTTTAGAACTATCGTTAATCCAAGTGGAGTATACCCTTGTCCATATAAACGTGGTCACCATCACCTTAATTATGGAAAAGTTAAAGATAGTTTCCTAGATGTTTGGGATAGTCCAACACGTGTTGAAATTAACGAAAAACTAGACCCAAGTAAACATTGTATGCACTATTGCATCCGGAATGAGGTAAATGAGTTTTTATTAGAAATTCTGAAAAATCCCAAGAGAATCAAAGAAGTTAAACTAGAAAAGATTGACGATATATTTGTCTAAAACTTTATAATTCTCTAACATTATAAAGTTCATTTTATATCCGTGATTTTGCTGAGGAAAAGGGGGAGACTAGGTGGCCCAACCTCGGAAAGAAATACTTTTTTATGGTCGTACTATGATAAATATATTTAATTAAGTGTTCTTTTAACTTATAAATTAAAGAACATATTTAACAGGAGGTATATATGACAACATTTTGGGCTGAATTAATCGGAACAGCAATAATGCTTGCATTAGGATTAGGTGTATGTGCTGGTGTAAACCTAAAGAAAACATTTTCTAACGGTAGTGGCTGGCTTGTTTTTGCGATAGGGTGGGGCTTTGCGGTAGCCGTTGCTGCTTATGCTGTAGTTCAATATAGTGGTGCTCATTTAAATCCAGCTATAACTCTTGCATTTGCTCTAATTGGAAAACTGCCTTGGAGCGAGGTGCCTACTTATATTGCGGGACAAATGATTGGAGGTATGCTCGGAGCTACAATTACATATTTCCATTACTTGCCACACTTCAAGGAAACGGATGACACCGATGCAAAATTAGGAGTATTCGCAACAGGACCCGCTATTCCTCACACATTTGGAAACTTTGTGAGTGAATTCATTGGGACCTTTATCCTTGTAATAGGTGTCTTGTCCATCGGTGCAAATAAGTTTGCAGATGGAGTCAATCCTCTTATTGTAGGGTTCTTGATTATCTGTCTATGCTTAGCTATGGGTCCAACAACTGGGTTGGCCATTAATCCCGCTCGTGACTTGGGACCTAGATTAGTACACGCCCTTCTACCGATACCAGGAAAAGGAGGTTCTAATTGGGGCTATTCTTGGATCCCGATTGTTGCACCAATGTTTGGAGGTGCTCTTGCCGGTGTCATTTATAAAGCTACATTCCTTGGTGAACCAACAACAAGCCTTTGGGTAGTCCTTGGAGTAACAATTGTAATTCTTGCAATCGTAAACTTTGCAAGCAAAAAGGACCAGAAAAGCGTTCCTGTAGATAGGTTAAGTGCTTAATAATACACTATATTATTTGACGACTTTGATAATCTAAATAAATTAAAAATTGGGAAAACCAAAAGCAATCACCCATAGCATTATTTTTGTGTGATTTTTTTTCCATAGCAAAAGTATTTGAAAAACAATTTTTGAAAAGTAGTTTAGATAAATCGATTGAATATTTTGATAACATTTCATTCTCTTGTTTATAAAATTGGTATGATTTAACTTATTGTTAGGAATGATATTTTTTTAAGGTATTAATTTTATATATTTAGAAGGTGGTAAAGTGAAGTATTTTTCATGGGCCATAATAACGATGCTTCTCTTTAGTATAGCTGGTTGTACCAATATAAAAGGCTCTGTACCAGCGGAAGCTGAAGAAAACAATGGAGATCATTTAACAACTGTCAAGGTCATAGCCGAATCACCTGGTGCTGTGCAATTTATGAAAATGAAAGAGAAAGAAATTGCTGAAAAGTTCGGTATCAAACTTGTATATAATTACCCACAAAGACTTACTGAAAACCTAGAGGATTTCCTGTTTGCTACGAAAGAAAAGTATGATATTTATTCAATCTTCCCTGTGAAACTGCCATTATATGTGGAAAGGGATATGCTTCTACCCCTAGAAAACTATATGACAGATGAATTTACAAGCGATTTGATACCATTTTATAAAAAAAATTACATGGAATTTGACGGCCATACATATGGAATGGCCTATGATGGAGATGCACATCTATTATTTTATCGAAAGGATATTTTTGAAAAATACAATGATGAGTATAAGCAAAAATACGGCATTGATTTAACACCGCCAAAAACATGGGAAGAGTATGACCAAATCGCCCATTTTTTAACTCGCGACGAAAACAAGGATGGCAAAATCGACTATTATGGTACAGCACTCTTAAACGGAGGAGGTATGACCTATATTTGGTTTGTCGAACGCTTCTTATCAATGGGTGGGCAATATTTTGATGAAAATATGAATCCTACTATCAATAGTGAAATTGGTGTTAAAGCTTTACAGAGTCTTGTTGACTTACAAAATAGTGATGCTGTACCACCTGGGTCTATGTATGATTGGGTTGATTTAAATAATGCTTTCCTCCAAGGTTATCTTGGAATGACTATTCAGTGGAGTGATACCGCACGTTTTTCCTATGACCCAAATACATGGGATTCTAAAGTCTCAAACTTGGTTGACTGGTCAGTAGTACCTGGTGGAATTTCTGGTGCACCAACTGGAGGAGCTTGGATCGGCAGAGTTTTAGCTATTTCAAAGAATTCGGAGATTAAAGATAAGGCATGGCAAGTGATTGAGTATCTTACATCAAAAGATGTAAGCATAGAATCCATTAATTCCTATAAAACAATTAATGATCCTTATCGTTACAGTCATTTGGAGGTTAATAATAAAGGACCTTTTCCAAGTGTCAAGGTAAGCAACCATTTCTTTTCTACCCTTGAAGAAAGTTTAAAGAATATTAATCCTGAACTAATGATTCCAGGAAGCTGGGATTATATGCAAAGTATCGATCGAAATATCCAACTTGCGCTAATAGGCAAGCTCACTGCAGAGGAAGCGTTAGACCAAACAGCAGCAGAATGGAATGAGATTACTGAAAAATATGGACGTGATTCACAAAAGGAATACTACCAAAAATGGCTGCAGAGTAAAGAAGATGTACTGCATAAAACCTCTATAAAGAAGTAAAGAGGCTGAATCAGCCTCTTTATTTCTGCTTCAATCTAAATACTATGTCTTTCTGTTTTGGATGTATCTCAAATATATCGAGGAAAAAACAAATACTGGTATCCGATTATCAAGCCCACGTAGACTATCGATTGTTCTATGCACATTCTTTACACAAATTTTGAAGTAGACAAATATACAAATTAATTCTCTCGTACTCATAATATACACAAATAAACATTTTATTTTAAAAGCCATATGATTGTAAAACTTAAGGAAATAGTTTCTAAAAATTAGAAAGTAAATAGATTTTAAATTCTTTTTATCCTTCTTATATAAAATATCATTGTAGAATCTCTAATATTTTTATCCTCATTCACTTTCGCTCCATGCAGGAACCTAGTATTTTTGACCCTTTTAGCAAATGGCTATAAATGTCAATACAAACATGGTTCTTACGAAATGGATTGTCAACACTAAACTAGACAGTTTTCTTAAGGTGCGTAAGTTTGTATTCCACTGGACTTAGATAATCTAAAGTACCATGGATGCGTAGGTGGTTAAACCAGTGCACATAGTCTGTAAACTCTCTGTGTAACTCTTCTAAGCTATCAAAATGACGTTTCTTTACGAACTCTGTCTTAATGATTTTGAATGTTGCTTCAGCTACTGCGTTATCATACGGACAGCCTTTCAAACTTAGAGATTGCTTGATTTTAAACGTTTCTAGTGCTTCATCAATGATCTGGTTCTTAAACTCGCTTCCTCTGTCAGTATTTAACATTTGAATCATATGCAAATTCCCTTTAATTGACGATAGAGCACGATAAACTAGTAAAGCATCTTTGTTCTCACCTGTGCTAAATCCAACGATTTCCCGATTATAGAGATCAACAAATACACATATGTAATTCCATTTTTTATGGACTCTTACATAGGTTAGGTCACTGACCACGACGGTCAACTCATCCTTTTGAGTAAATTCACGATTTAACTCATTTGCTTGTTCACTTTCATTTGGTTTATTCTTATGTGGTTTGAATTGAGCCACGGTATAAGCTGAAACAAGCCCTTGTTCGTTCATAATCCTGCCGATACGACGACGGGAAACCAATTTCCCTCGTTTCTTTAGCTCGTGCTTTATCTTTCTTGCACCATAATTTTGGCGGCTTTGATGGAAAATTTCAACGATGTCTGAAGTTATATCATCTTCATTCTTTCGTTCTTTTGCTTCATAATAATACGTACTTCTTGGGAGTTGCAGGACCTTGCACATTGCTGATATCGAGTATTTGTGCTGGTTGTTCTTAATCACATTTACTTTCGTCCTAGTATCAGCGCGGCTTGCTTTAAAATATCATTCTCCATCTCTAATTGCTTATTACGTTTCCTAAGTTCCTGCAGCTCTTTCTGTTCGGGGCTGAGGTTATCCTTTTCTTTGAAGGAACCGGAGGACTTACTTTGATTAATCCACTTATCTAGTGAAGAAGGGGTTAATTCATATTCGCGAATAATGTCTTTGCGAGGCTTTCCATTCTGATATAGCTGCACGATCTGTTCCTTAAATTCTTCGGTAAACGTTCGACGTACTTTTTTTGTCATGTAGATTCTCCTCATAACTGATTAGTATAGTTAATTCTACTTGACCTTAAAATTTCTGTCTAACTAAGTGTAGCCGATCCAAATAGTCGAGGACTATGTAAGCAAAAGGGGCAATGAATCGACAAAGACTCAACATATGAGAATGAGCCTTATTAGACAATTTTCCATATTTATGAATAGTCTTGGTTTTAATTTTTACGTGCACCCTAAAGAATTAATTCCGATTGCTAAAACGTTTACTCCTTATATTTTTACTCATGAAGAAATCGCTAGCATAATTAAAGTTGTAGATAATTTGGAATATACCCCGTCTAGTAAGCATTATCACTAGATTTACCCAATGCTTTTTAGAATGTTGTATGGATGTGGGTTACGGATCATGAAGCATTGTCATTAAAAAAGGTCGACGTTGATCTAGATAATGGGAAATATAACAAAACTCCTGTATATGTAAAATTTAAGCATTTTATGAAACTGGCAGGAATATTTGCAGATAACGAGGTTGGTCCTAGGGTTCATGATATCCGGCATACTTTCGCAGTTCATGCGTTAGGAAAGATGGGTCAGGATGGCCAGGATCTTTATTGTGCTTTACCAATTTTATGTACTTTCTTGGGACTCGAGATATTGAAAGTACAGAAAAATACCTGAGGCTCACGGAAGAAGCTCATGGACAAATTATTGATTCTGTCACACCTCTTTACAGCGGAATTTTTCCGGAGGTGGAAATCAATGAATAGTTCTGATTTTAGAAGATATTTATCTAATTATTTTTTAAAATATATAACACAAAGAACGGGATACAGTGATAACACAATTAAATCATATAGGGATGTTCTTCATATTAAACCGGAAAAATTATGTTTTCCAAAAATAAGCAAGAAGATGGTTGAAGAATTTTTAACTTGGTTGGAAGATACAAGAAATTATTCTATCTCAACTAGAAATCAAAGATTGGCGGCTTTACATGCATTCTTTCGGTATTTACAAATAGAAGCCCCAGAGCATATGGAATTGTGCAATTCTATATTATCAATAAGTTCCAAAAAAACACCTATGGTTGAAATGAACTATTTATCTGTAGCAGCAATTAAAGAACTTTTGACTACTCCAGATATATCAAATAAAGAAGGCCGCAGGGATTTAGCTATTCTTTCTTTACTTTACGATTCCGGAGCAAGAGTCCAAGAAAACTAGCAGATGTATTGGTTCTTGATATAAGAATCAAAGGATCATCAATAATACGTCTAACTGGGAAAGGAAACAAAACAAGTATTATTCCAATAATGCCCCAAACAATAAATATCGTAAAGGCTTATGTAAATGATTATGGTTTATTTAGTGAATCAAAAATCTCAGCACCTTTATTTTTCAACAGAAAGGAAGAAAAATTAACAAGGGCTGGAATCTCATATATATTAAACAAATACATAGTGACAGCCAGAAAAAAACGGCCAGAACTATTTCCCGACAAAGTTTCACCACATATCTTTAGTTTTTTAGGACATTCTTCGGTTACTACGACTGAAATTTATGCAAAATCAAATCCAGAGGTGAAACGTAAAGCTATTGAACCAGCAAGCCATAATGTAATTCCGGATGAAAAGTTTACTAAAAATGAAAAAGATGATTTATTAGTCGGATTAATACCTGCAAAGGCAACGAGTTTCTTAGGGGGTGACCTGTTTTGTGGACGGGATCCTGGTCCCACGGGCCATTTAATGGAATAAGAACCCTAAGCAAAATTGAATATTTGTGTTAATTACGGTGTGAAATTTGTGAAGGTTTGTACTTAAACTATCGGTCAGTTTAGCGGAAAAAGTAGCTGAAATATTATGTTGTCCTTGACCCATGGTGCATCAAATAAAAAAGCTAGGAATCGTTCCTAGCGTCCAACTTCTGAAATATTATTTATTACTCCTTTCTTTTGCAAGCGATTCTCGGTCACTTGCTGTTGGAGGCTGCTCAAACCATCCATTTTTTATCATTATGTTTCCTCCGTCTTCTGCAAATTGTAAAAGCTCTAAAATTAATCGTAAATAATGAGCACCTATATCTCTTCTTGAATTGACACTCATAGCAGAACCATAAAATGCAAGGGTTAATTGTGTAGACATTTGAATTTGGTACATCATATATTTATCTGAAAAGGTCATAGAAGTAGAGTTTGTGATCATCGATTGCCAGGAAATAGGTGAATTTAATCTTTCTTCATCAAGTACTGATTCAAATATTTTTATGTGTTTATTTGCAATTTCAAGTCCCCTCCTGAAATGCTGCTGAACCTCTTTTGATTGGACCACTTGGATAAATCCCACTTTTAAAGCAGCATGTAAATGCATTTTTAGAACATTGAATGTAATATCTCCAATTTCGATAGCATTCAGCGGACGGCGATTTCCTAACCATCCAGTTAAAAAACTTTGGTGCTTTACAAAATCGATTGATTCGGGGGGTGTAATAATAGGAGGTCGAGTAAAAAGTCCTTTTGAAAGCATTAAATCAATAGATTGATCAAAAAGCTCCATTGTTTCGGACATACAGTTTATGTAATACTTCCGTAAGTCAGAACGAACTGAAGTACTAACAGACAAAGCATATCCAGTCATTCCTTGTAAAGTCATGATATAAATATAATTCAGGTAGAAAGGGTCTTGAAAAAGACGCGGTGCGTGAATGTTTACGTCGTCTTTTTCTGTAAACCCACGTGGGATAGGGTAATTTTCATTTACCATGAATACTGTAATTTCTTCGATATGCCTTTTGGATAGTTCAAGGGAGGTTTGATAGATCGATTTGACTTCTTGATCTTCGACATGTTCGAGTACATAACGAAAGAAACAAATGGACATTGTATCAAAAATGTATTGAGTCCAAAGGCTTGCCATTTCCGGAGCAGTTAATCGAATGGGGTTATTTGTCTCCAAGGTTCATCCTCCGTTTTACAATATTATTTCGTGCATTTTTATTGTTTCTCATAGAATAAAAAATATGTAAAAAAGTTAGAAACCCCAACAATCACAAGATTTTACTGTCACTGTTTTGTCCCATTGTCGCAAAACCTTGCATTGTGAAAGTTGCAAGGTTTTTTTATTTTTAAAAAAAATTTAACAAACTTATGAAAACTGACCTCCCTTTTTCTTCATGAAACAATATTTACAATATGAAGGGAAATTTTTTGTGAAGAAAGGGAAGTGGTAAGGATGGCAAAATACAGAATGGTACGTACTGATTTTTGGAAAAATCCGATTGTTTTAGAAGAGATGACCCCGGAGGATAAGTATTTTTACCTTTACCTGCTCACCAATCCGCATACGACTCAAATTGGAATCTATCGAATTACGAAAAAACAAATGGCTTTTGATTTAGGCTATTCAATTGAGAGTGTTCAGTCGTTAATGGAGCGATTTGAGAAGCACCATCGGTTGATTCGTTACAATCCTGAAACTAGGGAACTGGCGATTAAGAACTGGGGGAAAGAGAACCTCCTAAAAGGCGGAAAACCGGTCATGGATTGTATTTTTACCGAATTAAAAGAAGTCGAGGATCGTACGCTTATTCAATATGTTTTGGAATCGATACATAAACAAGAGATTCGCAGTTTATATGAAGCTTTTTATATACAAGAAGATAAGTTTTTCTCTACGGAAGATCAAAATCAGGATGAAAAAGAGCCCAATATAACCGCTTATGAAGAATATGACGATACGTTGCTATGTCGCGATACGATACGTGGGCAAAAAGAAAAACAAAAAGAAAATGAAAAAGAAAAACAACAACAAAAAGAAGCGCTCCGTCCGATGATAGAGAATAATCCAGATGATGTGAGAGAAATCATTGAGTTTTGGGATGATAATGGATTTGGTTTTTCAAACGTACATGCGAAGCAGCAGTTGTTGTCGTGGTTAGATGATTCTAGTTTTTTACAACCGAAGGAAATGATTGTAAAAGCCATGACGATTGCATGTGCGAATAACAAACGAAGGCTGAATTATGTTGTAGGGATTCTGAAAAACTGGGATAGCGAATCTTTACTAACCGTAGAAGAAGTGGATTCGTATGAGGAGATACAAAAGCCTGTACTAAAGAACCGGCAATCAAACGAACCTGGTCCTGCTGGTAGGGCGATTCCAAGAGATTTTGAATTTGACCTAACGGCAGGTGAAAAGAAATGAATATAGCGGAAAAAGCGTTCTTAGGAAGCTTGATAAAGGCGGATTATTTACTCAATGATACTGTGATTCAACCTGAACAGTTGGAAAGTACACCGCATCAAGAATTAATGCGAAGAATGGTGGAGCGTAAGCGGACTGGAAAGACTATTGATTTAATCTCCTTGACCACCTTACCGGACCTAGAATTATTCGGAGGGATGTCCTATCTTTCGGAGCTGCTATCGTATGCAGATCTTGAGAAATTCGATGAAACGGAGAAGCTCATTCTTGAACTGTGGAAGGAACGGGAAAAGCGAAATATTTTAACATGTGCTGCTATGAATGATTGGGAGATTACGAAAGTCATTGCCAAGTTGGATAAAATTAACCAATCGAAAATGGAGGATCACACCTCGATCCATCAAGCGTTGGCGAGGGTTTATGAGGCCCCTTGGGAGGACCAACTTCATGCTAAAGGTGTGACAACTGGAATAGAAAAGCTCGATCTCATGACGGGAGGTTTTCAAGGTGGGGAAGTGACGATTCTAGCAGCAAGGCCTTCGATGGGGAAAACCGATGTGATGCTTCATTTTGCAAAAATATCAGGTTGGGCAGGGTACCTGCCACTCGTCTTTTCCTTAGAAATGCCTGAAAAGCTCATCACCTCTCGATTAATAGCTTCAACAGGGGGATTCAACCGCGCAAAAATGCGGGATCCGAAAAGAATGCTCACCGAAAGTCAAAAGAATAAATGGTCGGATGTCATTGGGAATCTTGATGAAACTCATATGCAAGTCTTTGACGGGGCAGGGCAAACGGTTGCCGAAATGAGAGCGAAAACAAGAAAGCTCATGAACCAATTTCCGCACAGGAAACCAATTCTTTTTATTGATTACTTAACCTTAATCGCATCAAGTCAATTTTATGGAGGGAATTCCCATTCACAGGTAACGGAAATATCGAAATCCCTGAAAATGATGGCAAAAGATTTTGATTGCCCCGTTGTTTGTTTAGCACAGCTCAATCGCTCGGTGGAAACTAGAGCCAATAAACGTCCGATGATGTCAGATATTCGGGAATCCGGCAGTGTTGAACAGGATGCCGATGTCATTTTATTTTTGTATCGTGAAGCCTATTATGACAAGGATTCCGAGAATCATTCCCTTGAAATCATTGTCTCGAAAAACAGGAATGGTCCAGTGGGAACCATCACAGTGAATTACAATGAATATACAGGGGCGATTGAAGACCAAAAAGAACAGAGTTTTTCCGTTGGAAAAAAACCAAAAAACGAGGTGTGATCACATGTTAGTAAAAGAATTGTATCACGATTGTTTAATTCATGAGGAAACCGCTTTGGCCCACTACTTATGTCATTTATTAGCCGAGCAGAAAATTTCATTAGATGATAATATATCAAAAATTGACTTACATCAAGCAGATCATAAGAAAGTAGCGGACATGATTGAAAAGAATGTATTGGGTTTTCGCAAGGTAAGGATCTACTCCATGAAGATGGACCAGAAGGCTTTTGTTTTTATCTATGCCCACAGCCAGGAGGAGGCCATCCAATTCTATATTAAGTCCTTTACTAGCCGCCCATTGAACTGTCATGAATATCCGCTAGAATTTGAGATTGTAAGAGGAAAGGATGCAGTTTCGTTCATGGAAATGAAGAAGGAATGTAAGAGTTTTCCTTCCGTTGCTGGGTGTTATTTGAAGGGGAAGCTCATTGACAAGTACCAGTGAACTTGTCGACCAGAATTATTTCCATTTTAAAAGCATCTATGTACAATATAAATGTTGAGTTTGAAAAATCACAAAAACCTAAAATATTTGATGGAGTAACATATTTTCCCATACGTCAACTATTCGAGGAGATGGGGGCAGCTGTTTCGTGGAATGTTGAAAGGAAAAAACGCTTTATAAAAGTTGAGCGTGATGGTGTAACCATTGTATTTCCTGAAGGAAACCATGCAGCGATTGTAAATGGGAAAGAGACATCCTTTTCCAAACCTTTGAAACTAGTAAATATTCAACGCTAGGAGTTATTCAATGAAAGTATATAGGCTAAAAAGAAAATTTAATGGTTACAAAAAAGGGACAGAGTTTTATATGATTAGTGAATCGGAGTTTATCGGTGTTAAAGAATTCGTGCTGAGAACGAAAGAATTAACGAATACAATCATAATCAATGAAAGCGAACTTCTTAAGAATTTTACTTACATCAAAGAAATCTTTTAAACAGGGGCAGGGTGTTTCATAATTGACAAGTGCCGGCACTTGTCGACTAGTAGGGGAGATTATTTATAAAAGGGAATAAGAATGGATAAATTACTTGTATTTGGTGAACTACATAAATATTTAAACGGATTAGGTCCAATGGCTTGTACAACTGCAGATAAGAGTTTGTCGTTAGGGTATAGACCGCTTTACTTTGGAAGACGATATAGTAATGGGCAATGTTTAGGTGTGAGTTAAGCCTTAACTTGTGGATCTCTTTCCCATGGGTTAAGAAAAAACAATAGATTAATAGACCTGGAGGACTCTATACATCCTTTGACGAAGTTCAAGAGTTTTCCAGCGAAAGCAGTTGTTATTGTAACAAAATCTACACAAGGAATATTTATAAATATAAGGAATGTATTCTATATAGACAAATTTATATGAATCTTAAAGGATAAGTTTGCTGTCCTTGTCTGCTTTTGATTCAGTTTTGGAGATTTACAATAGGCTAAATCTAATCTGAAGGTGAGAGGTAAATAATGAAAGGACAAAAATGTTCAAATTGTGGGTATTATATGTCATTTGGAGAAGCGGCGCTTTACAACATTGGTGCAATTTTTGGAAATAAGAAAAAGGGCGGAGCAACGGCGGCAATAGGAATCAATACAGCATCGAATATTACAAAAGTGCAGTGTCCTAAGTGTGGGGCAGTTGGGCGTTGGATACGTGAAGATGAATAATTTTTTTGATTTAAATATTGTTCTAGAACGATTTATCAGATTCAATGAGCATATATTGAAAACGAAATGATGAATGAAATTTGCTGAGACTCATTATAAACAAGAAAAAGCACCCAATTGGGGGCTTTTTCACTGTACTTGTCTTTTATAATTGACAAGAGCTAGGCAAGGAACAGCAGTTCCAACTTTAGGTGGATTAACATGGTGGAAAAATATTAGACAAAATGAATACTTTATCTTGCAGGAGCATAAACCCTTATAAAAAAGACGCTTAAAAGCGCCTCTAACGTTCATGTTCCTTTAACTTTTCTAATTGTTTTGCCCAAAAACCTGGCTGGACGTATGAAATAATGGAATAATCGATTTCATGACCCTTTTGAGTTGCTAATTGAACAAGAATATTTTCCCCGGTATCTGAAGGCTTTATATCTGCTGTTGTGATAGTAATTACCTGTACACCATTTCTTTTTGGATTGCCAACAACCACAACTTGATTTCCTTTTGTATATACATCAATTACTTCCGTTTGATAAGCAACAATATACAAATCAAGTGCTTTTTTATCCTGGAACATTGGAATGGAAAGACCAAGATTGTGCTCAAAATCATACCAGCCAGATAACCCTATGTCATAGTTAGTAAACAAACGATGAAGGGCATAATGGATCCGAGTTGGTACATGACTCCATCTACCACCACTAATTGTACTGTGCCAATGATTTTCATAAGCTGGTCTTATATATTCTGGCTTATCTACTATTACATCGTAAGGGATTTTTGTTCCATTATGAATGATCTCTGCAGCTGGCTCTACCTTTGATGGGAATGATAGCTTTCCCCACGGTGGGTCTTGAATAGTTACGGGTTTTGGTGGTTCCAGCTTCTTAAGTCGGTGTTTTAGTTGCTCTATCTGTTCTTTTAACTCTGTGTTCTCTTTTTCTAATTTTTTTATAACTTGTGGATCAGTAGCTGCTTCCACATCTAATAATGGAGTAATTAAATAATTTAATAAAAATAAAATTAGGATTTTTACTAAACAATTTTGAGTAATATTCATGTTAGCACCTCAAAAGTATTATGTGATTGTAAGATAAAAAAATTCTTATCCTATCCTTTGTTTTTCTTGATTTAATAGAATGATTCTTAGATGAAAAGGTTGAAAAAAGGAGCGTAAATTATTGATTTGATACAGGATAAATTCAATGGACATCGATATTAAATTATGGAGAATGACAATAATTTGTTGCTTAACGGACTAATGAAATATCTGGATTTTACATGTTGATAATAAATAAAGATATACCGGTCAACCATTAACCAAAGAGTATAGTCTTGTGAAGACATCGAGGTTTTTCTTAATCTACAAAAAGTATGTGAAGTATTACACTTAAAGTAACGAAGCAGGATAGGGAAAGGAAGAATTGGTTGAACGATTTCCAACGTTTATCTAAATTCCTTCGATAATGATGTTAAACGGCGAATCAAGATGCCAATGCCCGAGAGCCAAAAGTTAATTTCATCCTAGACGCTTTCGGTAATACGACAAACATTTATATGTACAAAAAAGGAGACATCCTGAAGGGAATCCCCCTGATTTCGATTAGATTGACTTTGAACGTACGATGAACCCAAGACGTTTTTCCTCTTTGTCAAGATATGGTTAACAATCCTTGCGAACTGTCTACCGTCAATGTTGAGATTAATGTCTAAACCGGTATTTGAACCGAGTTACACCAAAACGTACAAGGTTCGGTTCAAGGTGTGACAGATAGAACGATTGAACTTAATCGAGTTCAAGAGCATGAGATTAAAGGCTTTTTTGCTATTAAGCCTAAGTATTATGTTTTTAATATTATTAAATTTTTTTCATTATTGAACTGCACCGGTTTTACTTGAGTAAAAGTAAAGCCCTTTTTCGAAATCAGCGTACGGGATTGTCTGTTAATTGCTTTTGAGACAGCCCCATAGTTTTTTTGAGAACTCCAGGAGGCTCAGAAATAACGCACATCGGGATCGGCAGTATGTGTTTGCTTTGGGAAAAGGAATTTTTCGATATAAGGTGAAGATATACCTTGATGAAATTTTATGGCCGTTTCGGCAAAAAAGCGTTTTGCTTCTTCCACGGTACGCTTTCCAGTAACAATCTCATTTAACATATTCAATGCTAGAAAATTCGTTTCTTCTTTGTCGCATTTCGCCGAAGCTTCGCCGCTCGTTCGGTCAGGATAAACACTTCCATCAAATTGTGCAACTTTATCAAAAAGTTCAACAGGCACCTTGTAATCAATGGTCTGTTTCAAAAAATCAAGATGGGGAGTAGGGAAGTTGTGCGGTACAGTATCAAGAGAAACGATAGTTCGTTTCCACGGACCATTATGATGCCAAATAAGTCTTCTTGAACTAGTTTCGTTTGGTAGCCCGTATTTATTGACTAGCTTATGAACAACAATTTTTTGAGGTTCGGACCAACTAGCTAAAATTTGGTCGATAGCCGGATGAATCCTGTAATATTGCGGCCAATCTCTATAATTTCCTGTATACATTAGAATTCCCTCCTGTGATGGGTTTATTACACCCTATCATATTCGGTTCAGATACCTAAGGTTACAATGAAAAAGCCCCACGGAAGTTCGAAAGGCGACAAATGAACAATAAAAATCATTAATGATTTTTATTTTGCAATTACTTTATAAACAATACCAGTGATCAATCCGTAGATGATACGGTCAGCATACTCATCATGCTGCCTGAATATTTAAATGAAATGTCATTTCAGAGTGGCCCATCAGCATAGGTATTAGCGTGAAGAAAATATGGCTAGAAGGAAAAAAGGGCGCACTTAACCAAGCTCTTTAAAGATCTTAAAAAAAGAACTTTGGTTAGGCCACAGAAATATCAGTGTCTTTAATTAAGCCAAGGGAAATTAGAAGTTTTGCGGCTTGTTTTATAGCTTTTTGCTTTTGCTTGTCAACTATTTCTTGTGGCATATCAATTTTATACAAATCGCTTGGATTCCATACTTCGCCAGTAACAAACATATTGTAAATGGCAGTGAGTATCATCCTTGCAATCGCGATAATGGCTCTTTTCTTTCCTCTCCTTTTATAAATGCGTTCGTACTTGATTTTGTAGTAAGGAGACTTATCCGATTTCACGGCTGCATGGGCAACTTGTACCAATGCAGGTTTAAGGTAGACACCGGCACGTGTAATACGGACAGATTTCTTCTTACCGGCAGATTCATTATTGCCAGGAGTTAATCCTGCCCAACAACATAAACGCTTAGAGTGAGAAAATTGAGACATATCTATACCAATCTCGGAGAGAATGGTGATGGCTGATGTTCTGTTAACTCCCGGAACGGTACAGAGAAGATTAATAGCACCTTCATAAGGTTTGACCAACTCATCAAGTTTTTCATCTAGTTGGGCAATGGCATTCGTTACGTAGTCAAGGTGGGAACGAACCATTGTCATACGCTCTTTTTGTGACTGAGTTATTTGATATCCTTCAATAGATTCAATCACGAAATCTGTTTTTTTCTTCAATTTTCCTTGGAGTAAGGAAGAACAGTATTCCGGATCAAAGGTATCAGTGGAAATCAGATAGTCCGTGACGGAAGTGGCAGATTTGCCAAACATGTCCGATACGACAGCGTCAAGGGCTACATTACAGACGGTGAAAGCATTTTGAAAACGGTTCTATTCGCTGCTTCTAGTAGAAACCAGCTTATAACGGTAACGAGTGTATTCACGGAGAATACGGATCGGTTTATCAGGTATATAACTTCCTGGGACTAAACCAAGACGGAAAAGGTCGCCAATCCATTTAGAATCTTTTTTGTCATCCTTATTTCCTTTTATAGCCTTTACCCATTTGGGGTTGGCAATAGTGATATGGATGGCATCCTCCAAAAGGTTATAGACGGGAACCCAATACTTTCCGGTGGATTCCATACACACGTCAAAGCAATTGTTGTCAATGAGCCATTGCTTGAATTGAAGAATAGAGTTGTTAAAAGTGGAGAATCTTTTTTTGGAATAGTGGGGAGTAATCCCCTGTGAAGTAATGAGTGTGGCAACGAGAAAAGTCTTATGCACATCAACGCCACAACAAGTGGGATAAACAACTTTCATGGCACAATCCTCCTTTCAAAAGTGAGGAGAAAGACATTGACTGAACCATCACACATTTAACGAAGCGTTAATAACAATGATTAGCGTGCGGTCTAATAGAACCACTTATTTGTGCTTGAAAGATGATTCCTACACTGGTTAAAATACTGTTTTAAACTGAGAAGTAATCTACGACTCACCTTACCGTGCTTTGTAGTGTATCTTCTCCTTAATTTAATCATAACAAAAAGTGGTGTTTCCGAACATCATTTTCATTACTATTTGTGCCGCAAGCGATAACGGCGGAATGGAGGTTAAAATGAAAGGGAATCAGTGTAACCAAAGGATAATGCCATAAAGGACCCCGCCTGCCTTTGTATTCCTTCTCACCATATTTGCAAAGATTGTGAATATAACACCAAACATCAAACTGATGATCATGTGAAGAACGAAACCAACGACTGGCGAATTGCTCCTTATCATGCCGGCGATTATCGGAAGCATCTCCTCTGGGGCACTAATCCGAATTGGATGAGTTTAACCGTTTACAATTTGTCCACCATTCACGTGTAGTATTTGCCCTGATATGTAAGATGCATCATCGGAGGCCAAGAATACATAAGCAGTTGCCACTTCAAACGGCTGACCGGCTCTCTTTATGGGAACATTGTCCCCAAATGTGGCAATCTGTTCAGGAGGTAAGGAAGATGGAATTAATGGAGTCCAAATTGGTCCAGGAGCCACACCATTGACTCGAATCCCTTGAGATGCCAGTGACAATGACAACGAACGTGTAAATGAAACAATGGCTCCTTTTGATGCAGAGTAGTCAATTGAATCCTGAGTTCCTAGATAGGCACTAATAGAGGTTGTATTTATTATAGAGCTCCCTGGAGCCATGTAGGGTAATGCAGCTTTCGTTAAAATAAACTGAGAAAATACATTTGTGTGAAAAGTACTTGCTCGTTGCTTCGAATCCACCTCTAGCAGACTGTTCTTTACATATAATACACCGGCATTATTCACGAGAATGTCAATATGACCAAAATGGTGTATCGTCTGCGATACAACTTGTTCGCGTGGCTGCTCATATCCAATATCGCCAGGAATGATGATGCATCGACGTCCATACTTGTTGACATAGAACATCGTCTCGTTTGCATCTCTGTGTTCATTTAGGTATGAGATTGCAATGTCTGCTCCTTCTTTGGCGAAGGCTACAGCTACAGCTCTCCCAATTCCACTATCCCCACCAGTTATAAGAGCCACCTTATTCAAAAGTTTACCAGCTGGTTTATAATTGGGGTTATCAAATATAGGTCTGGGTGTCATTAATGATTCAATGCCAGGTTTACTTTGTTGCTTAGGCGGGAAACCCATTACATACACTCCTCTCGGCATTTTCCTATAGAATGAAATTAAATTTTTGATATAAGTTATGATTATCATTTGGGGAATATACCCTTTAATAATGAGAATAAATAGAGGAAGGGAAGAGAAATTCCTTCAAGAAGGTGAAATAAACAGGCGATCTTAGAGTAAATAATTAAGGAATTCAAACAGGGAGCGTAAGATTGTGAAGGAATGTACTAAAACAAACGAGGGCGTTGATTCAAGAAGGATTGACGCTCTATTTGTTGCACCAATGTATTAACCAACAGATTTACTGGACGTTTCACCGATAGTAATTATAAATTGTTTTAAGTAGTTTCAAGAAATTTTAGGTGATATAATTATATAAACTATTCATGGAAGAGGTGATTGTCAACATGAATACAGCAAAAGAACGTTTACTTAAAATTATTGAAGAAATACCAGAACAAGAAGTAGATAAAATTTTGGATTTTGCAGAATTTTTAAAAGCGAAACAGGAAAAAAGCTTATCTAAGGATTTAATGAAGGCAAGTGAAAGTAGTCTTGATTTTTGGGATAATGATATCGATGATGAGGTTTGGAATAATATATAAGCAGGGTGATATTGTTCTAGTTCCTGTTCCATACAGTGATTTAACAAATAAAAAGCAACGGCCAGTACTTGTTATTTCGAATGATAACTATAACAAAATAACGGAAGATCTAGTTGTAGTTGCAATTACTTCACAATTAAAGGATCTTGATTATTCTGTAGTTATAGAATCAAAAGATTTAAGTGAGGGTGAACTTAAAGTTACTTCGGTAGTTCGAGCGGATAAAGTTTACACACTTTCAAAAGATATTGTCAGAAAAAAATTTGGAAAAGTTCACCCTGAAGTTTTGGAGGGTGTTCGGACAAAATTAGTTGAATTGTTTAAATAAATATTGAAAAAAGGGCTGACAAGCAGTCCTTTTTTAGTATATATAGATTTTTAAATGTAATTATGTGAAAAACTTCACTTAAGGTAACGGGTAGAGTTAATCGAAGATGGATTAACGTTTTTCTACGGGAATGCTACCGAAAAAAGAGAGTATTTTGGGAAATACTAATAAAAGTTAATTATTTTATTACTTTTATGAACTAGCCCAGAACACCCGTGACTTAAGTCGTGGGATGAATGGGCTTTATCCTTTTAAATAAAAATAATAGACGAACATACATTCCTGATGGTAAAATATAGCTATGAAAGCGAGGTGAAAAACACAATGGACTCGGAAAAGGAATATCGCACTTATCAGATTAACGTTAAAAAGGGTCATAAATTGTATCCGTATTTTGATGATCTTTGTTTGAAAAGTAATAACTTATACAACACAACGAATTTCTTCATTCGACAAGTATACACCGCCTTACATCAAGAAAGACAACTACAGCCATTACAAAAAGAAGTGATGGATATCCTCCATGAAAACATCCATAAAATGAACGCAGCACAACATAAAGCCTATTTAAAAAGAATGGAAAAAGAAAATCAAAAGCTGGAACATAAGAGTAAGAAAGTAAGGGAAGTTACGTTTGAAATACAAACCAGGGAAAAACCCTTTTTAGGCTACTCATTCTTAGATTGTTTGTTTAAAACCATGAAACAGAAAGATTACTATTCATGGGATATTAATGCGGCAGCGATGAAACAAGAAGTTTATTAACCATTGGTGAATCTGTTGATACGGTAAATTTATCAAATGTAACCCCATTTGAATGGGATGTAGCGTACTCTTTTGACCCATATACAGCAAAAGATACGATATATGAAACTGTGGGGTATAAATGGGATAATATCAGCGAAACGGTAAGTGAAGGGATGGACCAAATTGTTTTTATTAAGGATGGAAAAGTGGTTTGTTATTTGTATGGATACCCTGAAAATAATGGATTCGGGATCTATTTTTCAAGTGAAAATAATACGGGAGTAGCCTCTGCTTCTGTACTTAGTGTTGAGGATGATTTAATTTTTAAAGTGGTAAAAAGCGATAATGTCATATATTTAAAAAAGGATTAGGCAAGAAACAAATCTTTAACGAATGGGTTGCTTTACAGGCGATTTGGTAATTCTTTTGGTGCTTCGGGATATTCATGGAGCAGCCAATATAGGAGGAAGTTTGTACGCTCTTGTTGTCCTGAAAAATCCTTAATTCAACTTTGCTCAGAATTTGTTGTAATGAAGTAAAATTGGATAGAATCATAGCTATGAAGGTACAAAATAACCTAGAAAAATAGTAATAAAATCGACAAGTGCACAGGCACTTGTCGATTCATTTTTTAAAACAATCCCTTTACAACATAAAATGAATTTTATATGATTAAGTATATTGACGATAGAATATTCACAATAATTAAAATATTCTAAACTATACTGTAAAAAAATCACTGTAAGAGGGAGTTTGTAGAAATTCATTTAATTTAATGTTCTATGGAGGGATTCAATGGCCCGGGACCCAAAAATGTCTACGTATGAATATAGTGATTTTAGTTCGATGGTGAAAAATGAATGGGCTTTATTTCTTGAAAACGGTCAAGTTTCAAAAAAAATTCGTTCGGAAATCCTTCATTCCTGGGACCGTTCAAAAGACTTCGGAGTTAACCCCTATAAACGCCAAATTGAACAAATTGTTAAGGACAGTGATCTCGTTGATAATAAAAGTAAAAATGAAAGATTACTTTCGATTGCTCGACCGGATTTGCAATATTTGGAGGATTTAGTCTCCGGGACTGAAACCATCATAACTATAAGTGATCATAATGGATTATTATTAGAAATGTATGGTGACCAACAGATATTAAAAGAGGGCAGGAAAATTCATTTCATGCCTGGCGCTATTTGGAGTGAGGAAATAGGTGGCACAAATGCAGTTGGGACTGTGATTAAAAGTCGGAAGCCCGAACAGATTCTTTTTTCAGAGCATTTTTGCAGCGGATGGCAGGATTGGGTTTGTGCGGCCGCCCCAATTATTCACCCTTTAACAAAAGAGTTATTAGGGGTTTTGGACATTTCGGGTAAATGGAAAAACGTAAACCACCATACATTGAGTCTAGCCATCTCAAAATCACAAAAAATATCAAAAATAATTGGAGGTAGTTTCTATCTGAGTACCTTAGAAAGTAATCCATTTTTGCGAACCACATTTGATACTTGTGATGATGGTGTTATCATAATTGATGCAAAAAAACAAATACTACAAGTCAATCAGAAAATGAAAACCTTGTTGCAGTCTAGTCAATTTACATATATTGAAGAATGGCCTGAACTAAATAAAGTAGTAGATGATGTCCTTTCTGAAAATAATAGACTTGTGGAAGAAAAAATTATGTTATCTTCGAAAAAGCATACATTTATCTGCTCTGCTCAACAAGTATTAGTTGATAATATTATTTTGGGCGCAGTATTACGGTTCCGTGAAAGAATGCCTTTACTTAAAATGAATAATCATCCTTCTACTCCATTAAGCAGAGATGCTACTACACGCTATACTTTTTCAAATATGATTGGAACATC
This sequence comes from Schinkia acidoalkalinis, assembly GCF_054301215.1. Next base: position 3,963,620 of record NZ_CP182573.1, read on the forward strand.
ACCTGCATTTACAAAAGTTGTAAAAAATGCCAATAAGGCAGCTATGCTGGATTCTACCTTATTCCTCTCCGGCGAAACTGGTACAGGAAAAGAGGTATTTGCACAAGCCATTCATCAAGCAAGTAAAAGAAACGAAAAGCCATTTATTGCAATAAATTGTGGTGCCATACCACGGGACTTAATTGAGAGTGAACTATTTGGGTATGAAGCGGGTGCTTTTACAGGTGCAAAGGGGAAAGGAAGTCCGGGCAAGTTTGAGATGGCTCATGGTGGGACCATTTTTCTTGATGAAATCGGAGACATGCCATTAACTGCTCAAATTCATTTGCTCAGAATTTTAGAAGAAAAAACGGTCACAAGGATTGGAAGTGCAAGGCCCATTCCAATTGATGTCCGGGTTATTGCAGCGACTCATAAAAATTTATTAGCAGCCGTCCGAAAAGGGGAGTTTCGGGAAGATCTTTACTTTAGGCTTCGAGTAATTCAATTAAGACTACCTGCATTACGTGAAAGAATTTCAGATATTTCACATTTAGTTCAACACTTTGTTGATCAGCTTTCCCCACAGTTTGGTGTTTCAAATATAGAAATCCCACAAGACACCTTTGAATATCTTCAACAATATTCTTGGCCGGGTAATATAAGAGAATTAAAAAATGTAATCGAACAATCATTATTTAACATGGAAGGAACTATCTTGCTTCCAAATGACCTTCCACAGGAACTATTGGAGGTTATTGAAAATCCAAATGAATCAGAAAAAGAGAAATTGATTGATGCCATTCTTAAGGAGTCTGGAAGTATTGCCAAAGCTGCCACTAGACTTGGAATTTCTAGGGCAACGATGTATCGGAAACTGAAACAGTATCAAATTGATACGGAAACAATGAAAGAAAATATCAATTAAATGAAATGATTGCAAATGCGGTTCCCTTTAATAGGGGGGCCGTATTTTTTTGTTTATTTCTTTCACTTTCTCAAACTTTGTCTCACTGAAACAGTTTTTTTCTCAATGTGACAGTATTGAGAAAGATAAAACAAAAAAAGAGAAACAGAAACCCTTGAAATACCGGTTTTATAAAAAAATAATACCATTTTAAAATTTGGCACGATCCTTGCAATAAATATAAGGCATACAGGAGATGTTTAGTAACTGTATTTAAACTTTTGTACCTTCTTAAAATTTAAAATTGAAAAAGGAAAGGGGATATGAATATGGGTTTACTTATGACCATTGATAATGGTGGTACCTTTACAGATGCCTGTATTATCAATAAAGATCAAGTAGTACGTTCAAAAGCATTGACAACTCCCTATGATTTAACAAAATGTTTCGTTGAAGTAATTAAAAGTGCGTCAAAAGAACTTTATGGAGAAGAGAATATTCGCCGTCTTTTGTCTGAATTAGAATACCTTAGATATTCCACAACGGCTGGTACAAATGCCATCGTGCAAAAAAAGGGCCCGCGTTTAGGATTGATTTTACGAGATGGCATTGATGATTCCTATTTAACCCAAAACGAAGAAGAGCAGGAAATGTTTGCTGCGATGGTGGACGATCGAGTAGTTGGAGTCAATTCAGAATTAGAGGACTATGACTTGGAAAACCATGTAGTTGAGGTTGTAAATCAACTTCTTTCAAAAGGTGCGAATCGAATCGTCGTCAGTTTAAGTGGGCCTTTCTTAGTGAAGGATGAGGAGAAAATCAAAAAAATCATTTTAAGTAAATACCCACGCCATCTACTTGGAGCGGTTCCTGTACTATTTTCACATGAACTGGTTGATGATCCAAATAATAGTAGAAGAACGTGGGGGGCTTTAATCAATGCCTTTTTACACTCCGGTATGGAACGTTTTCTATATAATGCTGAAAATTTCCTTCGCGATTATCGTGCTAAAAATCCAATGCTTATTTTCCACAATGATGGAAATTCAGCAAGGGTTGCAAAAACTACAGCTATTAAAACGTACGGGTCCGGCCCTCGAGGTGGCATGGAGGGAACTAAGGTACTGGCCGAGCACTATAATATACCGGCACTTTTAACATTGGATATCGGTGGAACAACGTCCGATATTGGTTTAGTTCATCAAAACAGAATTAAAGAAGATATCTTTGGCCGAATTGAAAATATTACTACGTCATTTTCTTTAAGTGATTTAATCAGTATCGGTGCTGGAGGCAGTTCCATTTTTAAAGTAGAGAATGGAAAGGTTAAAGTGGGGCCTGAAAGTGTTGGCGCAGTACCTGGACCAGCTTGCTTCGCACGTGGAGGCGAAGAACCAACGATAACAGATGCTTACCTACTGATGGGTGTCCTTGATTCACGCTCCTATTTTGGTGGGAACATGGTATTGGATGAAGAAAGAGCAAAGGTTGCTATATTGGAAAAAATAGCCAACCCTTTAGGGATCACATTAGAAGACGCTTTATTAAGAATGGAAAAGGCTTATGAAGAAAAAATTGCAAAGGGTCTTGCAATATATAAAGACCAGGTTCAAGAGCCTGTTCTACTTGCCTTCGGTGGCGCAGGACCGATGAGTGCATGTGGTGTCGCGCGTGAGGCAGGTATTAAAGAGGTGATCGTTCCACGACTCGCAGCAATCTTTAGTGCCTTTGGTATTAGCTTTAGCGATGTTGCTCATGAATACCAGGCCGCTATTGTTAAAGCAACAAAAGCAGACATTCAAGAACAATTGTCACAATTGCTTGAGCGCTCTAAACGGGATATGTATGCAGAAGGGTTTGATTTTGCTGATTGTTACGTTGAGTCAAGCATCAGTTATATCCGAAATGGCGAACATATCATAAAGCCTTATTTACTGGAAGGAGAAGTACCAGAAGGTATTAAAGATGGAACCGATCCTCGAATCCATTTACGTGTAGTGAAGCCGATTGAACATTATAAACTTACTACTGAAAAAGTTACATCTGTAAGCACTCCGACTACAACTCAATATCAATCGATTATTCATGAAGGCGGAAAAAACATGAATGTACCAGTTTATAAGTTTGATGAAATGGTACCAGGTACAACTGGCATGGGACCTGCGATTATTGAGGATCAATTGTTTACCTGCCGAGTTCTTGAGGGATGGCAGTTCAAGATCAATGAAAATCGAGATATCTTTCTAAGTTGTGAAGGGAGGAACTAATCAATGAAGACGAACATGACGGAATATTTAGCCATCGATTTAGAAAAAGAGGTTTGGTGTTGTAGAAAATGTAATAACGAAATTATCTCAGCCAGGAGCAATTATAAGGAAGGCCTATTAGTTTATAATCGTAATCCAGTAGAAATTCATAAACCGATTATTAATCCTGATTTATATGAATTTACATTTGCACCAGATCCGGATTGGTGCCAAATTCTAGAGTATTATTGTCCTAATTGTGGAACACAGGTGGAAGTTGAATACTTGCCGCCAGGACATCCTCCAATCCATGACATGGAATTTGATATAGATTCGCTAAAAGCACGCTATGTAAAGAGAGAGGGGCAGAAAGCATGAAACAAGTGAGTGTTGATATCGGTGGTACATTTACGGATTGTTTCTTAGTGTGGGATGATATCTATCTTGAAACGAAAGCGCTAACAACGCACCATAATCTTGCGCTTGGATTTATGGATGCATTGGAGCAGGCATGTAAACAATTAGGAAAAAGTATTCAAACGGTCCTATCCCAATTAGATTCTGTACGTTATGCTACCACGCTTGGGACGAATGCTTTGCTTGAGAGAAAAGGGCCTAAAATTGGTCTCTTGACAACTGCCGGCTACGAAAGTCAGGTACCACTTAGCCGCGGCAGAGGTTATGGGGATGGATTAACACCAAGAGAGCAGATGGATTTACCAGCTGGTCAGCGCCCAGTTCCAATTGTTCCTGCACAGATGATTGCTGGGGTTCGTGAACGTATTGATTCGAGTGGTAATGTTTTTATGGATTTGGATGAAGAACATTTACGTCAACAAATACGTTTACTAGTAGACCGTGGCGCTCAGGCATTTGTAGTTGGATTAATGAATTCCGTTGTAAATCCTGTTCATGAAAGAAAAGTTGAACAGATTATCTTGGAAGAATATCCCACCCATAGGTTAGGATCCATTCCAGTTATTTTATCGCATCAGGTTGCGGAACGAAAGGGAGAATATGTTCGGATTACTTCAGCAATTTTAGATGCCTATCTACATGACCAAATGTACCATGCTTTAAGTTCACTTGAAATGACATTAAAAGAATACGGCTACACTAAGCCGATGTTAGTTGTTCACAATATTGGCGGTATGTCCCAGCTTAACTCTACCCATGCGCTTCAGACCATACACTCGGGCCCTACAGCTGGTATCAACGCTTCTGAACATTTATCAGATGAATTTAATGTTGGTAATTTAGTTGCAATGGATATGGGCGGCACAAGCTGTGATATTGGTATTGTCGTTGGCGGAGGAATTCGTTTCTATGATTTCAATCCTATCATAGATAGATGGCTTGTTAGTGTACCAATGCTTCATCTAGGAATTATCGGAGCAGGCGGCGGTTCCATCGCAAGATATGATAAAACTCTAAAAGAAATAGAAGTTGGTCCTCAAAGTGCTGGCTCCGAACCAGGCCCTGCTTGCTTTGACCAGGGAGGATTAGACCCAACGGTCACTGATTCAGATCTTATCCTTGGTTATTTGGATCCTGAATACTATGCTGAAGGACATATTTCTCTTAATAAGAAACGTTCTGAATTTGCAATCGAAGAAGCACTCTGTGATGAAATGGATTTAACGGTTGTAGAGGCTGCCCGCCAGATGAAGAAGAAAGTAGATACAAATATGGCACATGCCATTTTTAAAGAGCTTGGCGTTAAAGGATATGATCCGAAAAACTTTACGCTTCTTGCATACGGGGGTAATGGTCCGCTGCATTGCTGCAGCATCGCCAATGTACTAGAGATTGATAGAATTCTAATCCCGCCATTTTCACCAATCTTTTCTGCAGTAGGAGCAGGGATTATGAATCAAGTCAATATCCATGAAAAATCAGTATTTATGAATATTTATGATTCTAATACTCGAAGATTATTTAACGATTATGAAAAATTTAATGCTATTGTTACGGAACTAGAAGAGGCAGGACGAGAAGAATTGCTTCGCCAAGGAATCAATGAAGAGTTGATCCAACATCGTCTGGAACTTGATATGCGCTATGGAAATCAATTAACACAAACATCTGTTATTTCGCCAATTAACCGTCTGACCAACATCGAAGAAGTGCTGGAGCTTATAAAAGCTTTCAGTGTAAATTACGGTGAACGTTTTGGAGAAGGAAGCCAACAGCCTGAAGCTGGTATTCGGATTAATACGATTCGTGTCACATCTTTTGTTGAACTTGAACGGGTTGAATTCAAGCGCCCTGTTGAAGGTGATGTCGTAACACCGAAGCCTCAGAGTACGCGTGATTGCTATTTCGTTGATATTGATGGGCCGGTTCCAACCAATGTATATCGCACAGAATCATTAACAACTGGTTGTGTGATTGAGGGGCCTGCCTTGGTCGAATCACCTCGTACTACCTATTTAATTGAACCAGGCTGGAAATTAGTAATGGGCGAACAAAACTCAGCTTGGATTCTAAATGCAAAGAAAAATATATCAAGCACTGATTTCATGCAAGATCAGAAGTCTTCTAAAAAATCAATCACCATAAAATAATAAAGGAGTGTGCAGGATGGCAATTGAGGCAACAAACCGTGAGAAAGAACTCATTGAACAGTTTTTGAAGGAAACCACACTATTTATTGGTCCTGAGCCAAGCTTAATGCAAAACCACAAACTAGAACCAATAACGCAAAGAGAAATAGATGCAATTAGAAAAGTATCAGACCCTTCAGTCATAAGTGTTGCCCGAAGTAAAATGCAAGCGGGAGCCAATGAGGCATTTGAAATGCTTGAACAAATTGGGGCTGCCCCAGGTGCTAAGTGGGGGGATTTAGTATGTGGTATTTTTACGGCAAGCGGTGATTTATCCATTGTTAGCTCTGGTGGGGTTTTGATTTTTTCTGGGTGTACGCAATATGGAGTAAAGTATATCGTTGACAACTGGTTAAATGATCCAGAAGTTGGGGTTGAACCGGGGGACATCTTCTATTATAACGATGCCCGTTATGGCGGGGTACACAATACAGATCAAAACTTAATATTACCGGTATTTGAAAATGGCGAACTTATTGCCTGGATTGTAACTGTTGTTCATGAAGGCGAAAATGGAGCGATTGAACCTGGCGGAATGCCATCAGCAGCTGAACAAGTTTATGACCAAGGGTTAGCGATTTCACCAATCCGAGTTGGCAGAAACTACAAATTCTATAAGGACCTTGTTACTTATTTCCAAAACTCAGTTCGTGAACCTAAGTTGATGGTAGTAGATATGAAGGCTAAATTGTATGCCGCTCTTCGAATCCAACAAAGAATTCAAGAAACGATTCAGGAATACGGAGTGGATGCTGTCATTTCTGTATTAAGAAAAACGTTGGATGATACGGTGGAAGAGGTGCAGCGCCGTTTAACTCAATGGCCGGATGGAAAAGTTCGAATGATGGGTATTGCTGACAGTACGCTAAGAGAGAATCTATTAATTAAAGTAAATTTAGAATTAACAAAAAAAGGAAATGAATTAACGCTTGATTTCCGTGGTTCTTCTCCAGAATTTGCAAATAGGCCGAACAATTCTGTCACTAGTGCAATGAAGGGAATGCTTGCACAATTATTCCTTTCCTTTGTCTGGCCAGATTTGCCAAGAAACCAGGCTGTACTAGCGCCAATGAAATTTATTATTGATGATCATTCAATTTACAATGCATCATTTGATGTACCAAATGCTCAAAGTATGATGACGTTCTTCCCAGCCTTTACTGTAACTCAGGCTGCACTTGCTAAATTTTTATATAACAGTCCGGAAAAAACAACAAATCTTATAGCTCCGTGGTATAACATGATTCGGACCATCATATACGGTGGTGTAACCCAACATGGGGAAGTCGTTGGAAACCTTTGTGCCGATTTAAATGGTATGCCAGGAGGAGCACGTGATGGACTTGATGGTGAGCATTCAATTGCTCCAATCTTTGCCCCAATGGCGGAGCAGGGAGAGCAGGAATTCATTGAAGAAGAGGTACCAATTATCCAGCTTTCACGTCAAATTTTGAAAGATAACCAAGGGTTTGGAAAATACCGCGGCGGTCAGGGTTATCAGATGATTGTAACGCAAAAGGATTCTGATTACTTTGGTTTTATGACAACGACAATTGGATCAAAATATCCTTCAACATATGGAATCTTTGGTGGGTATGCTTGTCCGACTTATCCGCTTGCAAAAATAAAAGGTATTAATATTTTTGAAATTTTAAAAGAAAACCCTGAAAAAATGGTGTATACATTTGAGGAACTCATGAACAATCGTCCATTTGAAAACGCCACATACTCCACACATCATGGTGGGTTGCAATTTGAGTTAGCGCAAGAAGGAGAACTATATGTCATTACTCAAGGTGCAGGCGGAGGATATGGAGATGTCCTTGATCGTGATCCGGAATTAGTTATTAAAGATGTTGAGGAAAACCTTATTTCCGAAGAAACAGCCAATCGTATTTACAAGGTTTTCTTTAATCCAGAAACGTTGGCTCTAGATATTGAAAAGACTGAAGCAGCACGGAAAGAAGAAAGAGAAAACCGTTTGCAACGAGGGGTTCCTTATTCTGAATTTGTTAAGAACTGGACAACGGATGCACCGCCGGAAAATCTTCCATTCTATGGATCATGGAAAGAAAAGGATACCATCTATGCCGGATCTCCAACTAATATTATGAAAGAAGGAAACTTGTCTGCTGTTTGGCTTCCTAATCCAAGAGATGTTCGCATTCAGGAACTTGAAGAAGAACTTGCTGCATTACGTAAATCTAATAAATAAGCAAATGGATAGAGGAGGTTTAGTCTGAAGTGAATTTTTTGAATAGTACAAAAACAAAACCTGCTGTTTGGATCGATTTCATTCATTATGCTAACCGGCTGTTTGCAGCGGGTAGGAATAATTTATGGAGCAATGAAGATACGTATATCTCTATCTTTAGTCAGGGGCAAAGTTTGATTAAATCAGATGTACTAGGTATTTCAATTCACAATTTTTATCGAACATGGTTAAGCAATAATATGGATTTAATACAGACTTATACTGGAAAAAAAACGACCTTTATCCTGAAAAAAATAGTAGCTGCTGATGAGCCTAAGAGCGTAATCAAGAATGTGTTATCAGGTTTTGTAAATCTATACAATGGGTCGAAGCCAATTGCTCTTGTTGTACCGTCTCCTCAATTATGGCTAAACTGGCTTTATTCAACGATACGCCCTGAAGAAGTGGCGTCACTAGGGGAAAATGAGATTGAGGCTGCTGCCATGTATTTGGCTGAATTTTTAAGAGATTATTCGTCCTTTGGAATTTCAACGATTGTACTTGAAGAGGATGATCAATCTTCTGTTCGTTCTTCTGAGATGGTCACTCTATATAAGCCGGTTATCAATATAGCTAGACATTATCAGTGGTCTACAGGACTGCTTATCGATGGAACAGCTCATAAAGATGTTAATAAATCCAATGACCTTGATTTCTTTCTAATAAAAGGGAGCGATTTTTCGGAACTGAGTCCCCTCTTACAAGAAAATGAAAGGATTGGTGGAGGATTAAATGCTCAATTTTGGTCCGGCCAACAGATCAATACCGGAAATTCAACATTAGTCTATGGTGAAGTACCAGAAAACGCAGACCCCGAAACAGTGTTAGCCCAATTAAAGAGTATTAGAGAGTAGTCTAATGGTTTCCTATCCTCGTGATCAAATATGGTCACGAGGAAATGATTTTCATAGGTTAATTTTAAAAAGGGGGAAGTAACGGTGAGTTTTTCTCAACTAACCTTAAAAGACATTTATAAAAACGTTTTTTCAAGAAATCGGGAAAAAGTTGCCTTAGTTTTTGATAAACAAACCTTAACCTACGGTGAATTATTAAAGTCCGCCAACCGTGTTGCACGAGCTTTGATGCGTCGCGGTATTAAAGCCAACTCTAGAGTTGCATTGCTGATGTCGAACTGCCTTGAGTACGTGATTAGCGATATGGGGATTATCCAGGCTGGAGCAGCAAAAGTACCACTTAATGACATGCTAGGTGAAAAGGAAATCCTGCATATTTTAAAACATTCAAATGCAAAGGTATTAATCGTCGATTGTGCCTTTTTTGAAATGATTGAAAAAATAAAAAATGAACTTCCTGAAATGGAGACGATTGTCGCTGTTGGTAGTCAGGGTAATCACCCGACAAGTTTTATTTCATGGGAAGAATTTCAAGGGTTTGAATCGGAAGATGATGTGGAAGAAACAGGTTCTGGGCAGGATATAGCGGTCATTATGTATACAGGAGGTACTACGGGATTACCAAAGGGCGTAGTACATACAAAGGGAAATATTGCGGTTAATCTGCTATCACATATTATTGAACTTTGTCTGAATGATGATGAGAAAATTTTACTTACAACACCGCTGCCACATAGTGCTGGGTTTGTATTAGCAGCTGGTTTAGCAAAAGGGGCGACGCATTTTATTGAGAAAAAATTTGACCCGGAGCTTGTCCTAACCCATCTTGAGCAAAATCGGATTACCCTTACGTTTATGGTGCCAACCATGATTTATAGAGTAATAGATACGATCAATGGAAGAAGACCAAATTTCTCTAACCTACGGACCATTGTATATGGGGCTGCCCCGATTACAGTTGAGAGATTAAAACAAGGATTAGATATTTTTGGACCGGTATTCACCCAACTTTTTGGCCAATCAGAGGCTCCAAACTTTATTTCAAGACTTAGAAAATCAGATCATTCTTTAGATCCATCAAATGAAAAGCGATTAAGAAGCTGTGGTCAGCCCGTACTAATGGCCCAGGTAAGAATTGTGGATGAGGATGGCAAGGAAGTACCGCGCGGAACAGAGGGAGAAATCATTGCGAAAACGCCATATACTATGATTTGCTATCATGAAGCAAAGGATAAAACAGAAGAAACAGTGAAGGATGGCTGGCTTTATACAGGTGATGTAGGAATGATGGATGAGGACGGCTATATTTATCTACTGGATCGTAAAAAGGACATGATTATTTCCGGAGGTTTGAACGTTTATACTTCCGAAGTGGAAAACGTTATTCAGCAGTATCCAGGTGTAAGTCAGGTTGCCGTCATTGGAATCCCTCATTCAGACTGGGGTGAGGTGGTTTCCGCTATTATTGTTCCAGCTAAAAGTGTATCGCTTACGGAGGAGGAAATTCAAAGCTTCTGTGGGCAGCACTTAGCCAAATACAAACGTCCGAAAAATATTATTTTTAAGGATTCACTGCCTCTCACACCATATGGGAAAATCGACAAAAAGGTTTTGCGACACCCCTTTTGGGAAAAAGCAGGAAGAAATATTAACTAAGGTATTTTAGGAAGAAGTAATCAGGATGATGTGCCATTATTACAAATTGGCAACAAGGTCAGCCTTTCGGAATACAGAGACAATGTATCAATTTTTTCTATCCTATCCAACAAAGGAGAATGATTATGCGTGAAGTTGTTATAGTAAGTGGGAAGCGAACTCCAATCGGAGATTTTTCAGGAAAGTTGAGCAATTTTTCTGCGGTAGATTTAGGAATACATGCCCTTAAAGCGGTCATTGAAGAAACAGGAATTGATCCAAATGAAATTGAAGAAGTGATTGCTGGACATATTTATCAATCCGGGTGTAAAGGAAATACTGCTAGACAGGTTGCATTAGGAGCAGGTTGTAATGTTGAAACTGTTGCCTTAACCATCAACCAGCAGTGCCCATCTTCATTACGTGCTACTGAAATCTTAGCTCAAAATATTATGCTAGGGAAGGTTAGTGTAGGGGCCGTTGCTGGTTATGAAAGTATGACAAATGTTCCTCACATTTTACCAAAAGCACGAAACGGGTTCAAAATGGGAGATGCTACTATCATGGATGGCTTACTTCATGATGCCTTACTTGATGCATTTAATGGGTATCATATGGGTGTTACAGCAGAAAACTTAGCTGAAAAATATCATATTTCTAGGGAAGAGCAAGATGAATTAGCACTTTTAAGTCATCAACGAGCAATACAGGCCATTCAAAATGAAAAATTCAATCAGGAAATCATTCCAATTGAAATCAAGTCGAAAAGAGAAACAATGTTGATGGACAAGGATGAACATCCAAATCCAAATACAAGTTTGGAAACACTTGCTAAGCTTAGGCCTGCTTTCAAAAAAGACGGGACTGTCACCGCAGGAAATGCATCAAGCTTAAGTGATGGTGCAGCCGCCTTACTTCTAATGGAAAAGGAAAAAGCAAATGAACTTGGATTAAAACCGCTTGCCCGAATCGTATCTTCAGCCTCTGCAGCGGTTGATCCAAAATTCATGGGAATTGGTGTGGTTCCTGCGGTTAATAAGGCCTTACACTTTGCTGGATTGCAAAAGGATGATATTGATTATTGGGAAATAAATGAAGCATTTGCAGCACAATTCCTTGCAGTGAATCGTGAACTACAAATCAATATGGAAAAGGTTAATGCAAATGGATCTGGTATTTCTTTAGGTCATCCAGTTGGATGCACTGGAGCAAGGCTGATCGTTTCTTTACTACATGAAATGAAGCGCTGTAGTGCTCAGTATGGATGTGCTTCACTATGTGCAGGTGGTGGACCAGCAGCTGCAATTATTATTGAGTCTATTTAAAATTAACGATAAAGCTCTCAAATAAAAAAGTTAAAAAGGTTTTACACAAATTTCTTACATTTTTTGTGTAAAACCTTATATTATATATTCTTTTCCATTTTCTAGTTAATTTGGAACAATTTATACATTTTCCCACTGTGATATATGTACTATCCTTAATATAGTCTATATAATATTATATTAATATATTCTGAAGAGTATTGTAAGCGCTAACAGGTTTAAATGTCATTAAATATTCATTTCAATTGGTTGAATTCACCATGATGCTTAAACTATTATTTCTTTTAGTAGGTTATAATTGGCCGAAATAATAAGTGTATAAGTGAAACTCACGATTCATAATAATAGCATCATCAATTTCACTAGTAATTGGAGAAAAAAATATGATAAATATAGACTATATTATTTTTACGGTGTCTATTATTTGTATTACATTTTTAATAGAAAGAAAAAGGAAAGCATTATTTTCTGATTTGTATGTAAAAAAAGGGTTGGAAAATACGCAAAAATTGATAATGGTTTTCATTTTTCTGTTGGTTAGTGGAGGATGGTTGTTTGTTAGATTAGAAGAGAAATTTGAAATGAATGAAATCTATAAAAGCATAGCTGGGATGGCACCAACGATGGCCATTGAATTAGAGAAAATGAATCACGAAAAGATAAGCTTAAATACTGCACCTGATGATGCAGTCTATCTTGGGATGATTCGAAATATGGTTGATTGGATGAAAATTAATCCGCAAATAGACAGTATATACACCTTGCGGAAATTGCCAAATGGTACAAATGTATTCATTTTAGGTCCAGAAACAGATTATGATCGAAATGGGAAAATTGAAGGTGAATTAGAGAGTAGAATTCCAATAGGAGTAAAATATGATGAGCCAATTGTGGAACTGGAACAAGCTTTTAAAGGAAAGTACACTTTTCAGGATAAGGCTAATGAGGATAAATGGGGGGCTTTTGTAACGGCATATGGACCTATTTATAATAAATTAGGAAAAGTAGATGCGGTTCTTGGAATTGATTTAAATGAAAAGAGCTGGATCAACCAAATACGATTGGCAAGACTTAAAACGATTGGTTTACTTTTTATTTTATATATGTTGATCATTTCAACTTATTGGGTAAATAGTCAATTTCGATCGGCTATACGGAAGCTTGAACGAAAAGAAAAAGAGGTTTTGAACAGTGAAGCAAAGTACCAAAATCTCGTGGGCCTTTCCCCGGATGCGATCATGGTCCTACAAGATAGTCGGATTGTTTATATTAATCAAGTTGGGCTTCAATTGTTAAAGGTCAAGCATGAACAAGACATCATAGGAAAATCGATTTCAATGTTTTTTCATGAGAACGATCATGAGTTTATAGGGAAAATTGTAAACCAAATGCAATTAGGAGAAAAAATTGAAAATATTGAAAAAGAAATATGTAGTCGAGATGACCAAGAGAAAATTCATATTGAAATATCAGGTGCTCCGATTCATTTTGGTGATCTACCTTCTTACCAGTTAGTAGTTCGGAATATAACAAAGCGGAAGCAACAAGAAGAAAAAATATTCTATCAGGCTTATTTCGACTCCTTGACGGATCTTCCCAATCGGCATTTTGTTTATGAAAAGATGGAACGAGCTTTTGAAAAGAGCCTGGCACCAATAACGGTAATGATGATTGACTTGGATCGTTTTAAATGGATTAATGAAACTTTTGGGCAAAGAATTGGAGATCAAATCCTTCAAGAGACAGCACAACGCTTAAAAATAGTAGTTCGTAGTGAAAACATAGTAAGCAGATATAATGCAGATGAGTTTTTAGTAGTTTTTCCTTATTTACCACGGAAGACAGCGGTTAAAGTTGTAAATCGAATTCTCAATCATTTTCGGGAACCATTTCATATTAATTCTCAAGACATTTTTTTGACTGTGAGTGTTGGAGTTAGTATTTTCCCGGAAGATGGTCAAACAGCCGCAACTGTTTTGAAGAATGCAGAACAAGCATTAAACCATGCTAAATCGAAAGGTAGCCAAAGCTTTGAATTTTACGTTCATGAAATGCATGAATTAATTAGTCGCAAAGTAGAAATAGAAAATGGATTACGGAAAGCAATCGAGAAAAATGAGCTAGTCCTATATTACCAACCTCAAATTAACTTAACAACAGGAGAATTTGTTGGTGTGGAAGCCCTTGTCCGTTGGAAACATACAGAGGCAGGAATGATTTCTCCAAGCGAATTTATCCCTATAGCCGAAGAAACCGGAATGATTATTCCGATAGGCGAATGGATCTTACATAAGGCTTGTCAGCAACTTAAATGTTGGTTGGATCAAGGATATCCTCAGATACGAATGGCTGTGAATCTCTCTTCGGTCCAATTTATGGACGTAAATATCGTTAAAACGATTTCCAATGTGATTCAAAGAGAAGGAATACCGCCAGAGTTGTTAGAAGTCGAAATTACTGAGAGTTTGGCTATGAATGTGGATCAAATGCTAGATAATTTAATACAAATTAAGCAATTAGGGGTGATCATTTCAATTGATGATTTTGGAACAGGGTATAGCTCATTGAGCTATCTAAAGAAATTTCCGGTAGATAAATTGAAAATCGATCAATCCTTTGTTAAAAATATTCCTCATGATGAGGAGGATAATTCAATTGTTTCAACCATTGTTTCTATGGCTCATCATCTAGGATTAACAGTTATTGCTGAGGGAACAGAAACTGAAGAACAAGTTCAATATTTAGTCCAACAAGGATGTGAAGAAGCACAAGGTTATTTATTTGGGAAACCTGTACCAAGCCATGAAATTGAAATTCTATTGAAACAAGGGGAGAGACAGGGGGACAGGCCCCATGTCCCATCTTTTTAGGATGATGGGACAATAAACCTGTCCCTCAGTCCCCCACTGACCCCAATTATATTAAATTTTTCATATTATATAATCCTGGTTTTTTTCCATTTAAGAAAATGGCTGCGTTAACCGCTCCAACAGCAAAAACCTCTTTGGAAGCCGCATGATGGGAAAGAGTTATAATTTCATCCCGACCAGCAAAAATAATATCATGTTCTCCAACGATTGTCCCCCCGCGAATAGCATGAAGACCGATTTCTTTTTTTGTTCTTTTTTCACGAACGCTATGTCGGTCGTATGTATAAGAATATTGATAATCTAATTCCTCATTAATCGCATCAGCAAGCATAAGCGCGGTGCCTGAAGGTGCATCAATCTTTTGGTTATGGTGTTTTTCGACGATTTCGATATCAAACTGATCCCCTAATACAGAAGCCGCTTTTTTGGCTAGTTCTGCAATCAAATTTACACCAATTGACATATTTGCTGTGAAGAAAAGTGGGATTTCTTTTGCTGCTTTTTGAATTTTATCAACATCTTCTTGGCTATATCCAGTTGTTGCAATTACGAGTGCCACTCTGTTGGTGAGACAATAATCAAGTAATTCATCAAGAACGGATGGGTGAGAAAAATCAATAATCACATCCGGTTCAATGGAAAGGGAAGAAAGTAGTTTCGGAGTCGACACCACTGGAAAATCAGTAGGACCTTCTGTATTCTTGTCAATTCCCGCCACAACTTCACAATCATCTCTTGTAGAAATGATATTATTAATCACCTTTCCCATTTTACCTGAGCTGCCACAAATTACGATAGTAGTCAAAATCATTCATTCCTTTCATTAATAGATTTGTTGATTTTATTTTACCAAGAATTTTGGAAGAATTCGATTGTTTTAGAAGAGATGGCCTCGGAGGGGAAGTATTTTTATCATAATTTACAATTGGTAAAAGAAGAGGTGAAGGCCTAGTGAAAGAAATAATCCTCAAGTGCCAGGCACCTGGGTTTATTTTTATGAATAGGGTAGAGGGTAGTGTACTCTTATTATGTGGGGAATGAAATCCATTTTAGTAAGGTGAAGGAAATGAAAAACCATCATAAATCTATTGCTGCATTTCAACGTTGGAAAACTTTTTTAAGCTGGTTTAGGTGGAAAGGCTTCACCCGACCGGTACAGAAGAATGGGTATATAGGGAAGGATACAAAGGAAATCTATTCGTTCCACGGAAATAAATATACGAAAGAAAGACATCAGTTGCATGAGAAAATTGTAGATAGGATTGAAATGACAAGTAACTCTATTGGACAGGGAGAGAGACCAATTGCCTTTTTGATGGGTGGAGGGACAGCTTCTGGTAAAACAACGTTGCGTAAGACCATCATTGAAAAGAAACTTGCAGCAAAGAATATTTCCGCTGTCATGGTAGACATCGATGAAATTAAGGAGTACATTCCCGAATATGCTAGTTTGAAAAAAACAAATCCTGAGAAGGCTGCTAGTTTTGTACACAAGGAGGCCTATGACATTGGGGCACTTTTATTAAGGACACTCATGAAAAAACGGAAAAATTTTATATATGAGGGAACCATGGCGAGGACCCGAAAATATAAATGGCTCATAAAAAATTTGAAAAAGAACGATTATGAAATTCATGCTTATATTGTCGATGTTCCATTATCCATTGCCATAAAACGTGCCGATGAACGTGCCCGTGTTACAGGTAGAAAAGTTCCTCTCCCCATTATTATAAATACTCATAAACTTGTACCTCGAACGTTCGAGACCATCAAAGGTTTGTTGGACCATTATCAAATTTATGATAATCAAAATCAACTCACGCTTATCGCTTCCCACCAGTCCATTTTGAACCCTACTAAATATGATCAATTTTTAAAAAAAGGAAAAAGATAATCCCACCTGCTTATTCAATCCATTAGGATTGGATATCCTTCATATACCTTTCATAACTCTGATACCATAAACTTGACTCTCCATACAAAATAAAAAATGCCCAGTAGGCCGGGGATTCATGCCATAATAAGGTTTCTTCACTCAATAATTGTTCGGCCAGCCAGGAATGATTCACCATCTCGTTTGCTCTGTACCAGGAATAGGGATTAAGTTGGATTAAATGATTGCGAATCTCCTTTAAAAAAGGATGGATTGGTTCAGAGCTGTTTATTGGGCCTCTTTGTTCAAAATGTATTGGATAGGCTTTAGTTTTTACAGTTGGTGCGACTGTAATTCTATAATTGGAAAGGCATCTCAAAGCTTTAACACTATTGAGTGATAATTGCTTTTTTATCTTAATGGGTTTTACTAGCGTATACGTACCGTCATGACGCCCTCCAACAGGTCCATAAACAAAGTCATAAGGATGTTTTAGGCCTCTTCGGCAATTTTGAACGAAAGATTTCCATGTTTCTTTTTTCTGATGCCAGGATGGTTCACCAGGCATAGGGAAGATCAACCCATTTAGATGAAGCAAACGGGTTATGTCTATGTCGAAAGTTAAATAAGCAGGGATTTTTGTTTCCTGATGGTGTAAATATTCACACTTATTGATTTTTAACCATTCCAGCATAGTTGGATGGACCTGCGGATTTTTGGATTTCACCTGTGACCACTCTATAGCCTGCATGTGGTTTGGAGTTACATAAAATCCCTTACCAAAGTCGGTGAGCTCTCTTTGCGCATTCAACAGAATGCCCGTATATTGAATTAGCTTTGCAGCGAATAAATTGGTTCCATGGTAAACCCTTTTAAAATCAAGCACGATGGACATGGCCCCCCACCTATTTTAATATTAGGTCTAATCATTTATATGAGCAGGAAACCGAATAAATGTTAAAACAGAGATGGATTTTACCAAGAAGGAGAGAGGCGCTCTAGTTTTCAAATCTATTGCATTTTTAAAAATAAAGAGTAAACTTTATAGGTATAGTAAAAATATGAATCGGGAGTCTGTGGAAGCAGGCTGAGAGTACGACTAAACCGTCGTAGACCGTTAGAACCTGTTGGGTAATGCCAGCGCAGGGAAAGTGAAAAATATTCATGCACCTTGCCTCGGTAAGGTGCATTTTAATTTGTTTAGAAAGGATTGAAGAGGATGATTCAGCAGCAGGACATTATAAATGAGCTTTCTCAATTTATTGAAAATCCCGTATCTTTCGATGAAGACTTTAATAGAAGCGCGTTACGTATTTTTTCTTATCAATATCAAAACAACCTTCCTTATCAAGCTTTTTGCAGGCAAAAAGGAAAAACTCCAAGGTTGGTGAAATCATGGAGGGATATTCCGTGTGTGCCGATTAATGTGTTTAAAGAGGTGCCGCTCAGCTCTTCAAACCCCGAAGAGGCTGAAGCTGTGTTTATGACAAGCGGAACGACGAAAGGAATTCGCGGCAAACATTACCATCCTACATTACAAATCTATGATCTATCGATGATCGTAAATTACAAACAAAGATTTATGAAGGATATCGAGAGAATCCGAATGGGTGTGCTTTTTCCAACCGAAAAAGAACTGCCAAATTCATCATTGGCTCATTACTTGGCGCTTGCTGTAAGGGAATTTGGTACAGAAAATAGCTGTTATTTATTGACGGAGAATGGGATTGATACAGGTCGCTGCATCAGTGAACTGGAGCTTGCCGAAGAAAGTGGTGAACCGTACGCTTTGGTAGGTGCAAGCTATAGCTTTGTCCATCTATTCGAAGAATTGGAAAGGAAAGGGCGTACGTTCAAGCTGCCCGAAGGAAGTCGAATCCTCGACACTGGCGGCTATAAAAATCAATCAAAAGAATTGGAACTTGACGAATTTTACCGGCTCTTGAGCTATTATTTCGGGGTCGAGCGGAAAAATTGCATGAATATGTATGGTGTTACGGAGTTAAGCACACAGTTTTATGATAACGGCAATGAAGTTCTTCCATCGGTGAAGTCAGGCCCGCATTGGATTAAAACGAGAGTTATCAATCCGTTAACAGGGGAAGAAGTAGCGAAGGGAGAACGTGGTGTTCTCGTTCATTGTGATTTGGCCAACTTTAATTCTGTTACGACGATTTTGACAGAAGATATCGGTGTGGAAGTTGACGATGGCTTTCTATTGCTTGGCCGCGTTCAAGGTGCTGAAGCAAGAGGGTGTTCGCTAGCGGTTGAAGAATTTATTCAAATGGCAAAGGATACAGCGAAATGAGAGAAACAGCTGGATACATTCCCGACATTGGGGAAGAGGATTTTGAACAAAAAATCATTACATTTCAAGATTTAGAAATAGAGATTCCACTGTTGAATGAAACGCAGATGGAAAAAGTGATTGAAACTGTTAAACGAAACAGTGCAGAAGTCTTAAAAAATATGACAGTCTCTGAGATTGTGAACTGTATCGATAGAGTGATAGAGATTTTTCTTGATCGCCAATCATTCTATAGGGAAAAAGCAGAAAGGCTGCTGCCAATTGTGACTGGCTATGATGGAGAGATGATACGGCTGGCACTTACGTCTTATTTAAAAACGTTTCGCAAACATGAGTTGCAGCGTTTCCTTGTCGAGGACTTGGGGAATCCTTTCTTGCTTGATGACTTTCAGCCTCGTGTCAAAGGTGGATTTTCGAAAGCCATTGGCCCTGATTTGATTACCCATGTATGGTCAGGAAATGTCCCAGCCTTGCCACTTTGGAGTTTTGTATCTGGACTTTTAGTTAAAGCGGGGAATATCGGGAAAGTTCCAAGTGCAGAACCACTCTTTGCGAGTTGGTTTGCAAAACTTTTAGCCGAGGTTGAGCCAAAACTAGCCAATTGCTTTGCCGTCATATGGTGGAAAGGCGGCGATGAAAATCGGGAAAGAACGATTTTTAAACAATCGAACCTCGTGATCGGCTATGGAGGAAATCAGACGCTGGAGGCTTTAGAGAAAGAAATACCCATTACGACTAGATTTATTCCATATGGACATAAAGTCAGCTTTGGTATCGTTTCAAATGCCGCATTAGATTCTCAAAAAGCATGGAAAACGGCCCATCAGGCGGCATTGGATGTGGTGATGTATGACCAACAAGGCTGTTATTCTCCGCATATGTTTTATGTGCAATCCGGCGGTAAAGTTTCACCACGTGAGTTTGCCCTCTATCTGGCAACCGAGTTGGACAGTTTTGAAAAAAGATATCCGCGCCGGATTCTATCAATGGAAGAATCTTCATCCTTCGCTTCATGGAAGCAAAAAGAAGAAATGAGCCTTTTTTCCAATCGTAACAAAGAGGTATTGGGGACTGCAGCCAACGATTGGGCTGTCGTTTATGAGGAAGGAAGTACTGCTTTTTCGCCAAGCCCGTTAAATCGTGTCATTAAAGTCATGTCTTTTGACAAAATCGAAGACATTGTTCCTTCTATCAAACCATATCGGTCATTTTTACAAACGATTGGAATGGCGGCAGATCCGAAGGAACTTTTTCAGTGGTCAGATCTTTTAGGACGTATCGGAGTGACACGGATAACGGCGTTAGGGAGGATGACATCCCCTGAAGCTGGTTGGCATCATGACGGCCGCTTTAACCTGATGGATTTAGTAAACATCATCGACATCGAATCCTCAGCTAAAGAGGATAGTGAACGATTTGCACCATATGTGGATTAGGAGTGGGTGACCTTGGGCTTTTTAACAATAAAAGATGTGACCTATGGTTTCGGGAAGAATAACCCCGTTCTTCGTAAAGTAAATTGGGACATACAAGAAGGAGAATTTCATTGTTTATTAGGAAAAAGCGGTAGTGGCAAAACCACCTTATTAAAGCTTGCAGCCGGTTTACTTCCAAACTATCAAGGAACGATTCTATTGCATGGAAGTAAAGTTGTGGAGCCATCACCCCAATGTGGGTTTGTATTTCAATCTCCCACCTTGTTGGAATGGAAGAATGTGATAGACAATGTACTGCTGCCGATTGCGCTTAAACGCAAAATTACAGCAGATGACAAAGAACAAGCTTTGGCGTTATTAGAGATGGTTGGACTGGAAGCCTATGCTGACCGTTATCCTATAGAGCTATCTGGTGGACAACAAAGCCGTGTAGCAATAGCCCGATCGCTTATGCAAAAACCAACTTTTTTATTAATGGATGAACCCTTTGCTGCCCTAGATGCCATTACAAGGGAAGAGCTTCAGGATGATCTTTTACGATTATGTGAAAGAAACAGAATGACTGTGCTGTTTATTACCCATGATATTGCAGAAGCCGTTTATTTAGGTGATGTCGTCGGTGTGATGGAGAACGGAGAAATTGTGAATAGAACGGCTGTCGAGCTGGAAAGACCGCGAAGTTTAAACATGCGTTATCAATCTTATTTTAATGAACTTTGCTTACAGCTGCGCCAAGTGATGAGCGGGGGTCAATCATGAAGAAAATGCCCTTTTATTCACTCTTTTTATTGATTGTATTGCTCATCATCTGGCAAATGGCGGCAGGGAAAACATCGGAGTTGGTGTTGCCTGCGCCAACTGTTATCGCATCTACCCTATGGGAGCAGTTAACGAGTGGTTATTTCACCAATCATATTATCCGGACTTCGCTAGAGGTGCTCTTTGGATTACTGATTGGCTGTTCGTTTGGGTTTGGTATCGGGATTCTTATGGGGGAAATCACGTTCTTACGGAAGCTGTTGTTTCCTTATATTATTGCCAGCCAGGCCGTTCCCAAGCTTGCATTGGCGCCTTTGTTCATTCTTTGGTTTGGCTTTGGAATGACATCGAAGGTAGTGATTACGGCTTTGGTTTGCTTTTTCCCATTACTTGAAAGTACGGTTACCGCGATTCAATCAAGCGATAAACAGAAACAGGAATTGTTCCGCATGCTTGGTGCGACACGGATGCAAACATTACTTCATTTGAAAATTCCTGCCGGCGTGCCTGGCATATTAGCCGGCTTGCGT
Organism: Schinkia acidoalkalinis; assembly: GCF_054301215.1. Next base: position 3,985,202 of record NZ_CP182573.1, read on the forward strand.
GTATCTGTCGTCCTAGCCGTAGTAGGTGCAGTTGTTGGCGAATTTATTGGCGGTAGTGAAGGGTTGGGAGCGGTTATTATCGCTTCACAAGGGATGATGGATACGCCGCTAATGTTTTCTGCCTTGGTATTATTAACTGCCATGGGGATGATTCTCTATTTATTGATTAGTTGGTTCGAGAAAAAATGGTCAAAACCCTATAAAAAAGAGGAGCTTTAACATGAAACTTAAATTTAATGGATTATTCATTACACTACTTTTCCTAGTGTTACTCACAGCCTGCGGGGCAAAGGAAGAGGGGAAATCTGCAACCCCAACTAAAGAATTAGAAAAGATGACGGTCGCTTCATGGAGTCAGCCGATTACGGAGGCCACCAATCTATTAGTTGACGAAAGCAAAGGCTTTTTTAAAGAAGAAGGAATCGATTTAACTGTCATTCCCGGTGCCGGTGGTGGGGATGCCGTTAAAAATATTTTATCAGGAAAAGCCGATATCGCCTTTACGGATCCCGGTTCGCTTTATTTTGCACTAGATCAGGGTGAGAAGCTAAAGGTGATCTACAATATATATCCTCAGAATGTCTTTAATGTTGTGTCATTAAAAGAAAGCCATATTACAAAACCGGAAGATTTAAAAGGAAAAAAGATTGGCGTTTATAGTTTAACAAGTGGGACTCGGCAAAATTTGTTAGTACTACTACATAGTGTAGGGCTGACTGAAAATGATGTAGAAATCGTGGAAACGGGTGTCTCAAACTTTGCCCCATTAATGCAGGGTCAAGTGGACGCCACTGCCGGGACTGATACAGGGCTGTTCCTCGCTCAAGAAAAAGGGTTGGGCGATGTCAACGTGATGGAAGTGAAAGATTATCTAAATATCCCAAGTGATGTTTTCGTCGTTACGGAGAAAACCTATCAAGAAAAGAAAGATGAGCTAGAAAAGTTTGTAAAAGCCTATCGAAACGGTATGCAGTGGATGTTGGATAATCCAGAGGAAGCCGCTACCCTTGCGAAAGAGTATGCAATCGATGGGAAAGACGAAAAAGTAAATCTCGAAATTATTAAACTAAGAAATGCCTCGAGTGTTTCAGATGATACGAAGGGACGTGGCTTGGGCGCGCTTGATCAGAAGCTTTTACAGACTGGTGCAGATACGTATCAGAAATTAGGCTTAGTGAAAAACAAACTTGATCTATCTCAGGTTGTAACAGAGGAATTTGTGGGGGAAGAGAAATGATGAAATTTCAAGGCAAAGTTGTCCTTGTGACAGGTGCTAGCCGTGGAATTGGAGCGGCGATTGCCCGTGCATTTGCTAAGGAAGGCGCTTTTGTTATTGTTAATTACCTGCAAAACCACGAAAGAGCAGAACAAGTTGCTGCTGAATGTGTTAATCTTGGTGGCGACGGCTGGGCACTACAGGGAGATGTTACGTCAGAGACCGCTGTTCAACAGTTAATCCAACAAGTGGAAGTAGAAACAGGAAAAATCGATGTTGTGGTCAATAATGCTTTTACACCTTTTCAATTTGATCCAGAGAATCGGAAATTAGCATGGGAGCTCAGCTGGGAAGACTACCAGTCGCAAATAGATGGTTCCGTGCGCGCCACTCATTACATGTGTCAAGCTGTCGTACCGATTATGAAAAAACAAAGCCACGGAAGCATTATAAATGTGATTAGTAACTTAGTGGCAAGACCGATTGTGCCTTATCATGAGTACAATACGGCCAAAACAGCCTTAATGGGTTATAGTCGTAATTTGGCTGCCGAACTTGGACCATTTGGAATCCGCGTCAATTGCGTGGCGCCCGGTCTTGTCTACCCAACAGATGCAAGCAGGACGACAAAAGAAGAGCTAAAGGAAATCATTATTGCACAAACCCCATTAAAAAGAATTGCTACTCCTGAAGACGTCGCAGGGCCCGTTTTGTTCCTAGCCTCCGATTGGAGTCAATTTATGACAGGACAAACCTTATTCGTTGATGGAGGATTTGTAATGTAGTGGAAACAGGGGGGAAACAGGGGGGACGGTTCGTGCGTTTCCCTAATATTTTCCACATTGTTATGACCTAAAACCTAGGTTGTTGCCCGAACCGAATAAAAACTAACACTTATAACCACATTAAAAAGGGAAAACAACAACCTGGGAGGTTATAAAATGAAGCTTGCTGCACATGAGCTTAATGATTTAAATGAATTAACAATGAGCTGTGTTAACTCGATTACGAACATGGCTTATATGTTACAACATGTTCAAGATCCGGAATTTAAAAGCATTTTGGAGAAGCATTTTCCATATCACATACGGGATTATAATATGAAAGTGGAATTTCTTAATCAAACGAGTGGCGCCAAAAGGGAATTATCACTATTGAAGGAAGAAGGCCTTCTGAACGATTTTACGATGTCTCCTGTCATGCAATACCCGCCAATGCAGCCTCGTACAATGGTTGATAACATGAATGACCGTGAAATGGCTACATCCTATTTACTTACATTGAAACGTGCGGGGCGGGAATATGCATATTCCGCCATGGAAGCGGCTAACCCGGAGTTACGATCATTTTTCCAGACTTGTTTTACAATGAGTTGTACCCACGCCTATGATATGTGGCAATACATGGTTAAGAATGGTTACTATCCATTAGAGCCTGCCGATCCAAATATGATAACAAAAATTGGTGCCATGTATCAGGTCGTGCCAGAAAATCAAGAGCAAATTCAACAATATATACATCAATATCAAACACCGAGTCACGGTTCAAGTGAACAGCTATATCAATAGAGAAATTATTTATGTAACAATGATTACAGAAAATGAATTGGAGTTGTGATGATATGGAAGTTTTTGAACCTAAAAATGAAACTGAAGCAGCATTGCTTGATTTTAAGATGGGGTTGGGGACATTTACTCAAAAAATGCCCGATATAGCAGGACATTTTAATGCTTTTACAGAGGCTTGTTTTAAGGAAGGAACATTGTCTCAGAAAGAAAAGCAACTTATAGCATTAGCCATAAGTGTTTTTTCCCAAGATGAGTATTGTATGATTTATCATACCAAAGGGTGTCTTGACCAAGGTGCCAGTGAGGAAGAGATTTTAGAGGCAATTGGAGTAGCTGCAGCTTTTGGCGGCGGGGCAACTATGAGTCAGGCTGTAACACTTGTTCAAGAATGCATGACAGATTTAAATGAATTAAAGCAATAAAACAGGAGTAAAAGGGGATAAAATAATCGAATTTGGCGACCCAACGAAAGGTAAAAAGTCTATATTCACGAAGAAGGGATCTATAAGCCGTTTTATAGTTCCCTTCTTTTTTAATGTAGTGTCTAATCCATAAATACCAATTAATATCATAAATTTAGTGTTGAGTTTTAATAAAGTGGTAAAATATATTTTATTACAAATCACAATTTGCACATTTAATACAATATATATAGGGCCACAATAGGGCGACTCTATGAATATGGGGGATGCAACATATGGAGAAACTATCTAGAACAAAGGCTTCACTTGGGATTGCCTTTGTTGTACTTATTTGGGGATCAATTTGGCCTGTCTACAAAATTTCTCTTCTTTATGCGCCACCTTTGCTTTACGCGGGAATTCGTGGGTTGATGGGTGGAGTTTTTCTAACGCTTTTTATACTCCCAAAGTGGAGAAAAATTCAATGGAAAAAAACATGGCCTATTTATCTCACTTCGGCATTTTTTAACATTATTATTTTCAATGGAGTTCAAATGATTGGTTTGCAATATCTTCCGTCCGGGCTGTACACCGTGATTGTTTATCTTCAGCCTGTACTCGTAGTGTTTCTGACCTGGGTATGGCTGAAGGAGGCTTTATCTGCCAAAAAAGTGGTCGGCATGGTTATCGGATTTCTTGGTGTTGTAGTTGTAAGTCTTGAGGGATTATCGGGTAACATTTCCTTTCTCGGCATTATTCTGGCACTAATTACCGGAATCGGCTGGGCCGTCGGTACGGTTTATGTCAAAAAAACAAGTGCCAGAGTGGATAACCTATGGCTTGTGGCTATCCAAAATATTATTGGTGGGATGGTTATTTTCGGTGCTGGGATGGCAACCGAAAATCTTGCCGATATTCAATGGAACCCACCATTTATTTGGAGTCTCTTGTACGGAGCCATTTTTGCAGTAACGCTAGCTAATGCGGTTTATCTGAAATTGATGAGTGTCGGCGAAGCAAGCAAGGTTGGTTCGTTTACATTCTTAGTACCGATGATTAGCGTCTTTATTGGTACCTTCATGTTAGGTGAGCCATTTACCGCAACTTTGTTTGGTGGTATGATCCTGATTCTTTTTAGCATTTACCTTATCAATTCCAAGACAACAAGAAAGCAAACTGTAGAATTGGATGTAGAGTATGAAAGGGTAAAAACTGCTGCTAAATGAATGAAAAACGTAATCGATAGTTGGAGTTTGGCGAATAATGTCGATTCATGTCTGAACAATTCGAAATGTTGTAAAGATATGCTCCTTTGTATTATATGTTTTTTTTGTATAATAAAGTAAATAGACAGAATGTACCATTTCTGAAGACCTGTTTGACTGATTTGATTAATTCCAATGATGTCGATGTGTTGAGTTTACCAGAATTTGAAGCTAATAGAGATATAGACGGCCCCATTTGCTTAAAATTCATCGGAGGTGTTAGAAATGAGACGAAAGAAGTTCTATACTAAAAAATTTTACCATCAAAAGTCAGGTAATCGTTTGCTAAAAAAAATTACCGCCTCACTGTTAGCTTTGACATTAGTGATACCTCCATTTTCTTATACCATTGACAGCAATTTAAACCTTGTAGAGCGTCGGGCAGAAGCAGCAACATCATTAGCGGATATCAATCTATTAAAAGACGTAGATGTAAAGGCAACACTTGACGAGACAAAGGCAGACCATTATGAGGTAGCTTTAAGCTTGTCTGGGACCGGACTTGCTAACGCAGAGCTTGTGGGCCCCGATAAAGTTGTCGTATTTTATGCACCGGATTTAGCTGGGAAAATGTCTGTTGGAAAAGCAAGCGTGCGAGTGGAAATTCTCCCAATTACAATGGACGATCTACCTGCGTTAAGTTCAGCAGTTGATGGTTTGACAGGAAGCTTGACAAAACTTGTATCTGGATTGGTATCCGGAATTGATAACGCAGTAAATGGTACTCTCTTGGCGGGCATCATTAGTATTAATGGGCTTGATAAAATAAATATTGCACTTGATAAATTGAACAATATAGATGATGCTCTTACTGATCTGTTGGCATATGAAGAACAAGTACCAGCAGTTGTCCAAGATAATGGTTTAATCATAGTTGATTTCTCTGAAGGGTTAGGACAACATTTGGAAACAACGGTAAAGAATGTTGTAATAGATTTAGTTAATGAAGTGTTAAATGCTGTAAATGGTTTGGAAATTAAATTACTTAGTGGAGTTCCAATTTTAGGTGATATACTCAATGGTTTACTCACCGACTTGGTTATGAAACCCATTGTGAAGCCTTTACTTAGCGCTGTTACTATTAGTGCAAAAGGTATTCTTAATGGGCTAGCCAATGGCGTTATTGATTTAACAGACGACCTAGCAGATATCCAATTAATTGGTCATACGACTGTTTCTGTTAATACATCCTTTCAAAAGCCGTCTGAAGTACAAGGAACGATTAAGATTTATGGTGCCGCTATAAATAATTCTTTGATTAATGTTTCAGTGCTAAGTAAAGAGGCGGATTTTGATACAATAACTATAAATGAAATGAAAAACTATGGCTTGGAGTTTAAAAAACCTCCTTACACAATTAATGTAAAGGAAACGCTCCATAGAGACTTATATAAAGAACTCAATGTTCTCCCAGTTCCAGGTGAGGACCCTAAAAATCTACCAAAACTAGAGGATTTACAATTTACTTGGGTCATTAAAGATGGCACACAGGTTGCAGGTGTCGATCAGTCTGGAAAAGTCATAGCCAAAGGTGTTGGAACAACGAGTATTGTAGTTACAGCAAAAGATAAAAACGGTCAACTAAGAAAGGCAACAGCCGAAGTATTCGTTAATTTGAAAAATATAAAATTCGCAAAATCCATATACGTATATCCAACTGATGGGAAAAATATGTTTGACAAACTTATCGTTGAACCTGCAGGATTCAATATTACGCCGGGAGTATTTGATTGGTCAGTATATGGTGAGGATAAATCCGAGCATGATTTAGCTTTACAAGTTAACGATGATGGTATAGTTCAACAAAACGGTGATAAGGGTGGTTTTGTCATATTAAAGGCAAAGCTTAAAAAGGTATATAACGAAATAGATGGTAATTTAGATGACCCATATGACCAAGCTATGACATTAATAAAAATAAATAAAGTTGATAATCCAATTGGCGATCCAACTAAAGAATGGTAATAGCCTCTAATTGCATGAAGAAGGTATCTATATGTTGTTCGATAGATATCTTCTTTTTTTATTTCGATGATTCTATATATTATTCGTTCATTATGTGTAAAAATTTGTCTTTCGGAAATAATTTACAATAGCAGGTTCTATCCTTTAAAAAATACGAATGGAAAGCGAGTGAGATGAAATGAGAAGGGTTAGTTTAACTACTTTATTAGTGGTGATTGCAGCATTGGTGATGTTTGGTATTGCTTCAGCAAATGTCCCAAAACAAGGGATTGCGGAAAGTGGCAACAATTCCGGTAAGAATAACAACGCGACTGTAAGCTTTCCGGCTAATTCAACTTATAATTATACGTATACTTACTTTACCTCCAACGGGAGACAGCATCATTTTATAAACACTTATCTAGAACTGTACAACACAAAAGGGGATGTCATTGGAGTTGCAGGGTTGGTACAGATGGGGAAACATGTGATTATAAAAGTGAATGCATCTGGCTTGACGCCCGGTAAGCATGGTTTCCATATCCACGAAAACCCAATTGTAAACGGTGATTTTAGCACTGCAGGCGCTCATTTTAACCCTACAAGCAAGCAGCATGGCCATAAAAATCCGAAGGGCTATCATTTTGGTGATATGCCAAACCTAGTTGCTAATAAGGATGGGAAAATCGATCAAGCGGTCATTTTAGAAGATGTATCACTAGATCAAGGTGTGAGCAACAGTATTATTGGAAGATCATTAATCATCCATGCAGGTGAGGATGATGAAAAAACAGATCCGGCTGGGAACTCAGGAGATAGAGTGGCAGGAGGAAATATTCCTAAATAATTTGCGTTAAAAAAAGCTGCTCGACTTATTTTGTCGGCAGCTTTTTGGCGATTATTTAATGAATTGCACCTCTTTCAAAGTGGTTCATTTCAGCTAATTCAATTATATAATCATAGTTGTCAATCGAGTGTTTAATTGATTCAAATTCCTCTTTTGTTAAGTTCTTATTTTCTAATCTTTTAATTAAGTCTGTTTTATCTTTCTCTATTTTATTGATAATTTCGCGATAGTTCATACTTCAACATTCCTTCCTTCATCAAGAATTTGCAGCATTAAAACTTGTATCTCGCTTATTTTGAGAAAAATGTAAGCGTTATCTAGTTGTTACATTTATTTTAAATCATGAGGTTACATTATGAGTATTGTATCTGTTGCAGAATGGTGACAGCTTCGTTACGAAATTCGTACAAACCTTTGTAGTAATACTGTGGAAATTAATACTTGTTTTTTTGAGTATATACTCCTATAGTTTAAGTATAGACAGATGTCAAGACAGGAGTGGGTAACATAATGGTTGAAAAGACTATTTCAAGGAGAAAAGTACTTGGGATTGCTGGCCTCGGATGGATGTTTGATGCAATGGATGTGGGGATGCTATCATTTATTATTGCAGCGCTCAAGGTGGAATGGAATTTAACTCCGGAACAGATGGGCTGGATTGGCAGCATTAATTCAATCGGTATGGCTGTTGGGGCATTTGTATTTGGGCTCTGGGCTGACAGGATAGGCCGAAAAAATATTTTTATTATCACGTTAGTCTTATTTTCACTTGCTAGTGGTTTATCGGCATTGACGACGACATTAACTGTATTTCTTGTATTGCGGTTTTTTGTTGGGATGGGTCTTGGCGGAGAATTACCTGTTGCCTCAACACTAGTTTCTGAAATCGTACCTGCTCATGAGCGCGGACGTATAGTTGTACTGTTGGAAAGCTTTTGGGCGGTGGGTTGGCTCATCGCAGCCCTCATTTCATATTTTGTTATACCGTCATTTGGGTGGAAAATCGCGCTTTTATTAAGCGCAATTCCAGCACTTTATGCAATCTATTTACGAATCAAATTGCCGGATTCACCTGCCTTTTCACCAAAAAAAGGTGAAAAACGGACAGTTTTTCAAAATATGCGTGATGTTTGGTCACCGCGATATGCACGTTCTACCATTGTGTTATGGACATTATGGTTTACAGTTGTATTTTCCTATTACGGGATGTTTCTGTGGTTGCCAAGTGTAATGGTCATGAAAGGATTCAGCATGATCCAAAGCTTTGAATATGTAGTGATCATGACATTAGCGCAACTACCGGGTTATTTTTCGGCTTCGTGGTTTATTGAACGTATCGGACGAAAATTTGTACTTGTTACCTATTTATTAGGGACAGCAGCTTCGGCTTTTGTGTTCGGGCATGCGGAAACGACTGCTTTACTTATTGTTTCAGGGATTTTATTATCGTTTTTTAACCTTGGTGCATGGGGAGCGCTTTATGCCTATTCCCCTGAACAATACCCTGCGGTTATTCGCGGAACGGGAACAGGGATGGCGGCTTCTGTTGGTAGAATAGGTGGAATCCTTGGTCCGCTTTTGGTAGGATCACTCGTGGCTGCTGGCTATTCCATCGGGTTTATTTTCACGATCTTTTGTGCAAGTATTGTTATTGGGGTTTTAACTGTTGCCTTCTTAGGTCAAGAAACCCGACAGATTGAACTTGCGTAATCATGTAACAGATTTCAAAGGTTAACACCGGTGTTTGTGCGGTGTTAGCCTTTTTTACAATATTCGTCTGCACTATTATTATCACAATTGGGCAGAAACCTTCGTGCAATATCTCCTATTCGACAAGCATTATTTGTGTAAATCCAAATTTTACACAAATAATATTCCCTTTAATGTTGAAAAATAATGAGGAAAACTACGAAAAGCGAAGGAGAGGCTGGCCGTCATGCGAGGCTATGTTCTTTCGATTTGGGATTTTTTTGATCCTCTTTATTTCAGTTGTACGCGCCTTACTATTCCTCCAAGGGCTGGTATGGAAAATAACATCTTTAGAATTCGATTAACAAAATACAAAGGAAAAGAGGTTATTCTCTCGGATGGAACGAAAATTAATAAAAATGATCTCTTAATAAAAATTCATCTCCATAATGTGAAGCTTCTTAAAGAGTTAAAAGACATCAAGAGTGAACTAAAAAAAGCAAAAATTATTTACCGCCATGTTCAGCAGTCATTACCGGGCGTGGAACATTTTCTACGAAATAACAGACGTTCTGGAGAAATTAAAGGAATTGTCGGAATCACTCATTTAAATAAAGGCTGCGAGCGACTTGGTTTTGAAATTTTTGATATCTCACATCCATTGTACAAATGGTTTAAATGGTTTGCCTTTTTGCCAATCGATATACTATCAAGCAGAAATAATTCTATTCGTCATATGTTTAAACTACACTTCCCTAAATATTTGTTTATGTCTAGTGATCAGTTAACGAAATTGTATCGAATATAAAAATAAAGCATAAGTTTAACTTTTAGTATGCTTATGCTTTATTTTTTTGATTTATTAGGAGGATGGTCACATTACTCTTGTAAAGAATAGAAAATATCGTAACTAAACCTCTTTAAAAAACGTCTATTAGTTAGTAGTAAATGAAGTGAGATTATTAGCGTAGGGAGATTTGTTTTGACTATAAACATGGATACATAACACTTTAGGGGGTAAAATCACGATTATGAAGAAAATTTATTTCGTAATGATCATTCTCTTCGGGATTATTTTAACTGCTTGTCAAGAAAGTAATCAGACTCAATCTAATATGAGTTCTACACAATCTGAACAGGCTGATCAAAATAACGAATCAAGCTATCATTCACATGGAGATCCTTCAGCAAATAGTAATGAGGATCATGTCGTCCCGAATGAAAAGGATATGAATGATAAAACTGGTATTTCAGGGAGCCATTCTCCTAATCAAGATAGGAGTCTAGTAAAGGAAGAGACTTATTCAAGTGAAAAAGAAGCTGTAAATGCGATTGAAAATTATTATGAAATTGAACAAACTAATTTGGATTTGGGGCATGGAATCAAAGGGTTTGCTGAAGGTGCTGCAGGACATCATTACATTTCTTGGAATGAAGGAAAATGGTTGATTGAAATAAATTTTCCAACAAATCCGGAGTATGCTATAGACAATTATGAGAACGCGGAATCGATGGCGAAATCAACTGTAAATTATTTGGATGAACATTTTCTTCCTCCTCCAGACCAGCGTGGTAAAATACAAATAAATGGATTTCGTGAACATCCTGAGACGATTATCCGATGGCAGCAAGGAAATAAAGTATATGAAATCGATCAAAAAACAGCAAATCCGCTCGAAGCTTTGCAAATAGCAGTTGATCAGCGACGTGGGGCTTAAAAAAATTGATAAGTCTATTATAAAGAAAAACACATTAAATTAAGGAATTTAATGTGTTTTTCAGCAGCTCCTCAAATGAGAAAGGTATTTTTTTATTATTTAGGCTTAACAGCTTTAAATTCGTCAATAGTTTCAGGGGTATTTTTTCCTTCTTTTCCTTTGAAAAGGTCGATATTAACGGTCACATCCATACAGCCAAGATATTTTCCATTTTCATCACGTACTGCCATAAACTTTTGGTAAATTTGACCAGATTCACCAGTGCGTTTTGGAAACCAAAATTCCCATTCATCGCGTGTTCCTGAACGGAAGTCATTCAACAATTTTTCAACGTGGTGAGCTATTTTTGGGTGAAGCTCAAGCACAGGGCGACCAATCGCTTCTATACGGCGACCATGCACGCGGTTTGGATTATTTGAATACCAGCGGAAAATATCGTTGGCATCGCAAAAGCCCATTTCAAAAGGCAAAAGTTTGATGATTGAATCCAAAGTGCTTGCTTTAATCGCACCAGTTTCAAAATTAATAACAGCTTCAGGACTAATTAAATCTGACAATTTTTCTTCAGACATTTATAATCCTCCTTTATGAGAATAAAATAGTACAAATATTGGTGAGCAAAAAATCGCCTACTAATATTATAATCTTTTTATGAGTATTAGCCAATTCATTGATTGTTTCTGCATAGATAGCTGCAGTTTTCAAGAGTAATTATGAAAAGCTAGTAAGGTCAACGACCCTTATTCGAGTATGAAGTAAAATCTCATTGTGCTATAAAGGGATTCACAATATGAAATAGAATAGTATAGAAAAAGCAAAATTTAGGAGTGGGGAAAATGCCTTTCATTTCAGTTAAGTTGGCCAAAGGTAGAACTACTGAGCAAAAACAACAATTTGTAGAAGCTATTACGAATGAAGCAGTAAAAACATTAAATGTAAAAAAAGAATGGGTTACTGTGGTATTCGATGAATATGAACGAGAAAATTGGGCTTCAGATGGTCAGTTACATTCTATAAAGTTTGGGGAAGGTTTTGGTAAGCAGGAAGGAGATAAAACTATGGCAAAAAACAAATTGCTAAGAATGGACAATGTCGGCATCGTTGTAGAATCTCTTGATGACGCAATCTCTTTCTTCGAGGAGATTGGCTTGAACCTCGAAGGGCGAGCCACTGTCGAAGGTGAATGGGCTGGTCACGTAACCGGACTAGGTTCTCAGTGCGTAGAGATTGCTATGATGGTTACCCCAGATGGCCACAGCCGACTTGAACTTTCGAGATTTCTCACCCCACCTACTATATCAGATCACCGGATTGCTCCTGTAAACGCCCTCGGTTATCTACGCGTCATGTTCACCGTTGAAGACATTGACGAAATGGTATCCAGACTCACTAAGTATGGTGCTCAGCTCGTTGGCGAAGTGGTTCAGTACGAGGACTCCTATCGGCTTTGCTACATTCGTGGAACCGAAGGCCTTTTAATCGGTTTGGCGGAACAACTCGATAAGAAATAAGTAAGTGACGTTTTAAAGGGCGCAATCATTGAATAAATGATTAGCGTTACTTTATTCATGGAACATTTAATTGACCATGCCCAATTGGGGTAGCGCTCCGAAAAAGAAAATGTATTAATGTTAAAAGAAGAATAGCAAAAAGGAGGAGAATATTTGTGAACCAAGGCAGAATTATTATAATTACTGGTTCACCAGGGACTGGTAAAAGTACAACGGCATCTATTGTTGCTAGAGAGTCTAATTTAACTAAATCGGTACATATGCACACGGATGATTTTTATCACTATATTCAAAAGGGGGCAATACCTCCGTTTTTACCGGAATCACAAGAACAAAACTTAATTGTTATTGAAGCTTTTTTGGAAGCTGCAAAACGTTTTGCACGTGGTGGGTACGATGTGATTATAGATGGAATTGTTGGCCCTTGGTTCTTAAAGCCGTGGTTAAAAGTTGTACAAGATAATTATGAAGTACATTATATTATCTTAAGAGCGACTAAGGAAGAAACAATGAAACGAGCCATCAATCGTACCAAATTGGACGAAGATGCCAACATTGAATTGGTAGAAAAAATGTGGGAGCAATTTAACAATTTGGGTATCTATGAACCCCATATTATTGATACAACAAATCAAACCACCGAGCAAAGTGTTTCAACAATACAAGATGTGATTGATAAGAAATCTTCCTTACTCGCTATATAATGTAAAACAAATGTTAACCTGAGAAATATAATAAACGAATATCAAAACCGAGCTGGGATAAAAAAGAGTATTCATCCTCATCAACTACGACACATCTATACTACTCATATGATTAATAACGGTGCGCCGTAATCCACGTTGAATTTCAACGTGGTTTTTGACTTTAGCTGTATTTGTTAATATCCATAATTTATGAGTGTACCGAATCTATTTTTCCCTTCCGTTTACCCCAAGGCTTCAAAACAGAAAGTTATTAAAGTTATGATTTCTTTAGCTATAATCCAGTACTGTTTAAAAAAGCCCCAGTGTGTTTTTAGAGACAGGAATATCCCAGTAGTAATGACTCCTAAAAGACCTGGTATTATCAGTGATAGATCTACTATATGCATTAGATGATGGGAAACCCTTTAGAGAAAGAGTATCTTTCATCCTCTTAGAATTAGTTATAAAATAAATATGAACTGGAAAATTGTAGCTAGGGTTCCGCTATCTAGGTAGGTCAGTGACCAAGGGCTACATCTTTTACGATATGTAAAAGGCACCTATTGACATAAAAGGTCCGAGGGGAAAGGTTCAGCGTATTTGTTATGCGTTGAAATCTTTTCCTTCGGTCCTTTTTTTATTACTTTAAGGAGGGTTATTGTATGAAAAGAATTGACGATTTAAAAGCTGGGGTTGCAGTTATTATTTTGAATGAGGAAAAACAAGTTTTGTTACAGAAAAGGTCAGATGTAGGACTATGGGGTATTCCTTCAGGACATATAGAAATAGGGGAAACAGTTTCTGAAGCAGCTATCAGAGAAGTAAAGGAAGAAACCAATCTAGATATAAGAATTAAAAAGCTTATTGGTGTGTACTCTGACCCAAATTCACAAGTGTTCGCTTATCCAAATGGTAAAGTAGTACATTTTATAACAACTTGTTTTCTTGCTGAAATTATTGGTGGAGAACTACGATGTAATTCTTCTGAGTCACTAGAAATTAAATTTTTTGACCAACAGAATCTGCCGCAAGACCTATTAAAAATGCATCCTCTATGGTTAAACGATGCACTTGCTAATAGAGAATTGGCGTTTATTCGTTAGCGGAATTCTTATTCAAGCAACGGGGTGGCAAGAGTGGAGCAAGGAGTTGTCAATGTGGCAGCTCCTATTGTGTAAAGAGCAACTAGACCAGTTAGACAGTCAAATAGAAATTGCTGTGAATATTGCGGGTTCTGCTCACAGTCTTTCACAAAAGTTGCATCTGTACCTCCTCGAACTGTATGTAATCCGTTAGCTTCAAAAGGGCATTTGCCACATAGCTTAACCAGCTTGAGAGACTTCGAATACTGGGGAGAACCCGGGCATACATATAGTGTGAAATACATTATGACTTGGGGGGGCGTGAGATAATATGAATTCCGATGACGTTTCTAACGAAAAAGAGAATCAAGGCAACAAAAAAAATGAACAACTTGAGGAATTTCGTGTTCAGAATACAGGAAAACCCCTTACGACGAGTGCGGGATTAAAGGTATCCAATAATGACGCGATGTTGAAGGCAGGACCTCGAGGCCCTGCCCTGTTGCAGGACTTTCTGTTTTTTGATAAGCTGATGCATTTTGACCGAGAACGTACTCCAGAACGCGTCGCCCATGCTCGAGGATTCGGTGTTCACGGGACATTCCAGGTTTATCAGTCGATGAAGCCTTATACCAAGGCGGGATTCTTGCAGAATCCAAGTGCAAGTACGCCCGTATTCGTCCGCTTTTCAACAAATCATGGCGGTCGCGGATCGCTGGATACCTCGCGCGATTTGCGAGGCTTCGCAGTGAAATTTTATACTGACGAGGGCAATTTCGACCTATTATCATTAAATTTACCCGTGTTCTTCGTGAATGACGCGCAGAAATTTGTCGATTCACATCATGCCGCCAATCCGGACCCACGCACGGATATGCCGACAGCTTCGGCAGCACAAGATAACTTTTGGGATTTTGTAGCAAGTAACCAGGAGTCGGCGCATTTTATCATGTGGCTTATGTCGGATCGGACGTTGCCAAGAAGTTGGAGAATGATGGAGGGTTACGCGATCAATTCATATCGGTTCATCAATGACCAAGGAACCTCTCGATTTGTCCGCTTTCAATGGAAGCCAGTCCTCGGGGTACATTCGCTTCTCCAAGAAGAATCCCTCATCATTGGCGGGTTGGATCCCGATTTTCACCGGCGAGATATCCATGAGGCGATTCAACGCGGGATGTATCCCGAGTACGAATTTGGGGTGCAAATGATTGAAGAGGAAAATGAACACGCATACGAATTTGATGTTCTCGATCCGACGAAGCTCTGGCCAGAAGAAATCGTTCCTGTTCATTACATCGGAAAGCTAACACTAAACCGTAATGTCGACAACTTTTTTGCGGAGACCGAGCAATCCGTTTTTGATCCGACCAACGTGGTTCCGGGCATCGGTTTTTCCAATGATCCTATATTACAGGGCCGACTTATCGCTTATCGCGATACTCAGATGTATCGATTGGGTGGTCCGAACATCAATGAAATACCTATCAATCGACCACTTTGTCCTTTTCACAACTACCAACGAGAAGGGGCTCATCGAGAGCGTATCGATATTGACCAGGTTAACTACTATCAAAACTCACTAGCAGGCAATACACCCAGTCCAACACCGGCCGAGCAGGGCGGGTACGAATTCTATCCCGAAAAGATAAAAGGCTTAGCCACCAAAGCTATAAGCGACACGTTTAAGGACTATTTTTCCCAAGCACGCCTGTTCTGGAATAGTTTGTCTGACGTTGAAAGAAACCATATATTACAGTCATTCATTTTTCAACTCTCAAAAGTGAAGAGTGAATCTGTTCGTCAACAAGTCGTCGACATGTTCGGACAAGTGGACCATACATTGGCTTCCACCATTGCTTCAAACATCGACGTACGACCACCATCGACCAAGCAAGTTTCCGTCTCTGCGTCCTCTCCAGCTCTGAGTCAAGCCAATACTCCACATTTCCCCCATACCATGAGGGTTGGCGTTCTGATTGGCAACGGGTTTCCCGATCAAGAGGTCACCTCAGTGGTGAACACGCTCGTCGAACATGGAATCTTCGTGGAGTTTGTCAGCAATCGATTGGGTACGGTTACAGGAGCACAAGGGACGACCATCACGTTGGACCAAAATTTCTACGCGACAAATCATGTTCTTTATGATTCTCTTTATGTTGTAGGTGGAAGCGTGCAAAATCAAGCTGCCTTTGACTTGTATGTGAAAGACTTTATCCAAGGGACATACAAGTATTTCAAACCGATTGGAATGGCGACCACAGGGGAAGCGTACATGCAGCCCCCGGAAAACGGAGAGCTTGAGGGTGTCGTCTTTGCTTCGAACACTAACAACTTCGGGGAAGCGTTTGTGAGAGCAATTGCGATGCAACGATTTTGGAACAGGAAGTAATATTGTCATATTCATTCGACCCATTGACTGATATTGTGCATTTAACTTAATACAAGGGGCAGTCTACCTGCCCTTTTTATTCATGAAATTTAGTTTTAAAAAACCAGTTGTGAAAAACTTGTGTTAAGTAATCTGTTATCCAAATTGTTATAAAGCTCCAATACCAAGCCCATTTTTTATATTTAATTAATTTTGTATATTTCACTGCAATAATTTCAAAGATGACTATTACTGAAGGGCCAATAAAGTAATGTAGGGTTTTTAAAAGGTTGGATTTATTTTTTGGGTAGTACAAACTAAATAAAGCACAAAGTCCAGGGTATATAAAATATTCGAATGAAAAATTAGCTTTATTTGCCTTTTTGAAAAATAAGCGATATGGATAGGAAATTAAGTTTTTTTCTACCACTAGTAATCCAAAAATCCATGTTAGTGCTTGTTTAAATAAAAATACAACTAGTGTTTCACGAATTTTATTTTTTGGTGTAAATTTTATTAATAATAATGATACAATTATCCAGGATGAAATTACGATCGTTTTCTCTGCTTTGTTTTTCATTAATTATCCCCCTTTAATAAATAGTTTTTACTTTAAGAATTGATTAATTCAATTTTTGTTTAAGGTAAAATTATAATAGGAAACTGGATGTAAATCTTACAATTCTCGCCGAAGTCAATACTAGTGAATTTGAGTGGAATTCGATAAAATAGTCGGGGTGTTCCTGAACGATTAGATCTTAGGGATTTAGCTCGAAAAAACGAAATATAGATCAAATGCATTCTTTAACCGGCGGAGGATATTATGATTTTGAATATAAAAAAGGTGCTTAAATGGCGTAAAAAAGCGAAATCTTTAAGATTTCGCTTTTTCTATCATAGAGGTAATAAAACGAATTACCCACGTTAGAAGTTGAGTTCCTATAACAGTTGTCATAATTCTTCTATGTTCGAATGAGTTTTTCCTAACAAAGTATAAAACGAAGGAAGCCGCAAAAGTACCTGAAATTAAATGCATTAATACCATAAATTTCTTCATGAAATCACCGCCTTTTTTTTTGCAAGACTGCGAAGTCTCAATATTAGTATTAGTATTAGTATTTGCCTTTTCAGTTATGTTATCCATAGAAAAAGCAACGCCTCTATTGGATACCACATTTAAATTGAAGATAATACCAACAGAGCGTTTCTTTAATTGGCTAATAATTAACTCTTTTTGTTCTAATCACTTTAATTTTCCATAGAACGACAACCGGGGAAAAATCATTGGACGGTTTAGTTGATGGAATTGGAAATTTAATACCAATACAGTAGATTATTTGGTAAGATAGACATAGAGTTTGTAACCAAAACTAACGAAGCAGAGGGTTTAAATAATTTTAGGATTAAATATTGACTTTCTTTATATGGACAAAGAAAGAGAAATAATAGGGAAAGGGGAAGATATCTCTGAACAATATAACAAGGGCTATAACCATAGGTATTGTAATTGCAATTTCTACGTTTCTCCTAGATGAATTTGCGGTTGAAAATAAATATTATTATTTTGTAGTTTATTTTTTATCCACATTGTTAGTATTCAAGATTTTATCTATTATAGAAAACAATAAAAGTAAGAGAGAATAAATTAAAAAGTTGGACTTGGGGCTATAGATAAACAATGGAGGACCCCAATTTCATTCCCTCTTTCTATATGATAAATATTCTAAAAATCTCTTGGACGCAAGTGAAAGTGATTTTTGCTCTCTCATAGCAATACCAATATTTCGAAAAGCGGGAACTTCAAGCTCTTTAACTACAATATGGTAAGGAATCCGGTGTAATATCAATTCTGGTAATATACTGATTCCTAAACCGCTTTCCACCATAGACATAATGGCATAGTCATCCCATGTTGTAAATTGAACATGTGGTGAAATTTGGTGCTTCGCAAAAATTTCAGAGATTTCTGCTTTTGCCCCCTTTTCCAATAGCATAAATGGACTATTCACTAATTCGTTAATTGGAAACTTATTGCAATTAGCAAGTGGATGATCTTGAGGAATTACTACCAGCAAACGGTCTTGCTCCAAAAAGATGGTTTCCATTTCTGCTTTTGTTGGTAGCCGTAAAAATCCAAAGTCAACACGTCCTTCTATAATCCAGTTTTCAATTTCTGTATAATCACCTAACAGCATTTCAAAATCAATATTGGGATAGTCCTTTTGAAAGAATTTAATCATATTAGGCAGCCAATGAGTTGCCACACTTGAAAATGTTCCAATACGGATTATCCCAGATTGCATATCATGTAAGTCCTCTATTTGCATCATTAAAATTTCATACTCATTACAGATTCGCTTTAACTGGGGCAGTAACTTTAAGCCATCAGATGTTAGGCTGATACCAGCGCGCCCTCTTTCAAAAAGGGAAATTCCCCATTCCGATTCTAAATCGTTAATCATACGGCTTATTCCAGACTGTGTATAGCCTAATACTTCGGCAGCTTTTGTAAAGCTGCCGGATTCTACAGCTTTGACAAATGCCATATATTTTTGGATATTCATATCCCTTTTCACCAACCATCTGATTTCGTCATGCATTTCATGATAAACATTCGTTTTTGTAATACTTGTGATTATGATATGGTATAACTATTAAAAATTCAAGTTAGGAAAGGAAAAGGTATGTAAAGATGTTTTTTGTGAGTGGTATTTTTGAAAAGCTGTTTCGCAGATTTGTAGGGGTAGACGATGAAATCTAAAATTCAGTTTATCTTATCAATGATTATTTTCGGTACAATTGGTTTAGTTGTTCGATACATTGATTTATCATCGAGCGAAAGAGCTTTACTTAGTAGTTTCCTAGGATGCTTATTTTTACTGCTATTATTCGTCGTGCTTAAGAAAAAAATTTCATGGAATTTAGTTAAATCTAATGCTTTATTTTTGATTCTTTCAGGTATTGCATTGGGAGGAAATTGGATTTTTCTTTACCAATCATATGACCATACAACAATTGCCAATGCCACGCTAGGTTATTACTTTGCCCCTGTATTTGTGATGATCCTTTCTCCCTATGTACTTCAGGAACAATTATCCATCAAGAAAATTGTGTGTATTGGTGTAGCAGTTATAGGGATGGTAATGATTGTAGGAGAAGGTGTGAGTGCATCCAGTTCAGATGATATACTTGGACTTTCCTTTGGATTAATCGCAGCAGCATTTTATGCTTTGTTATTGCTTTTAAATAAATTTATTAAAGATATGGGGAAGTTAGAGCTGACCATTATTCAGCTTGGAACAACCACTTTACTCCTTATGCCATTTGTTTTCTTGACTTCCGGCTTTGGTATCTTTGAAGTATCAGGTTCTTCAATTCCTTTTATTTTAATTTTAGGGATTATTAATACAGGGATTGGATTTTGGCTATTTTTCTCTGGTATGGAAAAATTAAAGGGACAGAGTATAGCAATGCTAAGTTATGTGGATCCATTTGTAGCTATATTGATTTCTACAATGTTCCTGCAAGAACAAATGACAATTATTCAAATGCTTGGTGGTGGATTACTATTAGGCTCTACGTTTGTTAGTGAAATTAAATTAGTTAAATTTTCAAATCAATTGAAGAAAACACCAGTAGATTAAACCTCTTGCAATTATTAGGACAAACGGCCTTTTTCACACTGTTTATTAGCATGAATGGTAGAATAAAAGTAACTATATAGTATTTAAATATAGAGTTTACTTTAGCATCTTTAGAAAAAGGGAGGCGTATCATCTTGAATTACATAAAAAGTGCCACTTTAATAACAGGGTTGTTCACATCTTTTTTGATCAGTACACATGCTGAGGCTTCGTCAAACATCACCGTACAAATCAATGGACAATCATTAGGATTCGACCAACAGCCTGTCATGGAGAATAGTCGTGTATTAGTTCCTATGAGAACGATTTTTGAAGTGGTGGGAGCAAAGGTTGAATGGGACGCTAAAACATCAACGGTAATGGCTAAAAAGGGAGATTTATCTATTATTCTCCCACTTAATAGCAAACAGGCTGTTATGAATGGAAATCAAAAAAGTTTGGATGTTCCCGCAAAATCAATTAATGGCCGTACCTTAGTGCCACTACGTTTTGTTAGTGAAGCCCTTGGATGCAAGGTGGATTGGTTGACAAATCGTTCGTTGGTGAAAATCACCTTCGATGGAGAAGTGAAGAAACAAACTGGAAAAGTCTATCCTGATGGATGGGTTGCACCAATACTAAAATCGGCTTGGAGTCCCTATGGTGGTGATAACTTAGAAACACTTCAAAATGAACTTGGCTTTACAGATGGTGGTCGTGTTTATGGTATTGAAGGTGCTTCTAAAGCTATTACCCTTTATGGTGGTTATTCGGACTACGAAGTAACCTTAAACTTCTCGATGTGGGATGACGATGCTAACGGTAGATTAAAACAAGCCTACCGTATTCCAATTGTAGCCAAAGAATTGCTTAAATTGTACTTTGCTAGTGATGCCAATCGTGTTTGGAACTACTTAAATACTGGTGATATGCCCGATCAATTTAAAGCAAATGGAAGAATAGTTGTTGCTTCTTATGATGCCAACAGTGGAATTCTTAGTCTTGATGTAGGACATCAATAACAAGCTAACATAGCAAAATGGGTTGTTTTACAAGCAGACAACCCATCTTTGTTGTTGTTAATTATTCAATTCCAACGTTTTATTAATGTTTGTCGTTTTAGAACTTTGCCCTGTCATGCGTTCATAGTAAAAGACAACCCTCTTTATGAAATTTCCTTCTTCCCAATATTCGGCTGCTTCCACTTTTACCTTTATCAAGATAACGTTAGGATCATCATAAGAAGTTTGCATAATTTTCTCGTATACTTTGCTCCACAATTCCTTTTTCTTGTCTAAATCTTCAACGATTTCCGCTCTTCCACGGACGGAAACATAGGATTTACCAACATATGCTACATTAACATCTTGATTATGTAATATTTCATCATATTTATTCGTCTCTTTTTTACTGAAAAACCATAAATCGCCATCATACTCTACTTCTTGTGTTTTCATGGGACGAGAAACAAGCCCTTCTTCAGTAGCCGTAGTCAACATGGCAGTGTCTACTTCTTTAATTAACTCTCTTAATGTTTCAATTTCATTTTGTTTCATCATGTTAGACATTTCTATCACCTCTTTAATGGTTATATACTACCCTCTATGCCAACTTTTATTAAAAGGTTGAGAACACTCGTGACTTCAGTCATGCAGATGAGTCGACCGACTTCTTTGTAAAAACCATCTAGGTTTTCTATTGAAAAGGAACGTTTGTTCCTGTATAATAAAGGTAAATGAATCTTAGTAGGAGGGTGTGTCCGGTGGGAATGAAAACCTATTTTAGTAACCGTATCTATAAAAATACATTACCGGATTCATTCGTAGATTCGATTGGACGCACCCTTCGTGTGTTTAATCAGGCGAAACACTATGCATATTCAACGACTGTAAAAGAAGAGCGCTCTAAACAAAGCCACCGTGGCAACGATTCCATGCATGTGCATGTTAAAAAGAAGTTTTCTTTGAATGATTACTATGCCAATAGTGCAGTCCAAGAAGCAAAAGCTCTTCTTACATCACAAAAAGAGCTAACAGCTGTCTATCTTCAAAATAAACAAGCTCAGATCACCGCAGTTAAAAAGAAAATCAAAACGACAAAAGCCAAACTAACCTCTTATCACAAACTCAAACAATCACTTATCAAGGGAACGGTGAAAATTCCAGGGAACCTTCGGAATGTCAAGAAATACAAAAATGTATGGGCTGTTCACTACAAAAAAGAGACGAACCTATTTTACCATGCTTATCACTTTGAACATCATTATGTTGATGTTGAAATCAAACATCTTCAAAATAAACTGGGGCGGTTGCAATTTAAAGTAAACCGTCTTGCTCTAGAGATGGACAAGCTGAAGTACGATATCCGTAGTGTGGTCTTTGGCTCCCGTAAGTTATTTAAAGCTCAATTTACGAATCCCACTTATGCCAAGAATCACAAGCTTTGGGAAAAAGAATGGAAACGTTCTCGCTATTCTAAGATGACCATTTCCGGGCGGAAAGATGCTAAATATGGAAACTTTGTGTTCACCTACATTCCTGATACTCACCTTCTTTCGTTTCAAACCCCGTTTGGGGATTTGGTGCAAATGGAACAAGTGATGTTTCCATATGGACAAGAACAGGTTCAAAAGGCGATTCAAACCCAGGTAAACTGTTTGAATAAGAAAAAGGGTGGTCAACCGGTCGGATGGAGTTTGGAAGACCATGGAGATTATTACATCCTAAAGTGCCTGATACAAGTGCCCTCTTCTTCTAAGTCCAACTATAGTAAAGCCGATGGTGTGATTGGTGTGGATTGTAATGTCGACCATTTTGCCATTTCTAATATATCGAACACCGGTTGTTTGCAACACTCATTAGTTCAAAAGTTTACGATAACAGATAAAACCTCAGAACAACTCACCAAGATCCTCGAAGCGGAAGCGATTGCATTAGTGCATTATGCGGCACAGTGTCAAAAACCATTGGTATTGGAAAAATTAAATACTACCACATCCAAAGTGTCTAATCCTTACGGCAACCGAAAAGCTAATCAGCGGATGAGTCTCTTTGCCTACCGAAAAATGATAACGTCTATTAAAAACCGGGCGGAGAAATGTGGTGTTCACGTCTACGAAGTAAATCCAGCCTATACATCACAAATCGGAAAATTGAAATATATGAAACGTTTTGGTATATCCATTCATCAAGCGGCCAGTTACGTCATCGCTCGACGAGTGATGGGCTACAAAGAAAAGCTTCCACCAGTGTTGCGTTCCCTTGTTCCGGAGAAGAAACAAGGTCTACATCACTGGGCGCAATGGAATGCGGTGCAACGTCTCCTACGTGATTATCCCAACTATTGGTTTAGTCATGTAGAGTTATCAGAGATTGTTAGGCTTCACCAAACCGGTGAACTCTCTACTCTTAGAATGCTTTCACAGATCCGAGAGGCGATAGGAAATCTGTCAATCACTGATAGCCGAAAATCCTTCTCCTAGTTGAGCGGGAGATGGTCACTCATAGGTGTCTTCTTTTTAGGAGAATCTCAGTACTTTAGTGCTGAGTAGTTCAATCAGGTATAGCGGATTACTAAACTTACTCTAATAAATGGGACCAAATAACCCAATTAATATAACTACAGGTGATATTGTAACTTTTTCACTCAATACTCGTCTCTACTAAATGAATGATAACTTTAAATATTAATGAGGTGTGCCCAAATGAAAAAGACGTTTAAATTGATTACTTTATCAGCCACAGCTTTGCTACAAATCACGACCGCTGGACAAACTTATGCCTTTTCTTCTACATTTACTGATATTGATAATGTGGCAGCAAAGGATAAGGTTGTATATCTAGAAAATCATGGGATTGTAGGAGGGGTAGCATCTGGTCATTTTGCCCCATATGAATCGATTACAGGTGCTCAAGAAGTGTCATTCATCGTCAAGGCACTTGGACTTAATCTAGATACGGTTCGATTTTTTAAAGCACCAAAAGCTACGGATTATTTCAAAAATGCTGATGATGAAGCTTGGTATGCGAATGCTTTCATTATCGCAGCAGTCAACGGCTTAGAATTCCCGTCTGATTTTGATCCGAATAATAAGATAACACGTGAAGAATTCACGTATAATCTTATTCGATCAATGGAAATAAAAAAAGAGATGCCCATGATCAATATGATGTACATTGAAGTTAAAGATGAAGATCAAATAAAGGTTGAATATTCTGGAGCCATTCAACGTGCTATTAAATATGGGGTCATTAAATTAGATGCGGAAGGAAAGTTCCATCCTAAAGCTGACATTACACGAGTTGATGCAGTCGAGGAAATATACAATGCTCTTGATTACCTAAAGAAATATAATCAAAGCCTTTTAAAGTAGGGTTTCTTTGATAGGTGAATGGACAGCATATGTAAAATAGTCTGAGCAAATTGCTGAACTGGTATTATTGCATAATATCGTCCTAAAGTGCACTAAACTTATAATACTCTTTCTTCAAGTAACGGGCGCTTTCCTGTAGCAAGGATCTGCGCTTATTTCCACTTTAGGGCCATTTAGTTGTAGGAAGACAAAATTGAATTGACAATAAAGTCTAATTAGACCTTTGTAAACAAAGAAAGAAGGTTTTTCTATGAAATCTATATTATTAATCGGACAATCAAATATGGCAGGCAGAGGATTTATTGAGGATGTATCTCCGATTTGTAATGAGCACATAAAAATGTTGCGGAACGGAAGATGGCAAATGATGGCAGAGCCACTTAATTTTGATCGTCACGTATCTGGTGTTGGGCCGGCAGCCTCTTTTTCTCAGGCTTGGACAGAGGATCATCCGGGCGAGTCCATTGGGGTCATACCATGTGCCGAGGGAGGAAGCTCTATTGATGATTGGGCAATTGATGGACTATTAACAAGACATGCGATTTCTGAAGCAAAATTCGCTATGGAAACAAGTGAAATAGTGGGAATACTGTGGCATCAAGGAGAAAGCGACAGTTACGGAGAGCGTTATAAGATGTATGAAGATAAATTACTTTCATTATTTAAACACATGAGAGAGGAATTGAATGCACCAGATATCCCAATTATTATCGGTGAGTTGGGACATTACCTCGGAGAGGTCGGATTTGGAAAAAGCGCTGTAGAATATAAACAAATAAACCAGATATTATCTAAAGTTGCTCATACCGAAAAAAATTGTTATTTTGTAACATCAAAAGGCTTAACTGCAAATCCAGATGGCATACATATTGATGCTATATCCCAAAGGAAATTTGGATTAAGATACTATGAAGCCTTTTCAAAACAAAAGCATGTTTTAGATATTTTAGACATAGAGCATCAATGGATTGAAAAGGTAGCAAAACGTGAACTTACTAAAAATGAGCGTATATTTGTTCAAAGTACAAAGTTTGCCTTAGGACAATTGAGTTTTGAGGAGTTTTCTATTAATATCTCCCATATTAATAAAAGCAAATAAATTGTCAACTGAAGAAAGAAATTATTTTTATATTCCGAACATCGTAGGAGAACATCATTTACAGAGATTAATGGAAATGGTGTTTTTAAAAATGGTAAAATGAGGTAAATACATGTGTAAGGAACAGATATGGGGGAACTCTGATGAAAACGATAGGACTAATAGGTGGAATGAGTTGGGAATCTTCAGTTGAATATTATCGAATTATAAATGAAGAGGCCAAAAAAAGATTGGGTGGATTACATTCGGCAAAATGTCTTTTATATAGCGTTGATTTTGATGAGATCGAGCGATTTCAAGCTGAAGGTAAGTGGGAGGAAGCTGGTAAACTATTAGGAGATGTAGCCTATTCATTAGAAAAGGGAGGGGCAGATTTTATTGTTATTTGTACAAATACGATGCATAAAGTAATAGATTTTGTTGAAGAAAAAATAAAGATTCCTATTTTACATATTGCTGATGCAACTGCTACTCAAATAAAAAAGGCAAATCTTCAAACGGTGGGACTATTAGGTACAAAGTACACTATGGAGCAAGACTTTTACAAATCACGAATAAAGTCAAATGGTATAAATGTTTTGGTACCGAATGAAACCGAACGGGAAATAATTAACGAGGTTATTTATAAGGAGTTATGTTTAGGCAAAATACAGCAATCATCAAGGGAATATTATAAGAACGTGATCAAGAACCTGGTTGATCATGGTGCTGAAGGAATAATATTAGGTTGCACGGAAATTGGATTATTAGTGAAACAAAAAGATTCGGAAGTTCCTTTGTTTGATACAACGGCAATACATGCAATTGAGTCCGTTAATAAAGCATTAGTATACTAAGTATCAAGTTCGTAAACAAACCCCCTTCAACGGATCTGAAGGGGGTTTTAATAGTCCTATCTAAAAAGTCGGTTGAGCAAGGTGGGCGATTTTACTCAAATTCATTTCATTATTTACTAGACAATTTTTTAAGCATTAGAATATGTGGAATGCCATCTTCCAAAAAGATATTAGATGAAGTACGATAACCAAGTTTTTTATAAAATCCTTCTGCTTGTGTTTGTCCATGTAATTTAACCTGCAAGGCTCCCCGTTCTTCCGCGATTTCTTCTAATGTATTTATAATGATTTTTCCAAGTCCGAATTTACGGTAAGGCTCAAGGATGCAGATTCTTTCCAATTTACCTACACCATCAATAAACCTTATCCTTCCCGTTCCGACTGGTTGTTCATTGTAATGGACTACTATGTGTTCGCAAAGTCCATTCAGTGTATCAAATTGATCAAATTCATCCTCTAGTGGTACGCCTTGTTCTTCCACAAATACTTCTTTCCTTATAGAAAATGCTGCCATTAAATCTTCATCACTCGTTACTCTTTTTGCATTCATTTTTATCAGTCCTTTTTTTATTAAATTATCCAGAGTCATTTTGTTGCAAATACAATAAAACTAGGTTACATTTAATATAATTCACTTTTATTGCATTTGCAACAAAATATTATGCTAAGGAGCTAATTATGAAGGAAATTCTACGTGAGATTGGAATGATAGCAAGGGCGCTAGATTCTATAAGTAATATTGAATTTAAAGTATATGACCTTACAAAAGGGCAGTATTTGTATCTTGTGCGAATATGTGAAAACCCGGGAATTATTCAGGAAAAGGTAGCCGAGATGATAAAAGTAGACCGAACAACAGCTGCACGTGCTATAAAAAAACTTGAAATGAATGGCTTTATTGAAAAGAAAGACGATCAACATAATAAAAAAATTAAAAAGCTCTTTCCAACAGAAAAAGGGAAAACTGTTTATCCTTTAATAAAAACAGAAAATGATTATTCCAATACCGTTGCACTAGAGGGATTTTCCAAAAGCGAGGTAGAAACCATTTTTGCTCTTCTTCAACGAGTAAGAAAAAATATTGAAAAAGACTGGGAATTTGTCAAAAAGGGAAACAAGAGAAATTATTGATGAAATAAAAGGAGCGATTATAAAAATGACTATAAATATAAAAAAATGCACCATTGAAGATAAACGCATACTTCAAGAAATTAGTTATGAAACATTTAATGAGACATTTAAGAATCAGAATTCATCGGAAAACTTGAATACTTATTTAGAAAGAGCGTTTAACCTAAAACAATTGGAAAAAGAATTAGCCGATATTTCTTCGCAATTCTTTTTTGTTTACTGTAATGATGAACTTGCTGGTTATATAAAGGTCAATATCAATGATGCTCAGTCTGAAGAAATGGGGGATGAATCCCTTGAAATCGAAAGGATTTATGTAAGGAGTAAATTTCAAAAACAAGGGATAGGTAAGTATTTGCTAAATAAAGCTTTAGAAATTGCAATTGAAGGTAATAAAAAGAAAATCTGGCTGGGTGTGTGGGATAAAAATGAAAATGCTATTGTTTTTTATAAAAAAATGGGGTTTGTTCAAACCGGCGCCCACTCTTTTTATATGGGTGATGAAGAGCAATTGGACTTTATAATGACAAAAACACTCATATAACGTAACGGAGCTGTCTAATTGAGGTAGTAATAAAGGAAAAGGAGTATATTTTACGGAATAAGAGGGAGATTAAAAACAAAAGTTAAATTGAGGTTTGTTATGAACTACATTTGGGAATCAATTATTATTTTATTATCAGGATTTTGTTTATTACGCATAGCGGGTAAAAAAACAGTAGCCGAAATGTCTGGATTGGAAATTATAACAATTTTGGCAATTGCATCGACCATAAGCCATGCAATTTCAGGGAAAGGGTTAGTAAAAACAATAGTTGTCCTAAGTACTTTTGTAGCATTTCTTATACTTGTTCAATTTTTAACAATTAAATTTAGTATTTTTAAAAAAATATTCATTGGGAAGGAAACACCAGTTATTCAGAATGGAAAAATTAATTCCAATAACCTTAGGAAATTACGCATCTCAGTTGATCAGTTAGAAGCAAAATTGCGGGAAAATGGAATAACTTCAATAAGTGATGTTAAAAATGCTTCTATTGAAATAACCGGTCAGTTAGGGTATGAGCTAGAGCAGCATGCTAAGCCTGTAACAATAGGTGATTTAGAAAAAATTCTGGATCAGAAAATACCAAAAATACTCCAACAATTAACTGTGAACGAAGGTAAACAGCTAAATGATGGTGAGTGATTTAATAAATTATTAGAAAAACGCATCGAGTCCATTGATTCGATGCGACTTTTGTACGATATATGGTTTGGTAATGAAATGGAAGTTAATCCTGCAATAATTGCAAGTGCAGCAGTACTAAATGAATATATATGAGTGCCAAAAGCAAACGAACCGGGTGAGGAGTAACATTAATAGATGCTGGGAAGCAATTCTATATTGGTGCGGAAAAGACTACATCTTTGATAATTCTTTACGATCAACGGTGTGTGGCGGTTGTTCAAACCAGCCGTTTGCAATCATGATATTCATCCCATCTTCAG
The DNA here is from genome assembly GCF_054301215.1 of Schinkia acidoalkalinis. The sequence goes on from NZ_CP182573.1 coordinate 4,014,052, forward strand.
CTACCTTGGCATCCTCCACAATCGCTGCTGCATACTTCGCCCCTAAGTCGCGCCTCATTGCACTGGAAAAGGCTGTGCCGTAGTAAGCCATCGCTGTCTGAATCAAAAATCCTCCATGCGCCATCATCAGTTTATCGGAAAATGGTGCCGTTCTTGAATCTGTAACATGTGTATCCCATGTAATAGCCGAGTTGATAAAATCCTCATTGAGGACAGCTGCGAAAAGATTAATATGCTTATCTCCTAATTCCACCAACTTCAACATAAAGTCTCGAATTTTTTTGGATTGAGCTGTCTGACTAAACCCAAGAATCAATGCTTTCGTCATGATACTTTTTTTCAAATTAAAATACAAACTGGTGATTTCAATCACGTTTAGGGGGCGATGATCACCAAACCAACCTGCAAGAAAGCTCTGTTTTTCGGAAAACTCCACTTGTTCCGGAAGATTAATCACCGGAGAACGCTCCAATAGCCCTTTGGACTGCATCATTTTCATTGAAGAACGGTATAACTCGGATGCCCCCTGGTAAGCGGTTGTATAAAATTGGTACACATCATCCCTAATGGCAGTGGCTGATCCTAGTGAGTAAGCATTTAAACCTAGAATCGACATTTCATGAAGATAAAACAGTAAATATTCATCCGTAAAGAGACGAGGGGCTTTCAGATTCACGTCCTCCTTCGTAAATCCATGAGGAATGGGATGCTGTTCATTGTTAAAAAATTCAACTATAGATCTAACATTGTATTCCGAGGATTTTAATGTCTTTTCGTAGAGGCTTCTGATTTGTAAATCTGTAATGGTTTGTAAGGCATATTGATTGATACAGGTTGCCATCGAATTATTCATATAAGCCGCCCAAAGATTAGAAATATCTAGGCCTACGATGTTTTCTTTCACGTATTCCATCCCCCTTTATGATGAAGATCATACCTATACTGACCTAAAATCACCTATGATTGTTGTAGCATTCCGGGAGGAGTATAGGCAGGAGGGACTTTCAGCCATCCCTTTTTCTGCATCAAATTTTTCATCTTAAAGCCCAGCATGAGTTTTTCCATTTGAAATTGCAGAAACATAAGCCCGATATCCGTTCGGATACATTGACTCGCAGATGCTGCTAGCATGTCACTGGCAATGATAAAGTTGATGGATACAGCGTTGGATAATTCGTTATCCGTGAACTTCGCCCCTACCGGTACCGCAGTCGGTTCGGATTTTGATTTTGGCTGTGGCTGCTCGGGTAAGGGGATTCCTTCCTTTTGCATAAATGCTGTTATTTGATTTTTATGGGCCCGACCCACTTTCAGCCCTTGTTCCAGCATGTCATGGAGCTCTTGATCTGTCGTCATATTGAGTCCAACCTCTTGATAGATAATAATTTCCTCTACAAAGGCGAGGTAGGTCCAACACGCCATGGCTTCCCCGATATGGATCAAGGGTTTTTTACCATCATTGAGGGATCGTATCACGTTGAATGTTGTTTCAATCATCGTTTGAAAAGTAGGCATTCTCATCCACCTCCGTAGGGTATTGTTGAAGGAATTTAAACTTATGTTATCCTTAGAAAGAAGAAATTAAATTAGAAATAACTGGAGTGATTGCTAGAAGCACAAATAACTTTAGATTTGGATATTTTAATCAGTAAAAATATAAATTAGAAAATAGACTATTGGGAGCCTTGTGAGAGTGCGATCCCAATAGTCTATTTTTAAGTTACTTACTGAATTAACAATTTACGGAATATATTAAGTTTTTTATCAAGTTCAGTACTTACTTTAACTGTATCTGAATGAGTTAAACCTTTTTTGGTACCTATATCGATCATTGATTTTCTAAGTTCATCAATTTCTTTTTCCAACTCTTCTAAACTAATCATGGTATTCACAGTAATTGCTCCTTAATTTTAACCTGTTAATAAAATACCATTTTGAGGATATAAATGGAAGGTGGTTTTTGTGACCAATATGACCAAAACTATGTTGCCCATTCAATTGAATCAATTGTTTCAAGAACATATTTTGATCATTTAATAAATATTATTTGTTATGGGTAATAAAAACAACTTCTGCAGAAGGGGTGGGAAAATGGCAAAGGTAGGAAAAGATGATTTTATTAGCGGGTTAGTACCGCACCATAATCACGGTTCCGTGGATTACACTTCCATTGAAGCAGGGCATGTTCATCAGTGTTTAGATGTTACATCCCCTCCTATTCAAACTCAGGATGGTAACCATATTCATTATACTGAGGGATACGTAGTCTTCGAAAACGGACATAACCATTATTACAAAGCTTATTCAGGGCCCGCCATCCCGGTTGGAAATGGTATGCATGTCCATTATTATGATTTTTATACAACTGTAGACGATGGACATCGACACCATATCAGAGGAGTTGACAGGCCAGCTCCAGGTACTAAATGATGCTTAATGAGAGTAGTAAATTTTACTTAAAAGTAACAAATGCGTATCCACAAAAGTAGATACGCAAGACGAGAAAAAATTAGTTGTTGTCTTCTTTTGGTTCATTAGGAAAATAAATAAGTTCTTGATAAAATACAGCAAGGCTATTCGTAGTATAAGGAGCCAGCCACAAAAATCCTATTCCAAGCGTAAGAATGCACAAAAAACCCCAGCCGATAAAACTTAAATAAAGAAGGAATAGCTTCCACTTCAAGCCCTTCATTCGCTTTCTACTTTCTTTTATTAATTCTAATGGACCATAATCAGGATGGTCTTTCATTAAGTAGTATGCTTGTGAATAGGCCAACCCTTTGATGATACCAGGGATAATTAATAATAGACTCCAAAGAAAAGTGAAAATACCAATTAGAATTGTTAGACCAATCAGTCTTAATGAAAGTTCTCCATTTGCATATACAGTAAATGTACGTCCGATACTGGGATTTTCATTGCGATACATTTCTAAATAAAACCAATATACTGCAACACTAAAAGGCATAAGTAAAAGAGATACAACTAAATTGATAAAACCTGTTAATGGAGTTGGGTCATCTTGTGTCCAAGCTTCAAACCCTCCACTTAATGGAATCTCTACAATTGTTGGTAATATAGTGGTTACTAAAAAAGTAATGAATGTTAATAAAACGGCATTTCCCCAATTTCCCTTAAGGGATGATCGAGCAAGCTTCTTAAGTTCTGATACACTCATGTGGTTCCCCCCTTTTTTATGAATAATTCCATTATATATTAAAAAAATGGAAACTATGGGGGGTCTTGTTAAATTTTAGTAAAAAATATAGTAGCAAACTATTTTCCATGATCCTATCCTTAGATTGCTTTAACAGCAGCATTTTCAACAATTTGCAAAGGAAGTTCATGAATAGTAATTTCCGGACGACTGCCAACACGGATATTCACCCCGGTTTGGCCCAATCCTTCGTTAATATAATATGGTTTGCCATCTTGCAAATGGAAGCCTTTAATTTTATTCATTCTAGCAAGCTTGCCCATTTTAACAAGGTGGTAGGCTTTTGGATAACAGATTTGCCCCCCATGGAAATGGCCGGAAAGCAAATAATCAAAATGGTATTTTTTCATGTGCAAAACAATATTTGGGTCATGCGTTAAAACAAGATTGGTACCTGATGTAATTCCGTTAAAAGAAGCCTCAAGATCACTACGTTTTGTATGAAAATCATCAATACCAATAATATTCACCGGATGATTATCAACATAAATGAGGTCATTTTCATTGAACAACACTTTACAGTGATACTGTTCGAGAATGTTGACCAGTTTTTTCTGGTTTTGCTTTCGCAATACATAGTCATGGTTTCCTAAAACGGCATATATTCCATATTTTGGATTAAGTTTATTTAACGGCTCCAGGTAGGGTATAAGCTTTGGTATCGTCCACTTTCGGTCTAAATAATCACCCGTCAGTGCGATTAAATCAATTTCTTCATTTTTAAGTTTTTCATAAAGTTCATTAGGAGAAATCGAGATGTTTTCAAGATGTAAATCAGATAATTGCAATATATTTAATGTAGGATTATTTTTGTTTGCGTAATCCTTATTGATTTTAACTCTATTAATTACAACATCCTTCGTGTTATTGTGAGCCTTTTTAATGAGGTAAACAGGAATAACAAGGAATAAAGCAATTATAATTAATTCCAATTACAAACACCTCCCTACTTGAAATTATACAGGAAAGTGATATCCATTTTCATATGCAAAAGTTGGAATGAAATAAGTTACAAACACCGTTCATATTGTTAAAATATGTATCAGTGTAAATATTTAGCTTGCGGGGTGGAAAAATGAAACAACATACATATCAATTTAGGGTTGAATGGGGAGATACCGATGCAGCCGGTATAGTATTTTCACCAAACTTTTATAAATGGATGGATCAAGCCGTTCATTATTATTTTGAAAGTATTGGCTTTCCGATTGTAAAACTTGTTTGTGATGAAAAAATAGGGATTCCAGTCATCGAGTCGAAGTGTAATTTTCAAAAACCATTATACTATGCCGACAATGTAGCCATTTATACGACCATTTTGGAATTACGAGATAAAGTGATTACCTTTGGGCACGAATTTTTTGTGGATAGCAATAAAATTGCGGAAGGTTATCAAATTAGAGCATTAGCTAACATAAGCGGGGGCAAGGCTAAGGCCATTTCCATTCCCAAATCAATAAATAAAGCAATTGTTGAAAGTGGAGTTGTGCAATCGGTCTAGGGGATTGATTGCACTTCAATTTGTGATTGAAGGTGGTTTTGTTGCAAATATTAGTTGTAATGATTGGTGGCTTTTTTGGAGCGATCTCAAGATATAGTTTGGGTAAATGGATTTCAAATGAGATTGACAACGGGTTTCCTATTGGAACTTTATTGATAAATTTAGTTGGATGTTTTTTTCTCGGATGGTTTTTAACGTTTTTAAAACAAAGGAAGAAAGTTCGACCTGAGCTATCCTTATTGATTGGTACAGGTTTTACTGGTTCTTTTACAACATTTTCAACATTTTCGGTAGAAACAGTACAGCTTTGGCAACATGGTCAAGTATTCCCAGGAGTACTCTATGTTTTAAGTAGTATCGTATTAGGATTACTGTTAGCATTTTTAGGCGTTCGTTTAGCCACACCTTCAAAAAAGGAAGGTGGCACTATATGATTTGGTTCATTGGACTTGGCGGTGCTTTAGGTGCAGCTGCACGCTATTTGTTGGGAATTTTTATCAATGGAAGGGCAAGTAGCTTGTTCGGATTTCCGCTTGGTACTTTGCTCATTAATATTTCAGGATCTTTTTTACTAGGCGTCTTAGCAAATCTTCATGTTGCGGACAAGATAAGTGAGTCGCTCTGGTTATTTGCTGGGGTTGGTTTTTGCGGGGCCTATACGACTTTTTCCACCTTTGGCTATGAAACCATCACGTTACTGGAAGCGAAAAAAACCAAGATGGCAATTTTATACGTGGCATCGTCTTTAGTCATTAGTATCATCGTAGCAGCAATCGGGCTTCTTCTTTAAAATGTACCACTTGGAGGGAAAATCATGCATGATATCAACTCATTATTCCGTAATAGAATCGGTTTTCCATTGGGAGAGAAACTAACGTTTGCAAGTCTTAATGAAGTTCTTGAAAAAACGGCCAAAACAATTCCGTTTGAAAATATATGTGTGATTAATAAAAGTGCAAAAGATATAACAGTGGAAAATCTGATTAATAAAATACTCAAAAGTAAAGAAGGCGGCCTTTGCTACGAATTAAATGCGATTTTTTATTTATTTTTAAAAGAAAACGGCTTTGATGTTTCGTTAGTTAGAGGTGCCATTTACGACCATGCTTCTAAAAACTGGGCGCGTACCGGCAGAACTCATGTGACGATTTTATTACGACATGAAAATGAATCGTACTTGGTTGATACGGGATTTGGCGGGAATTTGCCTTTAAAGCCGGTTCCATTCAATGGCGATGTTGTTGCATCAAAAACTGGTGAATTTCGGGTGAAGAAGCTTGAAAGTGAGTACGGAAACTATTGTTTAGAGATGAAGCTAAGATATAAGGATGATGACTGGAAGATTGGTTATGCTTTTGAATCGAATAGGGAAGTGCATGATCTATCGGAATTAAATGATGTGAAAAGGATCATAGCCGAAAGTGAGCATTCTGCGTTTAACAAAACGCCTCTCATTACGCGGATTTCAGAAGAAGGAAATATGACGCTGACGAATTCTTTATTTTCAGTTAGGAAAAATGGGGAAGTAACGAAAGAGCAAATTGACGAAGCAAGATTTAAAGTGTTGGCGAAAGAACATTTTGAAATGGATGTATAGGTATTATGGGCGGCATGATGTAATATGCCCATCAAACCCTTGACATGACTGGGTTTTGTAGTAAGATGAGAGTGATTTGCTAACATTGAGGAAATTAACAGAGGCTTCTCATGAGTTTTATGAACTTGTGAGAGGTCTCTTTATTTTTGAAAGAAAATGCTAAATGAAGGAAAAAACGACGTTAAAAAGAATGCATGACTTTTATAGATGACTGAAACAAAGTAAAATTAATGTGAGGTCATTTAATTAATAGAACAAAATAGAAGAGGGATTTATTATGATTCAAGTGAAAAATACACCGAATTATACAGGAGTTGCAATAAGCGGGGATTTCTATGATTTTGAGGCACTTTATGAGTCACTTCACACTATTGTTGGTGAAGAATGGGAGTGGGAAGAATATGTGGGAGCAAGATTAAGGGTACTTGGTATTTGTTATGATATTCGTCATGCTTTAATGGGGCATCGTGAAGTTGCATTTGTTGAAAATGGACTAGATGAGTACAAGATGAAGCAATTGTCAGTAATTGCAAATGATAAAAATATATATTTAACATTTAATGTTCTATGGCCAGAAGTTCTATTTGTTTTAATGGCATTAAATGATTTTATAAAAGTTTATGCAAGAAAACAAGCAAAAGGTAAATATTACGCGCTGATTGATTATCGAAATATTTGGGACCCTTCCATTACAATGGTTTGCAGCCTTCAGGCTGCCATTGCAAATTGTATGAAAGAGACAATACCAGAAACCTCAATTAACCGTGTATTCAAATTAATGTATCATGACTATTCTTGGGCTGATAATTATGCAACACAATACCTTGATGAATTAAATTGTAGATTTATAGAAATGGAAGCGGAGAAGAGAATAAAAAACATTACTATTATGGCAAAAAGAATAGCAGAAAAAGGTCGAGAGTATCAGGCGGTAAATGAAGCTGTATTAAAGGCTGCTAGAGAATATAACTGCCACATGACAGAAATAAGGATGTCATCACCTGAATATCCTGAATTCATAGAGTGGTAAAGGTGTTATAGGGTTGGCGACAAAAAGAAGTGTACAAGCTTGGGCAGAGGCAAAAAAACGATGTCGTTTAAATGAGACTGATATACAAATGGCTAAGGAGTTAGGAATGACACCTAAGAGTTTAATTAAAAATAATCCTGCACCTAATCAGCACTGGAAAGTACCTGTAAAAGTTTGGATTCGTGATCTATATGAAGAGAAGTTCGGTAAGTATGTAGGCTATGTATGAATTTGATTTTAATGAAGTTCGGTTATCCCCCAGCTGTGATTCGAAGAGAAGCGCGAGAAGACTATTTACTATCTTTGGAATCATCTGACAATGGAAATCTAACTCCACTTATTGATTTGGTAGCAAAAGAATTGAAAAAAAGTTTAAAAATTATGAATGAATTTTCGGATGATAATTAATCAAATATCATACTGTCTAACCCTTGATATGACTGGGCTTTGTAGTAAGATGAGAGTGGTTTGCTAACATTTTGTCATAGAATATTTTAATCGAAGCCTCTCATGAGTTGACCGAATTTTTGAGAGGCTACTTTTTTCATTTCTTGAGTGACATGAAGGTACGCATTTTTCTTAATTTGGTCATTTAGTGAATACCATGAGGATAGGGCATTTACCCATGGGGCTATTAAACTATGAGGAATAGAAAAGCCTAATATCTTATTCTTAAGGTCCTTGATTAACCATCTTTCCGGCAAATGGAAAAGAAGATAACAGAAGGTTAATTTCATCAATCATGTCATCTTCTTCTTTTGAAAACTACTATTCTCCTTTAATTCCTTTGCGGTATAACGTTTCATGTCTGGATTACCAAGAAAAAACGTTGGAGGGATTCCTTTAATTCTGGATATGCTTCGATTTCCTGTGCTAAATTATCGGGTTCTACATTCGTAGATGCCTGATCATGCACTTCTAAGGAGAACAGTTTTCCATCGGCCACAAACATTGCAGCATTTTTGTTATCCAACGCATTCGCAAGATCTTTTTTCACATTTTCACTTAATGCACTCATTATTCATCACCTCAAGAGATTTGGCTTGTTTATTTTCTTTATTATAACACATGATAAGATCTCCCTAGATAAGGTATACGCTTCAACTATAGGTTAAAAAGTTGCGTTAGCAAAATGCAAAAAATTTCCGAACACAATCAAGTGCCCACTTTTATACAAAAATCCGCTTTCCTGCTTTAGAAAGCTCGCTAAAAATAACAGGGACAAGCGAAAGGGTAAGTACGAACACCCAATCCTTAACAGTTAATACATGAATTCCGAAGATCTCGTTAAAAACTGGTACATTCACTAAAATCGTTTGAAGGCCGATGCCTAATAAAATGGAAGCAAGTAAAAACTTGTTTGTTAACAACCCAACATGATAAAGAGATTTCCTTGTACTCCGCAAATTTAGGGAGTGAAATAATTGGGAAACGCTTAACGTAACAAAAGCCATGGTTTGGGCATGAACAAGCGCCTCACTTGAAATGTTGGCGAAGTCAATGGTGAATATCGATGGTGCACCAGAATAATAATGCAATCCAGATACAAAGGAAAATAATGTCAATAAACCGATTAATACCCCGTATAGCAACGTAAATGTTCCGCCTCCATGGGCAAAGATACTTTCTTTAATAGAACGCGGCTGTTGCTTCATCACATCTGGATCATCAGGGTCCAAACCGAGTGAAATGGCAGGAAGCGTATCTGTTATTAAATTTATCCATAAAATATGAACGGCGGTAAGTGGTGCTGGCCATCCCAGGAGAATCGCTACGAAAAGTGTGATAATTTCTCCGAAATTACAGGATAATAAGAATAAAATCGCTTTTTTAATGTTTTGGTAAATGTTCCTGCCTTCTTCCACGGCGGATACAATCGTTGCAAAGTTATCATCTGTCAACACGATATCGGCAGCCCCTTTAGCCACATCCGTGCCACCTTTACCCATCGCCACACCCACATCGGCTTGTTTTAACGAGGGGGCATCATTGACCCCGTCGCCAGTCATTGCCACAATCCGGTTATTTTCTTTTAAAGCTTTCACAATTTTTACCTTGTGTTCCGGTGATACCCGGGCGAATACGCGTATCTTAGAAACCTTCTCACATAATTCATAATCACTAAGTCGATCAATCTCCGATCCGGCCATTGACTCGGATTCATTATTAGCAATGCCAAGTTCCTTGGCAATTGCAAATGCTGTTTTTTGATTATCGCCGGTAATCATAACGGTTTGGATGCCGGCACTTTTGCATTGGGCGATAGACGCTTTTACTTCTTCCCTTGGAGGGTCAATCATTCCGGTAAGACCTAGTAGTACTAGTTTATTTTCTAATTCTTCCTCTGTAAGTGGGGCAGAAGCGGGTATTTCCTTAAAGGCAATTGCCAGAACACGCAATGCTTCGAGTGACATTGCATTGGCTTGTTCTTTTATTATTTCTGCCTCTAAGTTCGTCATTGGAATCATTTGGCCAGCATTCATCACATTTGTAGTTTTAGGTAAAATACTTTCCAACGCACCTTTTACCATGACGAAATATCGGTTGTTGTGTTGATGAACAGTCGTCATCATTTTCCGGTCTGAATCAAAAGGAATTTCAAAGACACGAATATAGTTATGATCAAGAATTTGTTTGTCTAGACCAGCCTCCTTTGCCGCAGCAACAAGAGCAATTTCAGTCGGGTCGCCTGATTGTTCTTCCTCTGTAAAAACAGCATCATTACAAAGGGCCATCGCTTCAAAGAAGCGGGAATATGGCGGCTCCTTTAAAGAGGGCGATGTAATGGAGTGATAAGCACCGTTTACAAAGACTTTTGTTACGGTCATTTTATTTTGGGTAAGTGTACCGGTTTTATCAGAGCAAATAACGCTGACAGCGCCAAGGGTTTCAACAGCTGGAAGCTTTCGAACTACAGCCCGGCGTTTAATCATTCTTTGAACGCCGAGGGCAAGCACAATCGTGACGATGGCTGGTAGGCCTTCAGGAATCGCCGCAACTGCCAGGCTTACTGAAATTAAAAACATATCCAGAACATCTCTTCCTTGGAAAAAGCCGATGAGGAAGATGACAACAGAGACAATGACGGCACCAATCCCAAGTATTTTGCCAAGTTCAGCTAATTTTTTTTGTAGTGGGGTTTGTTCCTGATCTTGTTCCGCAAGTAAATTTGCAATTTTACCGATTTCAGTCCGCATCCCCGTATTCACAACAATCCCAACGGCACGCCCGTAGGTGGATAGGGTTGACATAAAGGCCATATTATGTTGGTCGGCAATGGGGGCAACGCTCGTTGTCAGCCAATCTGCATTTTTATCCACTGGAACCGATTCACCAGTCAAGGAGGATTCCTCTACTTTAAAATTGGCAGTTTCAATTAAACGCAAATCTGCCGGGATAAAACGCCCAGCATCAATGATCACAACATCGCCAGGGACAACTTCCTCTGATGGAATCTCTTTTATTAGTTCATCACGTTTCACAATTGCTTTTGGGGTCGTCATCTTTTTCAGTTCCTCCAAGGCTTTCTCCGCCTTCGATTCTTGGATGACTCCAATCACTGTGTTAAGTAAAATTACAAAAATAATAATCATAGCGTCGCTATATTCGCCAACAACCATAGAAATGATGGCCGCGCCTATTAAAATATAAATTAAGATGCTATTGATTTGTTCGAAAAACAACTTCAGTAACGATGCTTTTTTATGTTCACTGAACTTATTTGCGCCGTATTTTTCCAACCGCTTTTTTGCTTCTTCACTAGAAAGACCTGTTTCGAACTTTGTACCTAAATCTGTACGTACTTCCTCTTTAGTTTTTGTGTACCACATGCCGCGTCCCCCTTTCAAACATTCATATAATGGGAAAATTTATCTTATTTTAATTAAAACACAAAAGGTGGAGGGAATTCGTAAGCAAAAATGAATGTTTTTAAACGAAAGTTGAATTCCTGCGATGGACCTCATTACCGTATATTCCCACTTAAAACTGTTTAACAAGTGCCGATATAATTTAAGAACAACAATTCCCTAGCAAATGTTGTTCATCATAATGTATTCCTCTATTTTCGTTCACCAATGATTGGTGGACGTTTTTTTGTGCACAGAAAGTTCGCTACACTTGAATAGTTTTCCTAGACCTATTAAAGTAAATGGTAATGATAGAAAAGTAGGTGAAGATTTTGGCGTTACGCAATTATACAATTGGGATGGCCGGTCATATTGACCATGGGAAGACATCCTTAACAAAGGCATTAACGAATGTGGATACAGACCGTCTTAAAGAAGAAAAAGAAAGAAATATATCGATAGAACTGGGTTATGCACCATTAAAAATAGATGAGACCCTCGAGGTTTCAATTATAGATGTGCCTGGGCATGAACGTTTTATTAGGCAAATGATTGCTGGGGTGGCTGGCATTGATTTGGTTATTCTTGTCATTGCTGCTGATGAAGGTGTAATGCCACAAACGAAAGAGCATCTTGAGATCCTTGAATTTTTAGGTATTGAAAAAGGTATCATTGCCGTGAGTAAAATTGATCGGGTGGATGAGGAATTATTAGAACTTGTTGAAGAGGATATAAGGGACAATTTAAAAGGAACCGTTTTTGAAGATGCACCTTTTGTATTAGTGGATAGCCTTTCAAAAAAAGGATTGGAAAATCTAAAACAGCAAATTAAAAAAGAGTTGCAGACGATTGAAATGAGAGATGCAAGAGGCCCGTTTCGTTTGCCGATTGACCAGGTGTTCACGGTTCAAGGTCAAGGGACGGTTGTTAGAGGCACGGTTTACGAGGGAATCGTGGAAAAGGGAAGCACCCTTATGGTATTGCCGCAGGGAATTCCTGTAAAGGTAAGGCAAATCCAAGTCCATCACGAGCAAGTCGATGAGGCGAAGGCCGGACAAAGAGCAGCGTTAAATTTAGGGGGCATTTCAAAACAAGAAGTGGCTCGCGGCGATGTATTAGTCTCATCCGAGCATTTTATAGTGACGGATACACTTGATATTACAATGAAATTTGTCAACGACTTGCGCGCACCGATCAAGCAACGGGCGCCAATTAAGCTACATACCGGGACAACAGAGGTCATGGGGAAAATTGTCTTTTTTGACCGCAATGAGATTGTTGAGGAAAAAAATGAGGTCGTTTGTCAGATTCGCCTTGATGAGTCTGTAGTTTGCAAACGCGGCGACCGTTTTATTTTGCGAAGACCTACTCCAGTTGAAACCATTGGCGGAGGCTGGATCATTGACCCGAAAGGACATAAATACCGCTTCGGTGAGGATACAGTGAAGATGCTTTTGCAAAAGAAGGAAGGCACACCAAGTGAACGGGTTTTTTCTATTTTAAAAGAGAAGGCTTTGTTATCATTTGATGAATTATTGCAGCTATCATCGATGGATAAAGAGGAATTAGCCGCGATCGTAGAGGCCGAAAAAGGCAAAGCTATTTTTGAGCTTTCACGCGGAGAGTATGGCTTATATTCTGATTTTGAATTTATTCAAAAACGGTTGGAGGAAAAATTGTCGGAGTTTCATGAAAAATTCCCGCTTCGTTTAGGACTTAATAAAATGGAGATTGGGCATTTATTTTTAGACCTCTATCCAAAGCGTCTTGTTGATTTTGTTGTTGAAAAACTAATCGAAGAACAATTTTTGCAAAAACAGGATCAATATATCCAGCTTGCCACTTTTTCACAGCATTATCCGGAAAAATGGAGCAAGCGGATGGAAGAGGTTGTGACTTCCATGCAAAAGGATGGCGTAGAAGTCCAGCCGTTTGACCAATATATAAAAACAGCGGGTGTTCCTGAGCAGTATAAGGACGATTTCAAATATTATTTGCTCCAATCCAAAAAGGCTGCTGCCCTTGATGAACAACATTTGATAACAGCTGAGGCTATCCGTCAAACGGCGGCGCTGCTGAAAGAAAAAACCGGAGCAGACTTTACTGTAAAGGATGCTAAAGATGTATTAGGTTTAACGAGAAAATATTTAATCCCATTGTTAGAACTATTTGATACCCAAAAGCTGACAAGGAGGGTAGAAGATAAGAGAAAGTGGGTGGAATAAGGTTGTCTGCAACAAAGATTTTACTTCTTACACCGTATTTTAAAGAAAATCGAGGAAATTCAACAACCGCTAAAAGAATTTCTGCCGGCCTACAGCAAAACGGAATGAAGGTCAGTGTGTTCGCTTACGAGGAAGAAGCATGGAATGAAGATATCCAAACGATTGCAGATGTATGTGATGTCATTCATGTCATTCATTTTTATCGTTTTGCAAAATGGTTAAAAAAAACTAGCTTTCAATTAAATAGACCCTATATCATGACAAATGGGGGGACGGATGTCAACCTTAATTTGGGTAATCAAGTCAGTAGAACCGAGATGCAGCTCCTCATAAAGCGGGCTAACGCTATTACTGTTTTTACTGCTGATGCAAAAGAAAAGATTAAAAGTGCCTATCACCACCTTAATCTAAAAATAGAAGTAATCCCACAAAGTGTGTGGCTGCCACCAGCTGACAAGGTGGGGACCCAAGATCAATGGCTTAATATAGCAGAGGGTAAACCAGCTGTTTTGTTGCCGGCGGGATTACGGCAAGTAAAGGATGTTTTCTTTTTGATGAATGAACTTATTTTTCTACAAAAGAAATATTCTGCTTTGCAGTTTGTAATTTGCGGAATGGTTTTAGATAAAAAGATTTATGAAACGTTACAACTATATATGAAGAAGTATAATTGGATTCATTTTTTAGAAAACGTACCCATTGAAAAAATGGTATCATTATATCAATGGGCTCATATTGTGTTAAATACTTCCATTTCTGAAGGACAGTCATCAGCTTTATTAGAAGCGATGAGTATGGGGTGTGTGGTTTTCGCCCGCAATAATCCGGGAAACTCGAGCATCGTTCAGGATGGAAACAATGGCTACCTTTTCAATGATGGCGACGAATTTTTAAAAAAGCTGGAATCAGTTTTGAATAATGAGGATCAAGTCGTGGAAATCATCCAAAGGGCTAGAAACTATGTTCAGTCTAACCATGGTTTCGAAGATGAAATAGGGGCGTTTATTAGGGTTTATGAAAAATGTGTAGAGTAGTTGGTGGTGTATAAATGAATGTAAACCATCTTAAAGCGTTTGAAAAAGTGGTCCAACTAAAAAGTTTTCAAGAAGCAGCAAAGCAATTATCTGTTTCTCAACCAGCGATTTCGTTAAGAATTCAAGCGCTCGAGGATCATTTTAAAACAAAGCTAGTAAAGCGGAAAGCAGAAGGTGTGCAGCTTACACCGCAAGGAGAAGTGATTTATAGCAGAATAAAAGAAATTCTAAAACTTTGGGAAGAACTCGAAGCACAATTTCTAGGAGGGCAACCAGTTGGAAAACTTGTGATTGGAGCAAGCACCATTCCGTCCGAATATATCCTTCCGAAAATCATTAAAGATTTTAAAGGGATATACCCTGATGTTGATTTTTGTATGAAAATATCTGGGAGTAGGGATGTTGTTGATTGGCTTAAGAATCGCTCGGTTGATGTTGCGATTACAGGAGAGCCGATGAAAACCCCAATTCTGTTTTCTAAACCAATTGTAAGTGAAAAACTAAGTATTATTGCTCCAAATGATTTCATTTTGGAGGATGTGAACAAATTTCACGATTTGTTTGATGCAGAATGGATTTTGCGTGAAGTAAATTCAGATACCAGATCATCATTGGAGAAGACGATTCAATCTCTAGGGTATTCGTTTGAGATGATGAAAGTGGTTGGCGAATTGGGTAGCACCGAAGCGGTCATTGCAGCGGTGGAGGCTGGTCTTGGCATTACAGTGGTTTCTTCTTATGCGGCGGAACGGGCTGAAAAATTTGGCCGTGTCAAAATTATTACGTTGAATGATTTTCAAGTGACAAGAAATTTTTATTTTTCTTGCTTAAAGGAAAATAAAAATCAGCCGCTTATTTCTTCATTTTTAAACTTTATCGAAAACGTCTATCGGATGAATGAAAATGAATAAAAATGAGGGCAGATCAGTGTTTGCTGGTCTGCCCCTTTTATAATGCCTATTTTACGTATAAGGATTTTTTATTGAAATCAGTGACTTCACCAACGATTTTGGCAGCAGTACCATTTTGTTGTTGAAGCTTTTCAACATAGGCTTGCGCTTCATCCTTTGGCATGCTTACTAAAAGTCCACCAGAGGTAATGGCATCACATAAAATATATTGGCCGCTTTGTGAAATAGATGAGGCAAATTCTACATCATCTTTTAGCCACTCATAGTTTGATTTGGATCCCCCAGGAATAACGCCTTCTTCTGCCAACTTGTGAGTGCCATCTAAGATAGGAACGGCATCAAAGTTAATCGTCATGCTAACGTTGCTTCCTTTTGCCATCTCACAGGCATGTCCTAACAGTCCAAAGCCTGTTACATCGGTTACGGCATGGACCTGGTAGCCTTCTAGGGCTTCAGCCGCTTCTTTATTTAGCATTGCCATCGTTTCGATGACCTGTGCTTCTTGTTCAGGTGTTACAACTCCGCGCTTAATACCTGTCGTAAGAATTCCAACGCCAATTGGCTTTGTTAAAACGATTGCATCTCCGGGCTTGGCACCAACATTACGGTAAAACTTTTCCGGATGGACATAGCCGGTAACTGCCATACCGAATTTTGGCTCCTGGTCATCAATCGAATGCCCGCCAACAATAATGGCACCAGCTTCCTTCACTTTCTCAGCCGCTCCTTTTAAGATTTCCGCAAGTGTTTCTGCCCCGAGTTTTTTAATAGGGAAGCCGACGATATTTAAGACCGTTTTAGGTTGTCCCCCCATGGCATAGACATCACTAAGGGCATTCGCCGCAGCAATCTGACCAAACATATAGGGGTCATCAACGATCGGGGTAAAGTAATCCACAGTTTGAATCAAAGCTAAATCATTAGATACACGATAAACTCCTGCATCATCAGATGTATCTATACCAACTAGTAAGTTTGGATCCTGTTCTCTTTCTGGTAATAGTCGCAAAACCTGCGACAATTCGGCTGGGCCGATTTTGCAGCCTCAGCCAGCTTTTGTAGACATAGCCGTTAGGCGAATTTTTTCCTCCACAAATAAACACCTCCAATTCCTAGTATAGTATATCCTTGGCTCAAAACTAAAATAAAATGATTTTTACATGCTAGGCAGATGATTTTACTTACATGATAGGATTGTACTAAAATAAGCGGTAAGAATTACTACAAAGGGGGAAATATTTATGACTTATAAGATTTCTGTAGAATTTTGCACGCAGTGAAACTTTGCTCCAAAAGCCGCGAGTTTCGCGGAGGGTTTACTTACACATTTTCGGAGAGAAATAACATCCTTTGAATTAATTCCTAGCACCGGTGGAGTTTTTGAAGTGACTGTCAATGGTGTGAAGCGCTATTCAAAGCTTGAAACTGGGAAATTTCCAAATGTGGATGAGTTTATTGCAGAATTGGAAGCTATAGGGGAAAAATAATGTGATAAGGTGCCAATCCGTCGGATTTGGCACCTTACTTTTTTACTCGATATTAATATAGCGTTGTTTTCTCCGTTCTTTTTTTGGAATGTGGATTTCCAGTATGCCGTTTTTATAATACGCTTTTGTGTCTCCGGATACTTCATATGGAATTGGAATGACACGTTCAAGTCTCCGATAGTTTCTTTCTTTTTTAAAGTATTTTTTATTGTCATCGATGGTTTCTAATACTTGATTATCATCAGCAGTGATTTTTATTCCTTCATGTACAGCCTCAATTTTGATTTGATTTTCCTGAAATCCAGGAAGTTCTGCCTCAACAATAATTTTCGAACCCATATCATATAAATCAACTCGAAACTGCTGTGGAAAAAAAGAAGTAAATGGGTCCTCCCAAAAACGGTTAAACAGATTGTTCAAGTCTTTCATGACAGGTAAAAATTCATTTTCTTCTTTCTGGTTCATTTGCAAATCTCCTTTACTTAATTTCTCATTATAAAGGTATTCATTTATATGAAAAAATGATTAGGCTCAAGAATACATGAAATTATCGTTCATCCCAAATGAATGGTATAATATGACATGATTTTAAAAGTGGAGGAAGATTATGAAGCAATATTTACGATACTTACCACCTGTACATGAATTACAAAAGTCCAATGCTTATGAGTATTTATTACAAAAATATGGTATAAGCAGTGAACGTTTAACTACTATATTTCAAGAAAAATTGAATGAAATAAGACAACAACTTTTACAACAAAAATGGCAGGGAGAAAATTCTCCGCAAGCGTACGAAACGAAAGAGTATTGGGCAAAGCAAATTTTTGAAAAAGCTGAATTGGCTGCCCGGCAGTTATCACAGTACTATTTAAAAACAATCATTAATGCAACAGGTACAGTTTTACATACGAATTTGGGAAGGGCACGGCTCGGTGAAAAGCAAATCGACCATGTTGTGAAGGTCGCCGCTAATTACTCCAATTTGGAATACAAAATCGATGAGGGGAAAAGAGGGTCTCGCCACGATATTATCGAAGGCTTAATCCAGCAAGTAACTGGGGCAGAAGCGGCAATGGTTGTCAATAACAACGCTGCGGCCGTGTATTTGATTTTGCGTGCCCTTGCGAAAGATAAGGAAGTTATTGTTTCAAGGGGGCAGCTTGTTGAAATTGGCGGCTCATTCAGGATATCCGCTATTATGGAAGAAAGTGGAGCAAAGCTTGTTGAAGTTGGAACAACCAATAAAACTCATTTGTTTGATTATGAGAATGCCATTACTGATGAAACAGCCATGATTTTAAAGGTTCATACCAGTAATTTTAAAGTGATTGGCTTCACTGAAAGTGTGGAGAGCGAAGAACTAGTGGAATTAAAAAAGAAACATGAAAATGTCATCTTTTATGAAGATTTAGGAAGCGGTGTCTTATATGACTTTAAAAAACATGGCATTGGAGATGAGCCGGTCGTTAGAGATGTGATTCAACTAGGAGCTGATCTAGTCTCATTCAGCGGCGATAAACTGCTAGGTGGTCCACAAGCAGGAATTATTGCCGGAAAACGGGAGTTGATCCAAAAATTAAAAAAACATCAACTCGCTCGTGTGCTCCGTGTTGATAAAATGACGTTTGCCGCACTTGAAGCTACACTTAAAGCATATGTCATGGGTGAGCATACTCTAAGAGATATTCCCACATTGCGTGATATTTTGCAAACGGAAGAAGAGATTGAAGCTCGGGCTTCTAAATTTCAACAGCAATTAGTAGAGACGGGTACCTCATATAGTTGTACACTTGAGAAAGATTTTTCTCAAGTCGGTGGCGGGACAATGCCAGATGAAAAAATCCCAACAATAGTAGCCGCCGTGGCTCATCCGACATTAACTTCGGAAGAGCTGGCAGTTAACTTAAGATTGTTTACCCCAAGCATTGTCGCACGCCAAAAAGATAATAAAGTTATACTTGATTTTAGAACGATAGCAGACGATGAATTGGATGTAATCCTTGACGCTTTCCATTCATTTGATTAAATGATCAAGCACGCTACATGTCGTGGCTTTGGTTATTCTTTTGTCGCGTATGATTATGGTTTTTCACCTTTTTCGAGCCACTTAATGCTTCAGGTTGGTTTGTAGGCTGCTGCTGGTTTTTTGGCTGATTCGTACGTCCAGATCCCATCGTAATCCCTCCTTTTAGGCTTAGGATGGATTGTGCTATGACATTTTATACAGAATTTAGGGTCGTAAAGGTATCCGCGGACATCAGTTCCGTTATCAGTAGTAAATACGATGTTTTTATACAGTAAGTGAACTACTTGCTGTATGAATATCCCTTCTTTTGTACACAATATAGCCAGAATGCTATATCACATAAGGAGTTGGATATCAAACATGCCATACAATAAAAATAAACAACAAGCATACCAAGCAGCCCAACAAGGTGTTGATCATGCCGTTGATATTTATAAAGATCTAGTAAAAAATGATCCGGATTATGGCCATCATTTAAAGGATTTAAAAAATGAAGTCAATGAGGCATTTCAGCAAATCGATAACGCACTAGAGGTGGCTTCAGAAAATCAGTTGGATCAGCTTCACAAATTTAAAAGTGATCTCGAGTCCATCGTTAGTGGTGTCAATTTTGAAGATTAAATAAAAAACCGCTTCTGTTTTAGAGGCGGTTTTTGCTAGTAAAAATGTAAATGAAAGACATTACTGATTTTTTTTCTTTTTCTTATTAAATTGCTTTTGTGTGGCAGTAAGAGGTTCATTCGACAATTCCTCATTAAAACCTGCCCCTGTGCCCTGAGCTTTAGCAGCATTCATACCTGGTATCACATGATTTGCTTTTCTTTTTGGCATCATCAATCACCTCCGATATTAGCATTTGAAAAAGTGTCATAAATATACAAAATTTTATCGTAATGTAAAGAATATGACACAAGAATGGATTCGGTTATTTACTTAGACGAAAAATTCTATTAAAATGATAGAGTAATGAAATGGGAGACATATTGTGATTTTTTTTTGACAATTACGACAATATGTTAAACTTTACAGGGGGGTACATATAAATGGCAAACAATGATGTGTTTAATGCACGGAAAACGTTTGAAGCAAATGGCAAATCGTATAACTATTACGATTTAAGCGCTCTTGAAGGCGTGGGTAATATTTCAAAATTGCCATACTCAATTAAAGTATTACTTGAATCTGTTCTTCGCCAAGTTGACGGACGTGTCATCACGAAAGAGCATGTTGAAAACCTTGCAAAATGGGGCACAAAAGAGTTACAAGATATTGATGTTCCATTTAAGCCAGCTCGTGTTATTTTACAAGACTTCACAGGCGTACCTGCAGTTGTTGACTTAGCTTCTCTAAGAAAAGCAATGGCAGATATGGGTGGAGACCCTGCGAAAATCAATCCTGAAATTCCAGTTGATCTAGTTATCGACCACTCTGTTCAAGTAGATAAAGCTGGAACAGCTGATTCTCTAGAATTTAACATGGAATTAGAGTTCCAACGCAATAATGAGCGTTATCAGTTCTTAAGCTGGGCAACAAAAGCATTTGACAACTATCGTGCCGTTCCACCAGCAACAGGTATCGTTCACCAAGTTAACCTTGAGTATCTTGCAAATGTTGTAATGACAAAAGAAGAAAACGGTGAAGTAGTTGCATTCCCTGACACATTAGTAGGTACTGACTCTCATACTACAATGATCAACGGTATCGGTGTTCTTGGATGGGGTGTTGGTGGTATTGAAGCAGAAGCTGGAATGCTTGGACAACCTTCATACTTCCCAGTACCAGAAGTTATCGGTGTTAAATTAGTTGGCTCACTTCCAAGTGGAACAACTGCTACTGACATCGCTCTAAAAGTAACACAAGTATTACGTGAGAAAAAAGTAGTAGGTAAGTTTGTTGAGTATTTTGGTCCTGGTCTTGCGCAAATGCCGCTTGCTGACCGCGCGACTATTTCTAATATGGCTCCTGAATATGGTGCTACATGTGGCTTCTTCCCAGTTGATAAAGAAGCACTTAACTACCTACGTTTAACTGGCCGTTCTGAAGAGCAAATTGCGCTTGTTGAAGCATATTGCCGTGCAAATGGTTTATTCTATGTTGCTGGTGAATCAGAAGACGCAGTTTATACAAGTGTTGTTGAAGTCAATCTTTCTGATATCGAACCAAATCTTTCTGGTCCTAAGCGTCCACAAGACTTAATTCCACTTACAAAGATGCAAGAGCAGTTCAAAAAAGCTGTTGTTGCTCCACAAGGAACACAAGGTCTTGGCTTAACAGAAAAAGAATTCGACAAAGAAGTTACTGTCAAGCTTGCTGACGGTACTGAAACAACAATGAAAACAGGTGCAATTGCCATCGCTGCAATTACAAGCTGTACAAACACTTCTAACCCATACGTACTAGTTGCTGCTGGTTTAGTTGCGAAAAAAGCGGTTGAAAAAGGACTTCAAGTACCTGCATATGTTAAAACATCTTTAGCACCAGGTTCTAAAGTTGTTACTGGCTACTTGAAAAATTCTGGACTTCTTCCATACCTTGAGCAACTTGGCTACAACATTGTAGGTTATGGTTGTACAACATGTATCGGTAACTCAGGTCCATTAGCACCAGAAATTGAAAAAGCAATTGCTGACAATGACCTAACTGTTTCTGCAGTACTTTCAGGTAACCGTAACTTTGAAGGACGTATCCATCCATTAGTTAAAGCTAACTACTTAGCATCACCACCATTAGTAGTAGCTTACTCACTAGCTGGAACTGTTGATGTTGATCTTCGCAACGATTCACTTGGAAAAGATAAAGACGGCAACGATGTTAAGTTCGCTGATATCTGGCCTTCTTATGATGAAATTCAAGCAGTTGTTGAGAAAACAGTTACACCTGAATTATTCCGTGCAGAGTATGCTGAAGTATTCAAGAGCAATTCACGCTGGAATCAAATCGAGTCTCCAGATGATGCTTTATATAATTGGGATGAAGAATCTACTTACATCCAAAATCCTCCATTCTTTGAAGGATTAACAAAAGAATTAAGAGAAATCAAGTCATTAACTGGTATGCGTGTAATTGGTAAGTTCGGTGACACTGTTACTACTGACCATATCTCACCAGCTGGTTCTATTGCGAAAGATGCTCCTGCAGGTAAATACCTACAAGAGAAGGGTGTAAGCCCACGCGACTTTAACTCTTATGGTTCACGTCGTGGTAATGACCGTGTAATGACAAGAGGTACTTTTGCGAATATCCGTATCCGTAACCAGATTGCTCCTGGTACTGAAGGCGGTTTGACAACTTACTGGCCAACAGGCGAAGTTACATCAATCTTTGATGCAGCTATGAAGTACAAAGAAAATGGTACTGGCTTAGTAATCCTAGCTGGTAAAGATTACGGTATGGGATCTTCTCGTGACTGGGCTGCTAAAGGTACATTCCTACTTGGAATTAAAACAGTTATTGCTGAGAGCTACGAGCGTATCCACCGTTCAAACCTTGTGTTAATGGGTGTTCTTCCACTTCAATTTAAAGAAGGCGAAAATGCTGAATCACTTGGCTTAACTGGTAAAGAAACAATCGAAGTTCAAATCGATGAAAATGTAAAACCACGTGACTTCGTAAAAGTTACAGCTACTAAGGAAGATGGTTCTAAAGTAGAATTCGAAGCACTTGCTCGTTTCGACTCAGAAGTTGAAATCGACTACTACCGTCATGGTGGTATCCTACAAATGGTTTTACGCGAAAAATTAGCTAAATAATAAGAAGCGTAAGCTTGTATTTGAAAGTGCGGTATTGTCAATTGGCAATACCGTGCTTTTTTGTTATAATCGATACATACTGGGGTAATCAGCAGAAAGGGAAGAAGGCTATGAAGAAAACCATTGCTATCATTGTATTTATTGGATTAATAGGGTATATGATTTACACAACTGCTTTTACTGAAAAAGCTGCAGATGTTGGACTTGAGAAAGGGAACATTGCTCCGGATTTTGAATTAGTAACGACGACTGGGGAAAAAGTAAAACTCTCTGACTTCCGTGGCAAAAAAGTATTGTTAAATTTTTGGGCTTCATGGTGTGGTCCATGTCGTGCTGAAATGCCTGATATGGAAAAACTTAATAAAGAAGGTCATGATGACCTCGTTATTTTAGCCGTCAATGCGACGCAAACAGAAAAAAGTAAAGAAGATCCTAAATCGTTTATTAAGGAATTAGGCTTAACTTTCCCAATCGCTTTTGATGAAAAAGGTGAAGTTGTAAAAATGTACCAGGTGATTGCATTACCAACCTCCTATTTTATTGATAGTAAAGGAAAAATCAATGAAAAATATACCGGAACGTTAAGTCATGAACAAATGTTAAATGGCATATCAAAATTAGATTGATTTTTTCTTGTAGAAAGCCCTGTATTTCCAAGGGCTTTTTATTATTTGGACAAGCTTTGTGACTTAATTCACAAATTTGTCATACACAAAACAAAAAAAGACTGTATAATGAAGATAACGCTTACAAAAATACTCGCTACAAATATGCTATTATGTGAAGAAATGTACAAGACAGACAAACGCACAAGTAATGCACCAGATTCTTTTATATAATATGATGTGAACGGTTTCACAAATCGGGGAGAAGAGGAGAAAAAAATGAAGAAATATATATTTTTATTTTATGATGAAAATAAATCACAGCAATGCTGCCTATGTGAGAAAAGCATTGAAGCTTGTGGAATGTATGAGGCTTTTACGAAAGCGCAACAAGTTGCCAATGACGTTGCAAAGAAAAGCGATTGTTCTTTAAAGGTTGAATTAAAAGAAGTGCAATACTTTGATGAATATGAATTTGTCGATGCTTTATAAATCTAAGAGGTGAAAATTATTCGGATGAACAAATATAATAATTTTTATTAAACATGCTGCTTTTTGAAAACGATTCAAAAGCGGCATGTTTTTTTGTTCAAAACGATACCGGTAGTCAGGTTCATTTATGAATGTAATATTTTTATAATAATGTTGCAATATTCAGGAAAATTAATTATAATAAAAATCAACAACCCGATGACAGCAAAAAACCTGCTGCATGACCGGTTTGATATTTCTTGAATATATAAAGATTATTGATATTATTCACTCGAGCTTCTTTTGCGAGAAGACGAGCCTTGGGTAAGAGTCAGTAAAACTCTCAATGTTGTATGGACATTGTTTGTTTTGCTGACTCTTTTGTTTTTTTAATAATAAGAAAGAGGTGATATTGTGGAAAGGGCTTTGGAGGGAATACGAATTTTAGATGTTTCGCGGGTATTGGCAGGACCGTTCTGTACGATGATTCTTGGAGATCTGGGGGCTGAGGTAATTAAAATTGAACATCCCAAGGTTGGCGATGAAACGCGATACTGGGGTCCACCCTTCGTTAACGGTGAAAGCGCATACTATTTATGTGCTAACCGTAATAAACAAAGCATGACGTTGAATTTAAAAACGGAACAAGGAAAGGAAATATTTCGTAACTTGGCCTCCACCAGCGATGTCGTTGTCCAAAATTTCAAAACCGGCACTCTTGACAAGATGGGTTTGGGGTACAAACAGTTAAAAGAGTTAAATCCAGGAATCATTATGGCTTCAATTACGGGTTTTGGAACAACCGGCCCTTATAAGGATCTACCGGGATATGATTATATTATTCAAGCAATGAGTGGCTTGATGAGTATTACGGGTGAAGCTGAAGGGAGCCCCATGAAGGTTGGGGTTGCGATTGCCGATGTTCTAACTGGTTTATATACCTGCATTGGTATCTTGTCTGCGTTACATTATCGGCAAAATACTGGGGAAGGTCAAGAAATTGACATTTCATTAATGGACAGTCAGGTTTCTGCTTTAATCAATGTTGCAAGCAATTATTTATGCGGTGGAGTGACACCTGAAAGATTGGGAAATCAGCATCCAAATATTGTACCGTATCAGGTTTTTCATGCCAGTGATGGAGAATTAGTTATCGCCGTAGGAAATGATGAGCAATTCCGGCGCTTTGCATCTGTTTTGGGGATTCCTGAACTTGCAGAAATGGAAGAGTTCAGGGCTAATTCCAGCCGTTTACGGAATAAGGATCAACTCATTTCCATTTGTGAGGAAGAGCTTTCGAAAAGAACCAAAAAGGAATGGAAGACGTTAATGGATGAAGCGGGTATTCCCAATGGGCCAATTAACACAATCGAAGAAATGTTCAATGACCCGCAGATAAAGGCGAGACAAATGGTAGTAGAAATGGAGCACCCGTTGATTGATAACTTAAAATTAACAGGGTCGCCCATAAAACTTTCAAAATCCCCTGTAACGATGAGGCACCATCCTCCTTTATTTGGGGAACATACCGAATCAGTTTTGAGAAATATAGGATACAAATCAGAAGAAATTGCTAAATTTTTAAGAAATGAAATTGTTTAAAATACAAAATTGTAAAAAAGTAGGAGGAATTTTCATGATGAATTTTGAATTAACAGAAGAGCAGCAAAGTGTGCAAAAGATGGTAAGAAAGTTTGTTGATAAGGAAATTATCCCTTACATTCAAGAGTGGGACCGCAAAGGCGAATTCCAACCTGCGATCATGAAAAAATTGGCGGATTTGCAGTTGATGGGAGTTTGTATTCCTGAAGAGTATGGTGGTGCCGGGATGGATTATAATACACTTGCGATTGTTTGTGCTGAGCTCGAACGTGGCGACACTGCTTACCGAACAGCGGTTTCCGTTCATACAGGTTTAAATAGTATGACATTATTGCAATGGGGCACTGAGGAACAAAAGCAAAAATATCTAGTACCTCAAGCAAAGGGTGATAAGGTTGGAGCGTTTGGTTTGACAGAGCCTAATGCCGGAAGTGATGTTGCGGCAATGAATTCAACGGCAAGACGTGAGGGGGATTATTATATCCTTAACGGTTCAAAAACATGGATTTCACTTTGTGATTATGCGGATAACTTTATCATTTTTTCAAAAACTGATCATGATATGGCCCACAAAGGGATTACTGCATTTATCGTGGAACGTACATTTTCGGGAGTAGAAACAAGAGGATTTAAGGGAAAGCTGGGAATTCGTGCAGGGAATACCGGAGAAGTCTTTTTATCTGATGTAAAAGTGCCGGTGGCTAACAGACTTGGTGAAGAAGGGGAAGGCTTTAAAATAGCAATGGCTGCTTTAGATAATGGCCGGTTTACTGTAGCGGCAGGAGCGGTTGGTCTAATTGAAGCTTCTCTTGAAGCGAGTTTGAAATATTGTCACGAGCGTAAAACATTTGGTAAAGAGATTGGAAAACATCAGCTTGTTCAACAAATGATTGCCAAAATGAGCGCAAAT
Source organism: Schinkia acidoalkalinis (assembly GCF_054301215.1). The sequence continues at coordinate 4,040,268 of NZ_CP182573.1, forward strand.
CTTGAGATTTCCAAATTGCTAGTTTATAAGGCAGGTTGTTTGAAAAATCAAGGAAAACGAAACACAAAGGAAACTTCCCTTGCAAAATGGATTTCATGTAATGCGGCATTTGAAGCGGCAAATGATGCTGTTCAAATTCACGGTGCATATGGTTATTCGGATGAATATCCAGTAGAACGCTTCCTTCGTAACTCGAAAGCTCCAGTTATTTACGAGGGGACTAGAGAAATTCACACAATCATGCAGGGCGAGTATGCGCTGGGATACCGTGAAGATAAGCCATTACGTAAGATGTTGCCCGCTTGGCCATTTGAGCAAGTTTCCTTACAAAAATAAAACAAAGGGGACTAAATAATGTACACATATTTTATAGCAGGGCATGCAAAGCTTCCACAAGGAATGGCAGCAAGGAATGTCTACGAAACAATTACACTTACATTAGAAGTAGATTTTAAGTACGGAGTGATAGTAGACGCTTCTTGTACGCTTGCAACCGAACATGGTCGCGGTTTTATTCGACAATTGTTGCGTGGCTATTGTCTAAATGACGGAATTGATGAATTAATTGACCGGGTGAAAATGCATTACCGTGGAAAAGCAGGTCATGCTATTCAAGCAGCCCTAGTTGATGTGTATGGGCAGTTCGAGACAGTATCAAAAAAATAATAATATCGTAAAGGTCATACTAGGACCGCTCTTGGTATGATCTTTTATCTCAAAATAAAACATGATGCAAAATTAAATCAATTTTGATTCAGTTTTACAATTTAATTCAAATTTGGATTAAATGTAGAGCATAAATTAATAAAGTGTCTGATAAAAGTATAACTAAAATACTATAAAAGTCAGACAATTTAACTTTATGAAAAAGTGGCATACGAATTGCATATGAAAAGATAAAGCGATAAGGAGTGAAATCATCTCCTATTTTAAGAAATGAAAGCGTTTTAAATAAACATTTGAAAGGAAGATGACGATGAGTTTCGCAAATATTCAAGAGAATTTACCTGGAAAGAAATCTAAAGAACTAGTTGAAAGAAGACAAAAAATTGTTCCAAAAGGAGTTAGTAACGGTGTGCCTGCTTTTGCCCAAAAAGCTGAAGGTGCATTGATTACAGATATAGATGGCAACACTTTTATTGACTTCGTTGGTGCGATTGGGGTCATGAATGTTGGTCACAATCATCCGAAGGTAAAGAAGGCTTTGCATGAGCAGGTTGATCAATTTATTCATACCGGCTTTAACGTGATGATGTACGAACCGTATATTGAGCTAGCGGAGAAATTAGCCCATTTGGCTCCTGGTGATCATGAAAAGCAGGTTCTTTTGCAAAATAGTGGTGCAGAGGCGGTTGAAAATGCCGTGAAAATTGCCCGTAAATTCACGAAAAGACAAGGGATCATTTCCTTTTCTAGAGGATACCATGGCAGAACATTAATGACGATGACAATGACCAGCAAAGTGAAGCCTTATAAATTTGAATTTGGTCCATTTGCCCCTGAAGTCTATCGAGCACCCTTCCCATATATGTACAGAAGACCTGAAGGATTGTCAGAAGAGCAATACGTAGAACAAGTGCTTGCTGATTTTAAAAACTACTTTATTACAGACGTCGCACCGGAAACAATCGCAGCTGTTGTAATGGAACCTGTCCAAGGCGAGGGTGGTTTTATCATCCCCAATAAACGTTTTGTACAGGGAGTGTATGAGTTCTGTAAACAAAATGGAATTCTTTTTATTGCCGATGAAATACAAACCGGTTTTGCGCGAACAGGACGCTATTTTGCGATTGAACATTTTGACGTTTTACCAGATATGATTACCGTCTCCAAATCAATGGCAGCAGGTGTACCACTTAGCGGTGTAATTGGCCGCAAAGAAATCATGGATTTATCAGAGCCAGGCGAACTTGGCGGCACATATAGCGGTAGTCCACTTGGATGTCGAGCAGCTTTAGCCGTTCTTGACATTATTGAAGAAGAAAATCTTAATCAGCGCAGTTTAGAGATTGGAAAAGTTGTCATGAATAAATTTGAACAACTTTCTAAACAGTACGACTGTATCGGTGATGTTAGGGGACTTGGGGCTATGTGTGCAATGGAAATAGTAAAAGATAAGATTTCAAAGGAACCCTCAAAGGAATTAACAAGCCAAATTATAAAAGAAGCGAATAAAAGAGGTCTGCTATTGTTTAGTGCGGGTGTATACAGTAATGTCATCCGCTTACTTATGCCGTTGGTTATTACGGATGAACAATTGGAGGAAGGCCTAAATATTATTGAGAAATCGATTGCGACAGTTTCGAAAAGTAATGTGCAAATGATTTAACATAATCTAATAGCTTGCATGACGAAATATGGAACTTTCACGGAAATTACTTTCAGAATCTTCCGAAATATCATAAAAAGGAGTGAAATGAAATATGGCTTCAACCCGATTAGCTATTGATGTAGGTGGCACGTTTACTGATGTTTTTGTTTTTGATGAGAATACTGGACAAATTTCTGTTACTAAAACCCCATCAACACCTTCCAATCCGGAACGTGGAATATTAGACGGAATTCTAAAAGCAAATATTGATGGTAGAGACATTAAAGTCTTTTCACATGGGACTACGGTTGGAACCAATGCTTTAATTGAGAGGAAGTTACCAAAAACTGCTTTAATTACAACAAAAGGATTTAGAGATGTTCCCGAAATTCGGAGGGGAACGAAAGATGATATTTGGGATATGTATAAGGATACCCAAAAACCATATATTGCAAGGAGAAATCGGTTTGAGGTTAACGAAAGGACTGATTTTGATGGGAATATCATTACTGAAATTGATGAAGAGGAAGTACGGCAATTAGCCAGGAAATTAAAAAAACGCGAGACAGAGTCCATTGCCGTTTGTTTCATAAATTCTTACGTAAATGGTGAAAATGAGGCGAAAGTAAAAGAGATATTGGTAGAAGAACTGCCTGATACCTATGTTTGTATATCAAGTGAAGTGCTGCCAGAGATTTTTGAGCATGAACGCATGAGTACAACGATTATTAATGCAATACTAGGCCCAATTGTCAGCAAATATATTAAAACATTAGAGAGAGAAATGGCGCAAAAAGGTTATGAGGATGATATTCTTGTTCTGCATTCTGGTGGCGGTGTTATGACATCAACAACTGTTCCGCGTTATGCGGCAAGACTTGCAAGCTCAGGTATCGCTGCCGGAGCGATTGCAAGTAAACATATTGCAAAGCTTTGTGGATTTAAAAATGCCATCGGGCTTGATATGGGCGGAACAAGTACAGATATTTCTCTTATGTACGATGGTGATATAAGAATTACAAAGGATTGGTCAATTGAATACGGCTATCCAATTGGGTTCCCTAGTATAGAAATATTGACCATTGGTGCCGGCGGCGGTAGCTTAGCTTGGGTAGATGAGGGAGGTTCTTTACGAAATGGACCGCAAAGTGCCGGAGCCATTCCTGGGCCCGCATGCTATAGCCGAGGTGGGGTTGAGCCTACTAACTCTGATGCAAACCTGGTTCTTGGCCGCCTAGGAACAGATTTATTAAATGGCACAATGAAGCTGGATAAGGCAAAGGCGAAACAAGCTATTGAAAAAATTGCTAATCGATTTAACTATACAATCGAGGAAGCTGCAAACGCCGTTATTCAAGTGGCTAATGCCAATATGTGCGATGCGTTGCGATTAATATCCATCAGACGCGGTTATGATCCGCGGGATTTTGCTCTCGTAGCTTTTGGTGGGGCAGGACCATTACATGGTGCAGAATTGGCAAAGGAAATGGATATTCCTACGATTATTGTGCCGCCACATCCGGGTGTGGCAGCAGCAATGGGCTGTTTACTAGTAGATGTCCGTCATGATATTACAAAAACATTTGTAAGAAATGCAAATCATGTTTCTTTAGAAGAATTAGAAACGGAATTTACCACGATGGAAAAAGATGCAGAAGAATTGCTGGCTGAAGAAGGAGTAGAAAAGGATCGTTCGACGCTGATGCGCTACATAGATATGCGTTATAAAGGTCAATGGCGGTCATTAGCTGTACCAGTGAGCGAAAAGCTTCATTCACTAAATGATGTATTGGATATCTTTCATGATGAACATAAACGTGAATTTTCATTTTCAAATCGTGACCAATTAGTTGAAATTTATGGATTACGGGTAACAGCGATTGGGAATGTACCGAAACCAGAATTTCCAAAGTATGGGCCAGTGGGTAGGGTGGAAGAGGCCTTAAAAGAGGTAAGAGATGTATATTTTGATGGAAAGGTAATCGCAACAAATGTATATGACCGTGAGAAAATTCCTGTTCTATCTGAAGTTCAAGGACCTGCCATTGTTGATCAACTTGATACAACAACGGTTATACCACCTGGATTTACAGCAAAAGTGGATGTATTTAGAAACTTAATTGTCACTTTAAACAAATAAATAACAGGAGAGGTGTAAGGGATGATTAAAATCACGAACGAACAGACGAACCGTCTTGATCCGGTCACATTTGAAGTGTTGAAAAATGGATTTGTTAATTTAGTGGATCAAATGGCAGAACAAATGCTTAGAACATGTTATTCATTTGTAATTTATAATCGTGACTTTAGCTGCGCACTATGTGACGCCGAAGGAAACACCGTCATGCAAGGAACGCAGGATATTTCTGTCCATGTAGGGACATTGCATTTAACAGCAAAGGCTGTGATTGAAGACTTTAAGGACGATATACATCCCGGAGATGTCTTTTTAATCAATGATCCATATAGGGGTGGGACACATTTTAACGATACACGCGTTGTTATGCCTGTATTTTATGGTGATAACTTAATTGCTTTTATGCAGACGAATGGTCATTGGGCAGATATGGGTGGTTCCACACCGGGATCCTTTGATATTAGGGCTAAGGAACATTTTGGTGAAGGCGTTAGGATTCCACCGGTAAGAATCGTAAGTAAAGGCCAATACTTGAAGGATGTTATAAATGTAATAACGAAGAATATGAGACTTCCTGAAGAAAGAATTGGGGATTTACAGGCACAAATAGAAGCTGCAAAAATCGGGCAGAACCAATTAGTGGGGATTATTGAAAAATATGGACTGGATACCACTATCATTGCTTTTGAAGAGGTTCAAAATTATGTAGAGCGGCTGGCAAAAGCAAAAGTTAAAACTTTGCCAAAAGGTACTTGGGACACGGTTGATTATATTGATATGGATCCTGATATTGGTGATGGAATGATTCCGATTCAAGTGAAAATGACCATAGCAGATGACGAAATTTTATATGATTTACATGGATCACATCCATATATAGGCTGCTTCTTAAATGCCGGTTTTGGAGCGTCACTTTCGGCAGTTTATGCTGGTACGAAAACATTCTTCCCTGAGATTCCTTTAAATTCAGGATTTTATCGAGTTGTAAAGGTTATTCTGCCGGAAAACTCGGTTGTAAATGCTCCCAGCCCAATAGCTGTAACTGGTTTTTGTTCAGGTGCTTTTGAAAAAATTATGAACGCTTGTTTTGAACTTTGGTCAAATATTATGCCGGAAAGAGCACTTGCCTGTTCTTTTAATCTAGAATATTTATTAATTGGCGGCAATGATAGAAGAAATGATGATAATAACTTCTTTATGTGGTATGACTGGATGGCCGGTGGGCACGGCGGTCGTATTGATCGCGATGGCGCAAATGCAACCTCCCCCGTTTTCGGTGTTGGTTTAAGTGTACAGCCATGTGAAGGTCAAGAGCGATTATCTCCAGTGATCACGACAAAGCACGAAATTATTACAGATTCAGCCGGACCTGGTAAATTTCGTGGAGGTTGTGGTGTTGAGAAGGGAGGCGTTTTAACGAAAATTAATCATACGGTCATGTCCTATTGCTGTGATCGTTCCCGCTCAGTAACATGGGGTATTTTTGGAGGGTTACCGTCATACCCACATGGGGCTTGGCTTAATCCTGGAAAAGAGAATAAACAATTTTTAGGAACGATCTTTTCTAATGTAAAGGTATCAAGTGGTGACTCTTTTGTTAGGCCTTCAGCAGGTGGGGGAGGATTGGGCGATCCTCTTGAACGTGATTTGAATGCTGTCTTGGAAGATGTCATTGATGAATACGTTTCCATTGAAAGAGCAAAAAAAGATTATGGTGTTGTGATTAAAGAAATTGATCGAGATCTGGATCTTTTTGAAATTGATTATGAAGCTACAAAATTAGAAAGAGATTTTATTAAAAATAGCCGCAAAAACTGGCTTGAAACAGACCCAACGATTGTTGAACAACAATTTGTAAATGGCGAAATTGATAAATTAGATGCGATTCGCCGTTACGGCGTCATTATGGATTATGCAACAAATAAAGTTTTATTAAACTCTACCGAGCAATTTAGAGAGTCTATGAGAAAACGTTCAATGGCTTATTGGAAATAACAATGGTTTTAAACAGGTTCCACTGGTAATTTAATCTGTTCAAAAGCAATTCATGAACATTCGTTAATCATAGAGTCCTATAAAATAAAACGGAGGCGAATCCATTGAATGATCCGAAACTGTTAAAAATTCTGGGTAATAAAGATGTCCTTTCACTTGCATTTGGGGCGATGATTGGCTGGGGCTGGGTCGTAACAGCAGGATTATGGATTTCAGAAGCAGGCTCCCTTGGAGCAATCTTGGCTTTTATTATCGGTGGCTTTTTAGTATTGTTTGTTGGCTTAACCTATGCTGAACTAGCATCTTCCCTGCCGCTCGCCGGCGGGGAGCATGTCTATAGCTATAAGGCTATGGGCCGGACTGCTTCGTTTATCACAACATGGGCGATTATTCTTGGATATGTATCAGTTGTCGCTTTTGAAGCAGTTGCACTTCCAACTGTATTTGAATATTTAGTCCCTAATTATAGCCAAGGTTATTTATATTCTATCGCTGGTTGGGATGTAACTGCTACCTGGGCTGGAGTTGGTATTGTCGGATCAATATTAATTACATGGATCAATCTTCGTGGGATAAAACTGACAACATCGATTATGTTTTTATTAACCATTCTCATTGCCGTAGCGGGAATTTTATTAATTACGGGAAGTTCATTAGCAGGAAGCACTGAAAATATGAAACCATTATTTGAAAAAGGAATGGGCGGCTTGTTAGCAGTCTTGATCATGACACCTTTCATGTTTGTTGGTTTTGACGTGATTCCGCAAGCTTCAGAGGAGATTAATTTACCACAGAAAAAAATTGGACAGTTGTTGCTGTTTTCAGTTGTGCTGGCGATTGTTTGGTATGTGGCAATCATTTTTGGTGTATCACGCGTATTAACACCAGAGGAAATGAGTACATCAAATCTTGTAACAGCTGATGCAATGGCAAAAGCTTTTGGCGGCAGTAAAATGATGGCAAATATTCTAGTCCTTGGTGGAGTGGGTGGAATTGTAACAAGCTGGATTGGATTTTTTGTAGGTGGAAGCCGTGCAATATATGCATTAGCTAAAGCAGGCATGCTCCCAAAGTTTTTGGGAGAATTACATCCTAAATATAATACACCCCATAAGGCTATTTTATTGATAGGAGTATTTTCCACCATTGCCCCATTATTTGGTAGACCTGCACTTGTTTGGCTAGTAGATGCTGGTGGACTTGGATTAGTAATATCATGGCTAATGGTTGCCATTTCATTTATTATTTTACGAAAAAAAGAACCGACCATGAAACGTCCGTTTCGGCTGCGTGGTGGGACTGTGATTGGCTGGATTGCGGTAGTAATGGCCTTTGGCATCTCGATCCTTTATATGCCAGGAATGCCATCAGCATTAGTATGGCCATATGAGTGGGTGATTATCTTCGCATGGGCAGGACTAGGCATGATCTTTTATAAAATTTCCACCGCTAAATATGGTAAAAGGTTTTCGGATCAACATATGGAAGAAGAAATTGCTAGAGTGATAGAATATGAAGGTGAAGAGTGGAATGAAGAAGATGAGGAAGCTGAATATGAAAAGGTAAATTAGGTAAAAAAAGTTTTCGGGAGTTGAGATTAATTGACCACAAATTTAATGTTTATCAACGGGGAAAGAGTAAATAGTGAAAACCAAGAATTCATTGAAGTAATTAACCCGGCTACAAATAAAGTCATAGCGAGCATTCCGAATGGAGGAAAGGTAGAAGCTCGAAAATCGGTTGATGCAGCGCACGCTGCTTTTAAAGCTTGGTCGAAAAAAACGGCAAATGATCGCAGCGAATTGCTTATGAAATGGTTCCAACTCATTGAAGAAAATAAAGAAGAGCTGGGACGAATCATGACGATTGAACAAGGAAAACCATTAAAAGAAGCGATTGGTGAAGTGAACTATGCAAATAGTTTTATTTCGTGGTACGCAGAAGAAGGAAAACGGATTTATGGTGAGACCATTCCAGCTACGCATGTAAATAAACGAATCTTAGTTCAAAAACAGCCTGTTGGTGTGATTGCAGCCATAACTCCATGGAATTTCCCGGCAGCTATGATTACCAGAAAGGTGGCACCAGCGCTTGCTGCAGGCTGTACAGCAGTCATTAAACCGGCAACGCAAACACCGTTAACAGCGTTAAAATTAATTGAATTAGCTGCAGAAGCGGGAATTCCTAAAGGAGTATTAAATATTGTTACAGGTGATTCAAGAGCCATTGGTGAAGCATGGTTGGAGGATGATCGTGTCCGTAAAATTACCTTTACCGGTTCAACTGAAGTTGGGAAAATATTGATGAAAGGTGCTGCTGATACAGTAAAAAAACTCTCGTTGGAATTAGGTGGCCATGCACCGTTCATTGTGATGGATGATGCCAACTTGGATAAAGCGGTTAAAGGTGTCATTGCCTCTAAATTTAGAAATGCTGGGCAAACATGTATATGTACAAACCGTGTCTATGTCCATGAGTCAATCAAAGAACAGTTCAATGAAAAATACACAGCAGCAGTGAAAAAATTAAAGGTTGGAAATGGACTTGATAGTGGAGTTGACGTTGGGCCGCTTATTGATGGGAAAGCTTTGGATAAAGTGAAGGAACATATTAAAGATGCCCTTAGTAAAGGTGCCGTTGTCTTAACGGGTGGGAATGCGGTAAACATTGAAAATGGCTTCTATTTTGAACCAACCATTCTTTCTAATGTAACCGACGATATGTTATGTATGACGGAAGAAACATTTGGACCTCTTGCACCTGTAACCACGTTTAAGACGGAGGAGGAAGTAATCGAAAGAGCGAACGCTTCTAAATATGGCTTAGCGGCCTATGTCTTTACTGAGAGCCTTGGTCGGGCAATCCGCATTAGTGAACAATTGGAATATGGTATTGTTGGTGTAAATGATGGGCTTCCATCCGTTGCCCAAGCCCCATTTGGCGGATTCAAGGAAAGCGGTCTTGGAAGAGAAGGTGGCCATTATGGCATAGAAGAATTCCTTGAAATCAAATACATCTCCTTTGAAATCTAAGTTTTAGATGTCCAGTCCATATTGAAAACTGAACTAAGTAAATTTTTCATTAAAGCCAAATAATTGAATGAAGATTACCGAAAAAGGACAACTCTACACTTCGATAGGTGTAGAGTTTTGTCCTTTTTCTTTGCCACTTCTTACATAAGTCCAGAGGACTGAATGTTGTATTTCTTAAGTTTTCGAACAACAGAAGGCTGACTAATCCCTAATAGTTTGGCCATTTCATATGTCGAGTTGCACTGGTTAAAAGCTATCAACAGACATTGTTTTTCCACGTTTTCTATCTCCTTTTTGAGATCAAGACTAGAAATATTCTTTTCATCATCTATTTTCCATCGGCTTTCTTTACATAGCGGGACTTCACGGCTGTTGATTTCGCTCTGATCAAGAACAGCTGCTGGTAAATCACTTGGTAAAATAACGGCTTCCTCTGTTGTTAATACAAGCCTTTCTAGTAAATTTTCCAATTCACGTACATTTCCTGGCCACCGGTAGTGAATCAATGCTTTGAGGGTAGCGGGATGCAGCCTTTTATCTGTTTTATACTTTTGGTTGATTTTATCATTATAGTGCTGTAGTAAAAAGGTAATATCCTCTTTTCGGTCGCGAAGGGGAGGGATATGAAGCGGAATCACATTTAACCGATAATACAAATCAAGTCGAAACTTTCCTTCATCGACCATTCGCTCCAAGTTTTGATTTGTAGCTGTTACAAGTCGGAAATCAATCCGATGTTCTTTTTTGCCGCCAACTCTCATGAATTTTTTTTCTTGTAATACTTTTAATAATTTAACTTGAACTGAGAGTGGGAGTTCGCCAATTTCATCTAAAAACAATGTACCATTGTGGGCTTGCTCAATCATTCCCTGTTTCCCCTTTCTTTCTGCACCTGTAAAAGAACCTGGCTCATATCCGAACATTTCTGACTCAAATAAACTTTCTGGGATGGTGCTGCAGTTAACTTCGATAAATGGTTCATCGCGACGCAGGCTTTGTTTATGAAGCTCATGGGCAAACAAGCTTTTTCCAACACCGGATTCACCCAAAAACATGACTGCAGCATCTGAATTAGCAACGCGATAGAGCCTATTAATAATTTGCTGCATTTCTTTACTTCGAAAGAGAACATCTTCTTTGCGGCGCAGTTCCTCCACCTCAATTTGGTAGCTTTTAAGTTTTTTTTCTAATTGTATGTATTGGTCTTGAAGCTCTTTTATTTCTGTATGATCCTGGGCATAGCTGATGATTCTTATAATATTTCCTTCATCGTCAAAAATAGGATAGGCCTTTGTCATAATCACTTTACCTGTTTTGGTATTCTGCATGATTTGTACAGGTTTATTTTCTCTTAGTACCATGGCCGTAATAGATGGAGAAAGTATTTCTTCACTCTCAAGTTGGTACACAGATTTTCCTTTGATTTCATTATACTTGGTTCCATAATCTGCCCAGTGCTCAGGATTTGATTTCAAAATAACCCCATTTCCATCGGCAATTGTAATATTGTTATTTGAAGTTTTTATAATAGCATCAAGTAGCTTATCAGTAATAGATTTCATCTTGGCAATCCCCTTCCAAATTCAACCGAAACATAATATGTAAGTAACTAGTATAAAGCGCTTAATTTTATAAAACTATTTTAATTATTTGTGTAATTCAAATATAAATTAGAAAAAAAAGATAATCAAGAATTGAATTAATATTCGCAAAAATTGATTTGAATTTGAATCAATTTCTTGCTTTTGCGATTTTTGAGGCTAATATTGGGTGAAAAAAAGGTTGGCATGAATCTTGCATCTTTATTCTTAAATAAGAAGGAAAAAAGTTATACAAAAACGCATTTATAAGGAGGAGATGCAGTTGAATACTTATGTTAATTACATTGGCGGGCAATGGAAGGGTCCAATGAATGGGAAGACGCGGGAACATTTTAATCCGGCTAAACCAGCTGAGAGTTTGGGTTGTACCGTTCTTGCCACAACCGAGGATGTAAATGAAGCGATTGGCGAGGCAAAAAATGCTTTTCAACAGTGGAAGCAGTTTTCTCCGGTGGAACGGGGAGAATTTTTGAGGAAAGCTGCTGATATCTTGGAGCTGGAAAGTGATGATATTGCAAAGACTGCCACAAAAGAGATGGGCAAACGATTTGCAGAGATGAAAGGGGAAGTAATGCGTGGTGCGATGATCTTACGTTATTACGCACAGGAAGGAATGAGGAAATTAGGAGAGGTGTTACCATCAGTCAATTCACAAAGTACACTCTATACACTTCGCGTTCCTATAGGGGTCGTAGCGGTGATTACTCCGTGGAATTTTCCGGTAGCTATCCCTTTATGGAAAATGGCACCGGCGTTGGTATTTGGTAACACTATTGTTTGGAAACCCTCTCAAGAAACGGGAATAACGGCCGTGAAAATTGCACAAGTGTTTGAAAAAGCAGGCTTGCCCAGCGGTGTTTTAAATTTAGTAAATGGTAGTGGAGCTGTTATTGGCAATTCCCTTGTAGAACACAAAGAGGTTGCTGCTATCACTTTTACAGGATCAAATCAAGTTGGCAAAGAGATTGCGGCGAAAGCGGTTGCCCAAAACAAAAAATATCAGCTTGAACTTGGCGGGAAAAATCCAGCCATTGTTTTAGAGGATGCGGATCTCGACTTGGCGGCTAAACTGACAATCGAAGGGGCTATGAAACAAACAGGGCAGCGTTGTACGGCCACAAGCAAAGTTTATGTTGAACAATCGATATACGATGTATTTGTAGAAAAGCTAATCAAATACGTCAAACAAATCAAAGTTGGGGATGGCTTGGATGAGACCGTAACAATGGGTCCTGTAGCCTCCAAAAATCAATTTGCTACTGTTTCCGCGTATATTGAAAATGGTATTGCCGAAGGTGCTGAGCTCATATATGGTGGAAAAAGCCTTGAGGGAGCTGAATGTAATAATGGCTATTTTATTAAGCCGACGATATTTGGTAATGTTACAAATAACATGACAATCGCGCGGGAAGAGATTTTCGGTCCAGTCCTGGCTGTCATAAAAATAAATAACTATTTGGAAGCCGTTACAAAAGCAAATGACACTATTTATGGCTTAAGTGCATCATTGTTTACAACCAACTTGGACAAAGCCTTTCATTTCATTAAACATATTGACGCAGGAATGGTACAAATTAACGGCGAAACCGGAGGAGCTGAGCCCCAGGCACCATTTGGCGGTATGAAGGAATCAAGCTCCGGGTCTAGGGAGCAAGGCCAAGCTGCTATTGAATTTTTTACAGCTTATAAAACAGTTGCTATTTCAACTTCCTTGTAATCCTTATCGTTAGAATATTTTAATAACATCTATAAATGAATGAAAATGAAGATAAAGGGGTGTCATCCATGGCTGATCAAGTTATGAAGTCAAACAACAAGGCGAGTGAAAATATAAAAATAAAGGAGGATAATGCACTATTAGAGTATCAAGCGGTTTTAAAGAAAGCCATTGCTGTTTTGAATTACCCGGATATTGTCTTTGAGCTTTTGAAAGAACCGATGCGTTTTTTAGAGGTCAAAATTCCAGTTCGTATGGATGACAATACAACAAAGATTTTCCATGGCTTTCGGGCACAGCATAATGATGCGCCAGGACCGACAAAAGGTGGAATCCGTTTTCATCCTGGCGTCACGGCTGATGAAGTAAAAGCATTAGCAGGCTGGATGAGCATGAAATGCGGGATAACCGATCTGCCTTATGGTGGCGCAAAAGGGGGCATTATTTGCGATCCAAGGTTTATGAGTTTACGAGAGTTGGAGGCATTAAGTAGAGGCTATGTGAGAGCGATTAGTCAAATTGTCGGTCCGACCAAAGATATTCCGGCACCAGATGTCTATACAAATTCGCAAATCATGGCATGGATGCTTGATGAATATGATCACATTCGGGAATTTGATTCACCTAATTTTATTACAGGCAAACCACTTGCTTTAGGAGGCTCACGCGGACGTGAATCAGCAACTTCAAAAGGAGTATTGTATATCATTCAACTGGTAAGCGAACTAAACAATATCCAAATTCAAGATATGAAAATTATCATCCAGGGATTTGGAAATGTTGGTAGTTTTTTAGCAATCTATTTGCATGAACTTGGAGCAAAAATAGTGGGAATTTCCGATGTGCTTGGTGGGGTATATGATGAAAAAGGCTTGGACATTCCATTTCTTTTTGAAAAAAGAGACTCATTTGGAGTATTTTCCAACCTATTTAAGCACACCATTTCCAATCAAGAACTAATTGAAAAAGAGTGTGATATTCTCATTCCTGCCGCCATTGGTGGGCAAATTACAAAGGCGAATGCAGACCGTCTTAAATGTAAAATCGTGGTTGAAGCAGCCAATGGACCAACTACAATGGAAGCGGTAGAAATGTTGGCGGAAAAAAACATTTTAGTTGTCCCTGATATTTTGGCAAATTCGGGTGGAGTTATTGTTTCTTATTTTGAATGGTGCCAAAATAACCAAGGCTATTATTGGTCTGAAAAGGAAGTAGACGAAAAATTAAAAGAGAAGCTATCATCGAGCTTTAAGAAAGTTTTCGCTACATCCCAAAGATACAATGTAAGTATGAAAGTTGCTGCGTATATAGTTGGCACTGAAGCTTTTGCTGAGGCATCACGCCTTCGTGGCTGGATCTCAATCTAATCTAAATAAATTGTAGAGCGGTCCTTTTCTTTTTTTTCAAACTTGAATGAAATAATAGATAATTGGTAATAATTTAAAACAACAGTTAATAGAAAATTTAAAATGGAGTGAAGAAAATGAGAAAATTTAAAAAGCGTTCATTTAAGGAGTTAGTCACGGAAAATAAACGGCAGCTATTAAATGATCAAGAAGCGCTAAGTAAAATAGAAGAGCGCTTAGAACAAAGGGCCCAGGCTAAATTAATGTAAAAAATAGCAGGAAAAGAAGTTTGAATTTCTTTTTCCTGCTTTTTCTTTTTATATAAAGAATGCATTTAGTTGATATTAAGAAAGGAAGCAAAAAAATTTACGGGAGGTTTTTCTTATGACAAATGGAACTACTAAAAATCAACAATATCAACCAAATCATCTTGGCACACAACCACGTAGCTCTGGTGGCAATAAAGGGAAGAAATATCAAAACCAAACCGGTGGATCACCTCAAGTGATGCAAACGAAAGGTGAATAGCTTCATTTTTGATTGATGAATAAAATTTTTATTATATGGAAAAATAATACGGTGAAAAAATGAATAAGGAGAGAAGCAAAATGACAATGAACAAACCAAAACCTGATGATCGTAGTGATAATGTAGAAAAGCTCCAGGATATGGTGCAAAATACAATCGAAAATATCGAGGCGGCACATGAGACGATGCAATTTGCTTCCCCGGAGGAACGAGCGAAAATTGAGGCAAAGAATAAACGCCGTGAAGAATCTATAGCTGGGATGCGCGAAGAAATAAAAGATGAAGCAGCTGCTCGTGAAAACGGCTACCAGTAGAGAGAACTTATGTGAAGGGCAGGAAACCATCCTGTCCTTTTTGCATTGTTCAAACTAATTGGTTTCGGACCTTTGTGGTAAAATTAAATAGAGACTGTAAAGTGCGCATATAGAGAGGGGAAGGTCAAGAACTATGTTTGTTTCAGAAGTAAATGTTGATGTACGTTATGCCGAAACTGATCAGATGGGGGTCGTTTATCACGCCAATTATCTAGTATGGTTTGAAATTGGACGGACTGCGTTAATTAGGGATTTAGGTTTTAGTTATGCCCAAATGGAGAAAGATGGTTTTTTGGCTCCAGTAGTGGATGCAAATTTATCATATAAAAAATCAATGCATTTCGGGGAAAAAGCAGTAGTCAGAACGTGGATTGATTATTATGATGGCTTCCGCACGGTTTACGGCTATGAGGTAGTGAATCCAGAAGGAGAAGTTGCGGTCTCAGGCCAAACCCATCATATTGTTGTTAAAAAAGACTCATTCCGTCCGGTCCGTTTTAAAAATTACTTTCCTGAATGGCATGAAGCTTACGAAAAAGCAAAAAAGCAAGGAGAGTAGTCTTATATGGCCTTTGGTATAAAGCGAGAGGAGCTTCAGCGTTGGAAACAAAAGGTAAGGAGTGGCGAAATCGCTTTTCTTACGCATTATTGGATCCATCCTAAATTCCCTGGGAATAAAACAGTCACAAAAGCTGGATGCAGTGATCTTGCAAAACTTGTGAATTGGGGAAAACAGTATGGTTTAAAAGAAGAATGGATTGATCAACGGCCTATGTATCCACATTTTGACCTCATTGGGATTAAGCAGGTTGATATTCTTTTTCAGGAAGGCTTAGAAAGTCATATTACCAAATTTCAGCTACCATCGATCAATGAAGAACACAGCCTTTATGCCGTTTTTCTTGAAATTCCTGAAAAGAAGGCAATCCAAATTGGTAAGCTGGGCATATTTGAATTTCCAAAAGGTACATATATTTATGTAGGAAGTGCAAAAAGAAACATCAAGGCACGCATCAACCGCCATATAAAAAAGGAGAAACCGTTTAGATGGCATTTCGATTATTTACGTCCTCATGGGAATATCTTGACCGTTGAAACCTTTGATGAATCAATGGACGAGTGCAGTCGTTGTAAACAAATAAAAGAACAATATCAGGCAAAGGAAATCATCCCTGGCTTCGGCTCATCAGACTGTAAATGCCCGGCGCATCTGCTCTATATACCAACACAGTTGCTATAGGGATCAGGCATCCAATAGAAAGCTACAAAAAGCATTAGCCCGATGCAAATTAAAAAACGAGATTTCAGCCGAACACTGAAATCTCGTTCTAGAATTATTAATTATATTGAAATTCAATTTCGTCGTAAGTTTCGTTGTAAGTTACAGTTAAATTATGGTTATCAAAATACCATTCATCATCACGTTCAACGTAGAATGTTATACCATCGTTCATGACTTGGATTATGGGCTCCTTCGGTTTTTCCACCATCATGCCCAAGGAGAATCCTGCCTGAAGATCACTTTCTCCTCCATATCTAGCGTAAAAACGTACACAGTCACCTTCTAATAACTCCATTTCCCGTTTGTACCATTCAAGTGCTGCTTTTGAAATCATTAGCTGCGTCATTTTCTTTCGTCCCCTTCCAGATCATGTTGTACAATTATATTTTAAAATTCTAAAAATTATATGACTGTGATATTTCTCACACAAATGCAAACCTTCACAATAATGAAAAAAAACTGTCAAAAAGTTGTGTATTGCATGATGGGCAATTTTGGTAATGCTTTAAAAGCCAGTTATATCATCAGTGCTTGACGGAGTGACTTTGGTGGTGATAAAACAGTATTATCGTCATCAAATGGTGGAAGAAGAAGCTTTGGTGGTGATAAAAGCTGGATATCATCATCAAATGGAGGAGGAAGTAACTTTGGTGGTGATAAAAGCCGGATATCATCATCAAATGGCGGAAGAAGAAGCTTTGGTGGTGATAAAAGCCGGATATCATCATCAAATGGCGGAAGAAGAAGCTTTGGTGGTGATAAAAGCCGGATATCATCATCAAATGGAGGAGGGAGTAACTTCGGTGATGATAAAAGCCGGTTATAATCATTAAACGCCCAAGGGAGCAACCTTCGTGATGAAAAAGCACATTTATTTAAATAGAAAAAGGGCTTCCCATTTTGGAGCCCCATCGTACTAGCCTATTCAAAATAATATGCTACACACCAAACTTTAGAAAATCAATGAAAATTACTTCCATCATCTTTCCGTACATTCCGGACAGCGACCATAAATTTCAAACTTATGACCTGTTATTTCAAAGTTTTCCATTTCATGATCAATGATGGTCATCGGGCATACATGAACTTGTTTCGTTTTGCCGCAGATGGTACAAATAAAATGATGATGGTGGTGAATTGATCCGCATGTGAATCGAAAATGCTTTTCTCCGTTCATATCTGTGGCTTCTAATATATTTAAATCAGCAAATAAATATAGATTCCGATAAATGGTATCAAAGCTGAGACCTGGGAAATCCTCTTTTAAAAGCTCTTGTACGTCTTTAGCTGTTAGATATCGATTATGATCGGAAAAAAGCTGAAGCATTTTTTCACGTTTATCTGTGTGCTTATAGCCACTGTCCTTTAGAATATCGATGGCTTTCTCAATATCCATTTACTCATCCCCTTGAAGCTTGTTCCCAAAACCAAATTTTACTTTTTTCCAATAGATTGCTGCAACTAAAATCAGAATTGAAAAAATAACAATCGTACCACCCGGTGCAATATCCAAATAGTAGGCTGCTACTAAACCGCCAATCACAGCTAGTTCGCCAAATATGATTGAAAAAATCAATGTTTGTTTAAACCCTCTGGCAATGCGGATGCTTGCTGCAACAGGTAGAGTCATTAACGCCGACACAAGTAAAACACCGACAATTCTCATTGAAGCTGCAATTACAAGTGCCACCATGATGATAAATAAAAAGTGAATCGATTTTGCATTTATACCAGACACTGCAGCGTGTTCTTCATCAAACGAAAGAGCAAAAAGCTCTTTAAAAAATAAATAAATTGCGGCAACGACAACAATCGTTACAATTAAAATCGTCCAAACATCAGCACGGCTTACGGCTGTAACACTGCCAAATAGAAAATTAAACAAATCAGTATTGAAGCCATCTGCCAACGAAATAAAAACAACACTTAAGCCGACTCCGCCGGAGAGAATAATCGGGATTGCAAGTTCCTCGTAATGTTTATAAACTTTCCGCAGTTTTTCGATGAACAAAGCACCAAAAACAGAAAATGCCATGCCCATATACATTGGATTTAATCCTTGAATGGAAGCAACCTTTTTTTCAATTAACATACTTGCAGCAATTCCAGCCAGCGTAATATGACTTAAGGCATCGGCAATCAAAGATAATCTCCTGACAACAATAAAAACACCAATAAGAGGTGCGATTAATCCAATCATTATGCCGGTAAAAAAAGCGTTTTGTAAAAATTCATATTGAAATAAACTGGCGATCATACGTAAGAACCTCCAAATTCATGCTCATGTGTCAACATATGAAGATCATGACCATAGATATTGGAAAGCTCAACATTATCCATATGTAGGAATTGATGTGAATCGCCATGGAAATGAAGGGTTTTATTCAAACAGGCTACATGGCTGGCATGGTTTGTCATCGTACCAATATCATGTGAAACCATGATAAGCGTAATTCCTTTTTGTTTATTTAAGTCTCCAAGCATATGAAAAAAGTTTTCTACATTTTTCATATCAACACCAACTGTAGGTTCATCTAGAATCAGTAATTCTGGTTTACTGACTAGTGATCTAGCAATAAAGGCACGCTGTTGTTGGCCTCCTGATAGTTCACCAATATTACGGTACACAAACTCCTCCATACCTACAGCCGAAATGGCTTCAAGCGCCAACTCTTTATGTTTTTTTGTCAGCCTTTTAAATAAGCCTACCTTAGCGACGAGCCCACTTAAAACAACCTCAAGTACAGTCGCTGGAAAACCAGTATTAAAACTATTGGCCTTTTGTGAGACAAAGCCAATTAAATGACGATTTTTCAGCTTTGAAATAGGGGTTCCAAACACATTGATGGCCCCTTGGTCCGGTTTTAAAATGCCTAAGATTAGCTTAATCAATGTTGATTTACCAGATCCATTTGGGCCAACGAGTCCAAGAAATGTAGCTTTTGGAATTTGCAGTGTTACATCGTCTAGCACTTTTTTATCATCATAACTAAAAGAAACATGTTGTATATCTACCGCTAACTCCTGAGCGTTGTTATTCATAACACTATCACCGTCTATCTGTATTTTCTTTAGTTCAAATCTTGTTTATCGTGATGGTCAAGTTTTTCCTTTTTTTCCGGAACAGGATCGAAGCCGCCAGGATGAAAAGGATTACACTTCACAATACGGATTGCGGTTAAATAACTCCCTTTGAAAACACCGAAACGTTTAAAAGCTTCCAATCCATAGTGGGAGCATGTTGGGTAAAAACGGCATGTTGGTGGCTTTAATGGTGAGATAAACTTTTGATAAAACCGAATGATTCCTATAAACAGCCACCGCATAATCGTCAAAACAACCTTCCGTTCTAAATTCGTAACCATTACGATTTATATTAAAAAAAATAAGGGAGAATGTCAATGAAATTAAATTATGCAAATAATTATTATATATTTTGAAAATTGTGATAACATGGTATGGAATAAATGCGAAAAAAAGGAGCTGGAGAAAGGGATGGAAAAATTAACAGAAGAATTAATTCAATTATTACAAGGGGAAAAAATTGTTTCACTCATTACAGTTGATAGTGAAAGCCAAAACCCTCATTTAAGTGTAGTATCATGGGTATTAGCGAATCCAACTGGTGAACAAATTCATATTGCGGTAGGGAATAAAGCATCTGTTATTCCAAATATCGAACAAAATCCGAATGTAATTTTAGGTGTCATTGGTGCTGGCAGCTGTTATGCGATTAAAGGGAAAGTGTCACAAACCAATTCTTTTGCAAAGACGATGAAATTTCAAACATTCACAGTGGATGTTACGTCAGTAGAAGATGTGATGTTCTATGGTGGAAAAATTTCTGTAGAACCTGAATATGTAAAAACATACAATAAAGAGTTAGCTGAAAAATTAGATGCAGAAATCTATGGAACATTAGAGAGTTTATTTAATCTGCATACAAACTAATATACTAATACTTACTTAAAAAAGGATAGAGAATCTATTTGTTGTAGATTTTCTATCCTTTTTAATTTCTAAAGTTTGTAAAGTTCAATCTTAGGCAGATTATTCTAAAATGGCAAGTTCCGGCATGTACTTTGTCATATGATGCTTCATTTCTTTAAAGGTACTTGTATTAGTAGGATACACATTTTTCAATGGCAAAACCGTATATTTGGAAGCATTTGTTTTTGTTACGATGGTTGGCAAAAAAGAGGGGTTTTTGATGTTGATTTCAACACCGCTTGCGCCAACTGTTTTTTCAACGTCTAATTGCAAAATCCCACCCGTTTCCTTGTAAATTCCTTTTTGTCCAGATAAAAAATTCCCAAGTGAATATACGACAAATGTTCTTCTTCCATCCTGTCGCTCAATCCATTCCGTTGGTTGCAAAACATGGGGATGGTGCCCTAGGATAATGTCAGCACCCGCATTTGCAAGCTCTTTTACCAATGCTTTCTGATTTTCATTAGGCACTCTTTGATACTCATTTCCAAAATGGACACTGACAACAACGACATCAGAAATGGATTTAGCCTCAGCAATATCTTTTTTCATATTTTCCAAGTTTATAAGATTGACTAGATAGGGTTTTCCCTTTGGTAATGGAATACCATTTGTGCCATAGGTGTAAGCCAAAAATGAAAAGGTAATCTCATTAGCTTTCAATGTCCTAATTACATTTTTGTCCTCTTCATTTTTGTAAGCACCAGTATAGGTCATACCGATTTTATTCCAATGCTGGATTGCATTTTGAATTGCTTTTTCGCCACGGTCTAAGGTATGATTATTTGCCATGGAAACAATATCAACTCCGGCATCTTTTAAAGCATCACCAACTTCAAAAGGGCTGTTAAAAGTTGGATAAGTTGAAAGACCGAGCTGTGAGCCGCCAATCATTGTTTCCTCATTGGCAAATGCCAGATCGGCGTTTTCAATAAAGGGCTTAACTTGGGCTAACATTGGTTTGAAACTATACCCATTAGCAGTTTTGGCGTCTTTATAAACGATACCGTGAATTAGAATATCACCGATCCCAACAAGCCTCGCTGTTGTTGGAGGTAATGACTTCGTATACTTGCTAACCAATTTCATCGGGTGGATTTGTGCGATGTTATCTGTAGTTGTTGTCTCGGATTTAAATTGGCTACTCATAGCATGATGGGTATGGTTCATGTACATTTCCAGCAACAATAATGCCGATAGGAAAAATAAAGTCAGGGACACAATTGTTAAATACATACTTATTTTTGTCTTCATAAGAATAAACTCCTAGAATATTTCTTTCTCTACTATAATACAAAACTAGACAATTTTTACGAATATTATAGAAATTTTTCTTTTTCAGTGACAATGTTTCAAAATAATGAATAATAGATGAATAAATTTCGAACTTCTCTCTCTTTACAAAACTTTTACATACTTAGACAATAAATACCGGTTGATTTTTTATGACTAACTATTAAAATAAGGTTATAAAATACAGAGATATGAAAAACTAAGGAGAGAATGAACAATGAAATTCCCAAAAACTATTATTTTAGAATCTGTAGTGGAACGTAAAAACCACCAAGCTTATGGACTTGAGTTTGTTCAAGAACTTGGAAACGATGATGCTGGTCATGACGAAATGGTTATTGTTATTTTTAAATACCAAGACAAATATTATAGTGTAGAAATCCAACATTTAGATGGTCAAAATAACTATGACAACTGGCCAGACGAAATCGAGTGCACAGAAGTTATTCGCAAAGAAGCGGTAACTTACTACTGGGAAGAGGTTAACAAACAGCCTACTCTTATTTAATGAAATCAATTTTGATTTGAATGTATTGATAAGATTATTAAGCTAATGATAAAGCTAACTTCTAAGGGGGTTACAAAAAACTACCTTAGATGTTGGCTTTTGTTTTGCACAGATATGAGTTTTTTCATTAAAATATAGGGGAAATATTTTTTTGACTTTGTAGGCATTATTTTTGCAAAAAATGAATAGCTGGTTTATATTATACTCATACGGGTATAAAGAAGGGGTGAATGAAATGGTTACAATCACAAAAGCAGCGCTTGAAAAAATCCATGAAGAAATGGAATATCTAGATAACCAAGATCAAGACTTGTTTCTTCGTCTAGGCCTGGGCCTTGGCTGAGGGGGTCCACAGCTTAGCCTGACTCTGGAGGAGTCAGCATTACCAAATGATGAGCAATTCGAAGAAGACGGCATCAAGTTTTTAGTAAATGAGAGAGACAAAGCCTATTTTAATGGTGTTTCCCTTGACTACCATAACTCTTGGGCTGGCGGAAGCTTTACATTAGTGGATGCCAACGGCAAGGAAGTTGGCGGAAATTGTTAATAAAAAACCACCTTTTTGAAGGTGGTTTTTTCTATTTTTCTCTGATTCAAAGGATGGTTAACATTATTGGGATTGGATGGTCCAATAAACTGTATTTGACTTAGGATAAGAAAGTAGTACCTATAACAAATTTTACGAAATAATATTGTTGGAATGGTGGTATCTTATAGTGAAATCTTATCTTTCGTCAAGGGTGGAGCAATTAAAACCTTCCGGAATACGTAAATTTTTTGACTTAGCTAATAAAATAGATGGAGTAATTTCATTGGGGGTAGGAGAACCAAATTTTATTACTCCGTGGTCTATACGTCAAGCTTCAATTTTATCAATGGAACGAGGTTATACTTCGTATACTGAAATTGAAGGACAATTGGAACTCCGTAAGGTAATAGCTAAATATATGGAAAATCGTTTCCATGTTTCCTATTCTCCGAGTAAAGAAATAATTGTTACAATAGGAGGCAGTCAAGCTTTAGATGTTTCATTAAGAGCTATTTTAAATCCAGGTGATGAAGTAATAATATTAGAACCAAGTTATGTTGCATATAGGGCAGTGGTATCGTTAGCTGGTGGGTTACCTGTACCCATTGCTACCTCCTTTCAGCATGAGTTTAAACCTCAACCTGAACAAATAAAACAAGCGATTTCTCCAAAAACAAAAGCAATCATTCTTTGTTTTCCTAATAATCCAACAGGAACTTTGTTAAATAAACAGGAGTTAGAAGTAATTTCCGATATAATTATTGAACATGATTTATTAGTTATTTCAGATGAAATTTATGCTGAACTGACATATGAAGAGGGCGCATTCTGCTCCATTGCCTCTATTAAGGGGATGAGAGAACGGACGATTCTTGTATCTGGCTTTTCAAAAAGTTTTGCGATGACGGGGTGGAGGTTGGGCTTCATATGTGCCCCTGAATATTTAACGCAGCACATATTAAAGATTACTCAACACACAATCTTAAGTGCTCCTTCAATTACCCAGTATGGTGCGATTGAAGCATTGAAATATGGACAAAAGTATATAGACGACATGAGAATTTCCTATCGCGAACGTCGAAACTTTTTAGTAAAAGAACTAAATGAAATGGGATTACATTGTCATTTACCAGAAGGGGCTTTCTACGTATTTCCATCAATAAACAAAACGGGGCTAACATCAGAACAATTTGCTGAAAAGCTTTTAACCCAACAGAAGGTGGCTGTAGTACCCGGTAGCGCCTTCGGAGATAGTGGAGAGGGGCATGTACGTTGCTCTTATGCAACTTCGATGGAAAAATTGCGCGAGGCAACGGTAAGAATCAAACAATTTATTAAAAAATGTGATATTTTGTGATATTGAGTGGATGGTTAAATAAATAGGTAATTGGATGGTTTCAAAAGTTTTATATCAAGTAAGATAAAGAAAATGAAATCTACTGAGCTGTTAAGTTATATCCTATCTCTATCTATTCTTTGGTTATTTTGGGAGGCACTACTATGACAATAAGCTTTATGGTTATGATGATGGTAACTCTGATAGCAATATTAGCTTGTGGTTTAAGTCTCGGAATTATTTCACAAAAATATGGGAAATTTAATCTTTTGAATTTCATTCCCATTTTAATCGCAATAGAGATGTTTAATATTGTGTATGCTTTAGTTGAAATGTCGCGGGCTGGAAGGCTTTAAGGGCTTTACTCTTTTTGAGTAAGGCCTTTTTTATTTGTTCACCATCCAATTATAAATATATATTCCCTAAACATCATTGATAAATAAAAGAGTTTTCGATAGATACAAGCATTATTTTTATTGTAACACACCATCCAATTTTTAATATTTTATGATTCGCCATCAATCTTTGAACAGTCGTTGAATCATGAAGAAAGTGTGAAATACATCACGTTTTGTCTTTTGCTTCGGAAGTATTCTTTAAAAGAAATTATAAGTAATTTCAAATCTATTCGGAAGGAGTGATAAAATGAATCGCCATTTTATAAGCATTTTTGCAATTGGTGTTTTGCTTGGTTTTGTACTGATATATGGAGTTGGCCAATTGGAGGCAGGAGGGGAAGCAGCAGCCCCAATTGCTGAAACTAGCAAAACCTCTAGTACCGTAGCTGATAAAAGTGCGGAACCAGTGAAACAAGCAGAAAAGGAGCCCGCAAAACCAATTGCTCCAGAAGCAACAATCTTTGTTCAAAAAACGTGCATTACCTGCCATGCCATTTCAGAATATGGATCAGGCGGTGGAGAGCAAGGACCGGATTTAACATCTCCGATGATGGGGACTTACATCAAGGAAAAATACGGTATTTCTCTTCGAGAATATTTGGATAATCCAAAAAGTTCAGTAATGGCTCCAATTCTTGCAAATTTAAAGCTTACTGATGAAGAAAAGGACAAAATTGCCGAGCTTTTAACAGAAAAAGCAAAATAGGAGGGAACCTTGATGGGAGTTAAAAAGAAGAAATGGGTGACACCACTTGTAACTGGATTGTTATCAGGCGCGTTAATTGCATCTCTATTTGTTGATTTCCAACAGCCTGCCGTAACAGCCAATCCTGCAGCTCCGGTATTTAAAACGGCTGCAGAAAAAACATATGTCCCACCGGGCAGTTTGGATGATTATTATTTATTTGCATCCGGCGGTCATTCAGGAAACATTTTTGTCTATGGTGTCCCATCGATGAGACGTATTCGCACAATCCCAGTATTTACACCGGAATCAGCTGCAGGCTATGGCTGGAGTAAAGAAACGAAGGAAATGCTAGGGGATTATACATGGGGTGATCTACACCATGTTGCCATTAGTGAAACGAAAGGTGAATATGATGGGAGAGTTTTATTTGCCACTGATGTTCAAAATGATAGAGCTGCAGTCGTTGACTTGAAAACGTTCCATACAGTTGATATCTTGGGACCTATTCCTAATGTTAGTGGTCCGCACTGTGCAGCGTTTGTAACGCCAAACTCTGAATATTTATTCCTACCAACCCGTTTCTCTAGACCACTTGGTAGTGATTATGCCGAGTTGAAGGATTTCAGTGAAAAGTATAAAGGGGTATTGGCTGCCACAAAATATGATTTTAAAAAGCAAAAATTAGGGTTGGCATGGGAAGTTATGCTTCCACCTTGGTCCTATGATTTATCAGATGCAGGGAAAAAAGTGTCTGATGGTTGGGGTGTTATGTCTACCTATAATACGGAAGAAGCAATTACGACACTGGAAGTGAATGCTTCAAAAAATGATCGCGATTTTCTAGTTCTTTTCAACTGGAAGGGTATTGAAAAGGAAGTGCAAAAAGGAAATTATTCGATGGTGAATGGAGCAAAGATGTTTGACCCAGTAAAGACTCCAGGCTACGTTTTCCTACTTCCTGTAGCAAAAAGTCCACATGGTGTCGACTTTACACCTGATGGTAAATACTTTGTCTCAAGTGGAAAACTATCACCAACGGCAACGGTCTATGACTTTGAAAAGGCAATGACAGCAATTAAAAATAAAGATTATGAAGGTGAAGTTAAAGGTATGCCGGTGTTAACCTACGACTCCGTTCGCAAACATGAAGTTGAAGTTGGTTTAGGACCATTGCATACTCAGTTTGATAACCGTGGAAATGCCTATACTACTTTATTCATTGACAGTGCAATCACAAAATGGAACATTGCAACAGGTAAAGTAGTTGATAAAATCCCGGTACAATATTCACCAGGACATGCTTCTGCTGCTGAGGGTGACTCTGTATCACCAGATGGAAACTGGCTCGTATCATTAAACAAAATTGCCAAGGATTCTTATTTGTCAGTTGGGCCATCCCATCCAGAAAGCTTGCAGCTTATTGATATTTCAGGAGATAAAATGGAGATGGTTTATAGTGCTCCTGTTGACCCTGAACCACACTATGCTCAAATGATTAAGGCGGATAAAATTAAGCCAATTAAAACATATCCAAAAGAAGTAAAACGTCCAAATTCAGTTTGGAAAGCGGAAGATGCTCACATTGAACGAAAAGGAAATGAAGTTCATGTATATGGAATAGCTGTACGCTCACGCTTTGTTTTTGATGGTAAGAGCAATATTCCGGACCAAGTAAAAGTGAAGCAGGGTGACAAAGTCGTATTCCATATTACCAATATCGATTTGGATCAAGATATCACACATGGTTTTGGGATAACAAGATATAACGAGAATATGGAGATACAACCTGGGGAAACGAATACAATAGAATTTGTAGCTGAAAAATCGGGCGTATTCCCGATTGCATGTACCAACTTCTGTTCAGCCTTACACCAAGAAATGACAGGCTACCTATTAGTTGAACCCAAATAATCATCTAGGGGGGTTCCTTAATAAGGGACCCCCTTAAATCATGAAAGGTTTGTGATGTATTAGACTTGGAGGTTCGTCAATTATGAAAGTATTTTTAGCTCTACTTTTGTTTCTTTTACTATCTGTGCCAATGATAAGCTTTGCTTCTGGCGGGAATACAAAAAGTACGGAAGAAATCCAAAGGTTAATCCAAAGTGCAGAAATCGGTGATAAGATCATGATACCAAAGGGAATTTACCGGGGAAATTTGCATATTGACAAATCTGTTTCATTGATTGCTGACGGGGATGTAACGATAATTGGGGATCGTAAAGGGGACGTTATTTCTTTTGAAGCGGATGGGGTTACATTTAGAGGTTTTACCGTAAAAAATAGCGGGAGAATCTTAACAACCGATGATGCGGCTTTAAAACTACATTCTAGCAAAAATCGAATTGTTAATAATTGTATTATAGATTCCCTTCATGGAATTTATCTTGATAACTCGAAAGAAAATATAATTGAAGGAAACATTTTGATTGGAGATAAAGCTTTGGTTTCTGCTGATCGTGGGAACGGAATTCATTTGTTTTATTCAAGCAAAAATAAAATAATTGAGAATGAAATATATGAAACTCGTGACGGAATTTACTTTTCATTTGCTGATTACAATGTTATTAAAGGAAATAAAATACATGATACCCGTTATGGTTTGCATTATATGTATTCCGATGACAATTCTTTTTATAAGAATCGGTTTTATAATAACATCGGTGGTGCAGCGATTATGTATTCAGATCGGATTACGTTAGAGAATAACTACTTTTATAATAATCGGGGACTCATTTCATTCGGGTTACTGTTACAGACAGCTAATGATACTATCATCAAGCATAATCGTATGACTATGAATCAAAAAGGGCTGTTTATGGATCAATCGAATCGCAATCTATTAGCCAATAATGATATTTCACATAATAATATAGGAATAGAGATTTGGACGAGTTCGATTGAAAATAGCTTCACACAAAATCAGTTTAATCATAATGTCATCCAATACAGTTCTAACGGTAAACATGATCAAAATAAGTGGAGTCATAAAGGTATAGGAAACTATTGGTCTAATCATGCTTTGTATGATTTGGACAATAACGGAATTGGGGATAGGCCGTATACTTATTCAACCTCATTCGGTGAAGTGTTGGCGCAAAACCAGTTGGGATATTTGTTTTTAGACAGTCCGGCTTTGAAAATCTATGAATCCGTTAAACAAACCCTTTCAAAAGATCACATGCAAATTACAGACCCACATCCGATTTTGCCTATGGATAAGAAAGGGAATGCACAAATGCTGACTATCATACTTTTTAGTGGTGCTGCTTTATTTATATTTTTCAAGGTAAGGAGGAAGGTTTCTAATGGAATTCGTACTAAAAGAATGGAAAGAGATGTATCGGAGTAGAATCATATTTTCAGCAGTGGTGCTCATTCTTGCTATTTCCTTACTAATCATCCGACAAATGATAGGTTATAATTCCGAGATCACTTTTTCACAAATGGCTGTACCATTATTTCAGGCTAATCTTTATTTTATTCCATTGCTTTCCATGATTATTGCTTCATTCTCGATTCAACATGAACAATTACAAAAAACTTTGCCTATATTGTTGTCGCGTTACTTATTGCCAAATTTATTTTTTGTAAAGAAATCAATTGCACTACATTTAATTACCAGTTCGACCATAATTATTTCTTATTTTTTTGTCTTATTCTTTAGCAAGTTTTTTATGTATGTTTCAATTGGAGATTTTTTTTATTTCGTCCTTTCAATGCTATTTATTTCCATTATCTATGTCCAAATTGGCTGTTTTTTAGGTAGTATTACTGAAAATAGAATACAATTACTTTCATATATATTGATTATTTGGTTTTTTAGCCTATTCGTTTACGACTTAATTCTCATGTATTATGTGCCATCTATTCAATCAAGTAATGTTTTGCTATTTTCAATCTTTTATTTTCTTTCACCTATTAATTCAGTAAGGTATTTTTTGAATGTTAAACTTGGTATTTTCGACTTAGAGAGTTTTCCAGCAATTTTTGATCAATTTACGTTTCATTCGCCGTCCATTATTTTATTGTTGAATTTGACTTTATTTATTGGGGTTTTTTTTGGAGCTGGGTTTAGAGCAATAAAGAAAGGAGCAATAAAAGAATGATTCAACTCAAAGAAGTCAATCAGTGGTATAAAAATTTTCAAGTACTTCAAAATGTTAATTTTCAAATAGAAAAAGGTGAAGTCTGTGTAATTGTTGGACGGAATGGAGCCGGTAAGTCGACCTTGTTCCAAACAATTCTCGGATTCCTTCCTGGGTATACGGGTGTTGTTAAAATCTTAAATCAGGATATAAAGGAAGCAAGAAATTGGATGAAGCAAACTTCTTTTCTTCCGGAAAAATTTATTCTATATCCCCAGTTAAGTGTTTATGAGAATCTTGCTTTTTTCAGGGATTTGTTAATGGATCCTATTGACAATATAGAAGAATTACTGGAATTAACAGGTATGGATAAACATAAAGACAAAAAAGCAAAAGATTTATCAAAGGGAATGCTTCAGAGACTTGGATTGTGTGTTGCCTTTTTAGGAGATCCGGAGTTAATTATCTTAGATGAACCAACCTCTGGCATTGATCCCTATGGTCGAGTAGAAATTATTGATATCATAGAATCGTTAAACCAAAAGGGAAAGACGATTGTTTTTTCGTCACACCATTTATCTGAAATTGAAAAGGTTGGAACACATGTCATCCTAATTGAAAATAATACGGTTACAAAAATGACGGCAAAACATTATTTAAGTGATTTTCGAAGCCATCGCAAATGAAAACGGTGTAACATATATTAATTAAAAGTAATCTAAGAAAGTTTTATTTGTTTAATCATTTTTTTAAGAAGTATAATGATTGGTATCATATCTAAAAGGGAAGTTTGCATTATGAATTGGAAACCAAATCGAAACGATAAGATGCCTTTATACAGACAAATTGCAAAATATATCGAAGACCAAATTGCGGAAGGTTCATTTCCTCCAGACAAACCCTTGCCTTCGGAGCGTACGCTGGCAAAAGAGTTGGAAGTTAATCGAAGTACTGTTGTAACAGCGTACGATGAATTAGAAGCGAATGGTATTATTGTTCGGGAAACAGGCCGTGGAACGATGATTAGTCATGATATATGGAGAATTACAAAAAAACGTATCCCTAGCTGGAATCGTTATATTGAGTCTGGATCATTTTTACCCAATTTACCTGTTGCTCAACGAATACGGTTGGAAACAGAAGAAAGCAATCTCATTAATTTTGCAAGTGGAGAATTATCGGAGGATCTAATTCCTATTGGCTTTTTTCGTGAAATTTTATCGAATGTAACCTTTCAGGGGGGGTTAGGATATGACCATCCGCAAGGGAATGCAACACTCCGAGAAACGATTGTAAATCATGTTAAGAATTACAGAAATATCGAAACAAATGCATCCTCTATTTTAATTACCTCCGGTGCACAGCAAGCATTACACTTAGTAACTCAATGTTTGTTAAAGCCTGGAGACGCAGTTGCCTTAGAAGATCCATCTTATAGTTTTAGTCTACCTATTTTTAAATCAGCAGGACTAAAAGTACATCTTCTTCCAGTCGATAATGATGGAATAAGACCGGATGATTTATTGTCTTTATACAAAAAACACAAGATTAGAATGATTTTTTTAAATCCAATATTTCATAATCCAACTGGTACATTGATGCATGAAAACCGTCGTAAAAAAGTATTAGAGATTTCATCTGAATATAGGATTCCAGTTATAGAGGATGATCCGTATAGCTTATCTTCTTTTTCTGGAAAGGAAATTAAGACACTCAAATCCATGGATACAAATGGTAATGTACTATACATTAGTTCCTTATCGAAAATTGTTGCATCTGGGCTTAGAATTGGTTGGATTATTGGTCCTAAGCCTGTAATAGAAAGATTGGCAGATGCTAAGCAACAAGTTGACTTTGGACACGGCACCTTTACACAATGGATGGCAAATGAGTTTATTCGTTCATCCTATTTTGAAACGCATATTTCTTTTTTAAGGGATCAACTACGGAAAAGACGGGATCAGATGGTACAGAGCCTTAAATACTATCTGGAAGATGAAGTGGATTTTTATATACCGGAAGGTGGAATCCATTTGTGGTGCCAGATTAACAAGGAAGTAAATGAAATACAGTTACTTGAGGAATCGATTAAAAAAGGTGTAATCTATGTACCTGGTTCAATTTTAGGGTCTAAAAAGGGATACGCTCGATTTACTTTTGCTAGAGAGAAAGAAGAGGTTATTGAAGAGGGAATTAAAAGATTCGCTCAAGCATTAAAAAGCTTTTGATACTTTCATGAGGATAATGTCCCATAAAAAATCGTGCAGCACTTGTTAAAAAACAAGATGCTGTGCGATTTTTCATTATATAGCAGAATTGGCTGGAAGCATAATTAGTAAATTGGATGGTTATAAATTATTTAATTCTTCTATGATGGAAGAATGATAGCACTTTTTATTTTTATCGATAGTAGGAGGTAAGTAGGTATATGACAAAAGTTGGTGAATTAACCCGAAGAGCATTGGACAATATACAACCTTATTCCCCAGGAAGGCCCATTTGGGAAGTACAAAAGGAGTTAGGCATAAATAGCGTTATTAAGCTGGCATCAAATGAAAATCCTTTAGGTCCTTCACCAAAAGCAATTCAAGCCATAACTAGTGAATTAACCGGGCTTAACCGTTATCCTGACGCAAATGCTACCGCTTTAAAAGAGGCAATAGCTTCGAAATATCAGCTATTACCTGATCAAATTATAGTCACAAATGGGGCTGATGAATTCATTAAGTTGCTTTCAGAAACCTTTCTGGAACCAGGTGATGAGATTATCGTTCCAACGCCTTCATTTAGTGAATATGAGTTCGGTGCAACCCTAATGGATGCTAGAGTTATTCAAGTTCCGCTTGAGGAAGATTTTCAATTTAATAGTCAGAAAATCCTTTCCAGCATAACCGAAAAAACAAAATTAATTTATATTTGTTCACCCAATAATCCGACCGGAACTTATTTGCCGAAGCAGCAATTAGAACAGTTGCTTACATCTTTGCCTAAACGAGTTCTTCTTATCTTGGATGGTGCGTACAGCCATTTTGCAACAGACAATGATTATACAGATGGGACCGAGTTCATTAAGAAAGGGTATCCAATCATAGCATTACAAACTTTTTCTAAAATATATGGTTTGGCAGGTATTCGTGTTGGCTTTGGTTTGGCCTCCAAATCCATTATAGAAAATATAGTAAAGGTCAAAGAACCCTTTAATGTAAATAGTTTAGCTCAGGTTGCTGCAACGGCAGCAATAACGGATGAAGACCATATTGTAATGTCCCAAGATGTAAATAGCCACGGACGAATCCAATTGTATGAGGCTTTTTCTCAAATGGGTTTACATTACACAGAAAGCATGAGCAACTTTGTATTAGTGAATGTCGGTACAAAAGCGTCGGATATTTATGACAAGCTTTTAGCAAAAGGAATCATTGTCCGAAAAGGAGGTACTTGGAATATGCCAACTCATTTGCGAATCTCCGTTGGAACATATAAAGAAAATAAACGATTAATTAATGAAATAGAAGATGTATTAAAGAACCTTTAATTTTATGAAAAAAGTATGGAGGCATTAATCGTGAATGACCTTGCTATAAAGCTAAATGACTCAATAAAAGAATTAAATCCTTTTCTTTACAGTATGTTGTCTGATTTGGGAAGAAGAATATATTATCCGAAAGGAATACTTAGCCAGAGTGCGGAGGCAAAAAGGAAAGCAACGCAATTTAACGCAACAATAGGTATTGCAACTGAAAAAAATATTCCCATGCATTTTCAACATATCCAGAATAAATTAGATGGGTTTGCACCAGAAGATGTATATCCTTATGCACCGCCAGATGGGAAGCCGGAATTACGTGTAGCGTGGAGAGAGAAGCTAGTAAGAGAAAACCCATCATTACAAGATAAGAGCTTTAGTCTCCCTATTGTCACAAATGCTTTGACACATGGACTCAGCATTGCAGCTGATCTGTTTGTAAATTCTAATGATATCATCGTTGTACCAGATAAGTATTGGGGAAATTATTCCACTATTTTTCATGTTCGGAGAGGTGGAAATCTAGTTACCTATAAAACTTTTGATGAAGAGGATCATTTTAATGCAGGTGCCCTTCGTGAATGTTTATTTAAACAAAAATCTGTTGGTAAAGCGATTGTATTGTTAAATTTCCCTAATAATCCAACGGGATATACGCCCAGTGAAGAGGAAGCGGAAAAGATCATTTCTGTTTTGTACGAGGTTGCTGAAGAGCACATCAATCTAGTTGTTGTTATTGATGATGCCTATTTTGGTTTATTTTATGAGAACTCAGTAAAAGAATCTTTATTTGGAAGATTAGCAGGTTTACATCCAAGAATTTTGCCAATCAAGATTGATGGCGCAACAAAAGAAAATTTTGTTTGGGGACTAAGAGTAGGTTTTATTACTTTTGCAGCTGAGAATCCAATCATATTAAAGGCGTTAGAGCAAAAAACAAAGGGCCTCATTAGAGGGACTATCTCTAGTTGCTCGCATTTGTCCCAAACAGTAATCTTACAATCTCTTCAATCAATCGATTATGAAAAAGAAAAAAAGATAAAGTTCGAAATTATGAAAACGAGGGCACTGAAGGTAAAGCAACTCCTAAATATTGATCGATATCAAGAATTATGGTCTTATTATCCATTTAACTCTGGTTATTTTATGTGTCTTAAATTAAAAAAAGTGAATGCTGAAGACCTAAGACAACATTTGTTAGCGGAATATGGTGTCGGGACGATTGCCATCAATTCAACGGACCTTAGAATAGCTTTCTCGTGTGTCGATGAAGATGATTTGGCAGAGCTTTTTGAGCGTATCTATAAAGGTGCAAAGGATTTCTCACAAAAAAAGGATTGTTTTTCCGAATAATACAAATGGATTCAAATACAGCTAGAAAGATATTTGCAGACCAGAAAGGGGAAGTGGAACATTGGTTTCCCAATTTGAAACACCATTATTTACAGCTTTGAAGGAGCATTCACAAAATGAGCCGGTACAATTTCACATTCCTGGCCATAAAAAAGGAAATGGTATGGAAACTGAATTTAGAGAGTTTATTGGTCATAATGCTCTTTCTATTGATTTAATAAATATAGGGCCCTTGGATGATTTACATCTTCCAAGAGGAATCATTAAACAAGCGCAAGAATTAGCTGCAAAAGCATTCGGGGCAGATTATACGTTTTTCTCTGTGCAAGGTACAAGTGGTGCCATAATGGCCATGATCATGTCTACATGTGGACCTGGAGACAAAATTTTAGTACCGAGAAATGTTCATAAATCAATCATGAGTGCCATTGTTTTTTCAGGAGCGATTCCTATCTTTGTTCATCCTGTAGTTGACCAAATATTAGGCATATCACATGGTATTACATCCGATGCAATCATCAATGCATTAGATTTACACCCAGATATTAAAGCGGTTCTTGTTATTAATCCAACCTACTATGGCATTTCAGGGGATCTAAAAAAAATAGTTGATATTGTGCACACTAGGAGCATCCCTGTTCTTGTAGATGAAGCGCATGGGGCTCATATTCATTTTCATAAAGAACTACCGCTATCTGCCATGGCTGCAGGGGCAGATATGGCTGCTACAAGTGTGCACAAATTAGGTGGATCCCTTACGCAAAGCTCGATTTTAAATATAAGAGGAAATCTTGTCTCCTATAAGCGGGTGCAATCTGTACTAAGCATGCTGACAACGACTTCTACTTCCTATATATTATTAGCCTCTTTGGATGCTGCTAGAAAATCGTTAGCCACGAAAGGAAAAGAATTTTTAGAAGAAACAATTCGAAAGGCAGAAGAAACTCGTACAAAAATAAATGCCATTGACCATCTCTATTGCGTGGGGCGTGAAATTTTAGGAACAAGTGCTGCCTATGCATTAGACCCTACAAAGCTCCTTATTTCTGTTAAGGAACTCGGAATTACAGGATATACAGCTGAAAAGTGGCTTCGTAATAAATTTAATATCGAAGTTGAATTATCGGACCTTCATAATATTCTTTGTATTGTTACAAGTGGGGATACAAACGAAGACTTATTAACGTTAGTACAAGCTTTAACGGAACTTTCACAGGAATATAAGTACCAGATTTCAAAAAATCATGATGGTTCAGTAGTATTGCCAAATATTCCAACTCTCGCCATGACACCAAGGGAGGCCTTCTACTCAGAGACAGAGGTGATT
Organism: Schinkia acidoalkalinis; assembly: GCF_054301215.1. Next base: position 4,075,567 of record NZ_CP182573.1, read on the forward strand.
CCCTTTGAGAGGTCTGCAGGAAGGATTATTGCGGAATTTGTTATGGTTTACCCACCGGGGATTCCAATCTTCATACCAGGTGAAATTATTACGGAAGATAACTTGAACTATACAAGAAAAAATATAGAAGCTGGCCTTCCTGTTCAAGGTGCTGAGGATGACAAATTTAAGACAATACGTGTGATAAAAGAGAAATGAAGTCATTTTAAAGCCCAAATTTGCACAAAAAGACGAAAAGTAAACGGGAGTGTTTGATAGTGAAAAAATCTAATAAACTACCAGTCATCAGTCGAATTATATTACTAGTTGGAGCAATTTTTCTTGGAATTTCGATTTTTTTACCATGGTGGGGTTTAGAATTAAAAGCTCCACAGTACCCTGAAGGGCTGTCAATCGTTGTACATCCATCTAAACTTAGTGGTGAACTTGATATCATAAATAATTTGAATCATTACATTGGGATGAAGGAAATTAGTGAAGAAGGATTCCCAGAGCTGCAATATATTTCTTATATTATTTGGGGTATAGTTGCATTAATCGTCTTGAATATAGTTCTTGGTTATAAGAAATTGGCTTATTTTATATGTTTTTTATTAATAATCGGTGGAGCATTAGGTATCTATGATATGTATCATTGGCTCAATACGTTTGGAACAAATCTTGATCCCCATGCGCCTATTTATGTTGATCCATTTGTCCCACCAGTAATTGGTGAAAATACCCTTGCCAATTTTACAACCTATAGTTCATTTAGAATAGGATTTTACTTTCTAATGCTGAGTGTAATCTCTGTCTTTATGGGGACATTTGGTGAACGAGTATGGATAAAGAAGTCCGGTATGAAAACCAAAAGTTGAGAAAGGGAAAACATAATATTCTAGATTTAGATGGCGAGAAGGTTTACTCATGATTCTTGCTTTTAACAAAAACGGTATGGGGAGTTGGTTATCGACTTGAAAAAACTTTATAAGTTTCCCTTTTCAATTTGCACTTAAGAGACTGAGACCATTAAAGGCGCAGGTTATTTCAATTAGAATACACATAATAACAATCCCTATAAATATTAAATATGATAAAATTTAGTAAAGAGGTGGTTGTATGAAAAGGGAAAAAAGCATTTAAATTATTTCTTTTTAGTCCCATAAGGAGGGTTAAAAAATGAATAATTTTACTCGGATTTTAAATCCAAACAATCCAATCCTTTATTTACTACTAACTTGGTCCATTATCTGGAAAGGTATAGCACTTTGGAATGCTGCCCGTAATAAACAACTAGCGTGGTATATTGTACTTTTAATAGTAAATACAATTGGGGTTCTTGAAATACTCTATCTTGTTTTCTTCAAAAAAAGAAAAGAATAATTGCTATGGTGTTGGAACTTAACAGAAGTTCTCCTTATTTTATTTCAAAAATATTTAAAGCCGGATAAATTTTTACTCGTAGTAAAATTTATCCGGTGATTGTTATTAATATAACTCTAGTTATATTGGCCATTTCTCCAAAGAATTGTATTACCATCCTTAATGCTTCTCTGTACATCGACGATCCTCTGATTAGACGAACCTCTGAACATGATACGTAAGTCCTTTTTTGATAATTCAAAACGTCCGTCTATGATCACATCGAGATACCGTAATATCTCTTTTTTATGCTCGGGCAATTCCTCAAATACATAACCAGTGTATAACCATATATTTTTGTGGGTTTTAGCTTTGATTTCCTTAACTAGCCGCAATGTATCTTCATATTGAATAGTTAGACTATCTCCACCACTAATTGTTACATCGGAAATGGGATTTTCTTCGATTATTTCTATCAATTCATTTAAACTATACTCTATCCCATTGTTTGCATTCCAAGATGAAGAGTTATGGCATCCCTTACAATCATGTGTACAACCTGAGACATAGAAAACAGTACGGATGCCGTTCCCGTTATCGGTTGAATCGGTATCAATTTTCATAATTCTCATTTCTTACACCCATGTTTTACACGGTTTTTTTCTTCATTTCGTTTTGAGCTGTTCCATTTGTCCATGCTTCCTACTAAGTATCCAGTTATTCTTCTTATGCGTTCAATTTTATGTTCCTCGTGATTGTTGCACTTTGGACACTCATTGTAAATAACGCCATTGTATCCGCATTGAAGGCAGCGGTCAACCGGAACGTTGAAACTGCCATAACCTATCCCATTCTCCTTCATAGCCACAACATAGGTTTCTAGAGCATCAATATTCTTTGAAGCATCTTCAGCTAATTCAACATATGTAATATGTCCAGCATTTGTTAATGCATGATAGGGTGCTTCCTTTTTAATCTTATTGATTGCATTAATCTTAAATTCGACAGGGACGTGGTTGCTGTTTGTAAACCATTCCTTATCTGTTACTCCTTTAATGACGCCATGCTTTTTGCGAGCAATTTTTAAGGCTTTACCTGCATAGGATTCGGCAGGTGTTCCTAGCAATGTATAGTTTAATTTCGTCTTCTCTGTTAAAAGATCCATCTTTTCCTTCATGGAGGAAACAATCTTCAAGCCCAACTCCTGGGCTTCATCACTCTCTCCATGATGTTTTCCAATCAGGGCAACTAAGGCTTCAGCTAAACCAACATAACCAACGGATAATGTACCTTGACGAAGAACTACTTTTAAAGAGGTGCATTTATAAAGTACTTCAGAATCCCGCCATACACCTTGACCATATAAGAATTTAAAATTTGCAGGTGTCTTGCCTGATTGATATAAGAACCTTTCATATAGTTGTTGGCTTGTTAGGTCTACATAATAGTCAAGCTTCTTGAAAAATGCTTCTATGTCATCACTTTCCAACGCAATCAAAGGTAAATTAATGGAAGTAAAAGAAAGGTTGCCTCTACCCACTGGTGTAGATTTGCCATTAACATTGGCCAAGACTCTTGTTCTACAACCCATTGTTGCAATATGTGTTTCAGGATCGTCTTCTTTATAGTATTGTAGATTAAATGGTGCATCTACAAACACATAATTCGGGAAAAGACGTTTTGCTGTTGTTTCAAGCGACAACCTGAACAGATCATAGTTGATATCACTTTGTTTTAAATTGATGCCATCTTTTACTTTAAAGATTTGAATCGGAAAAATTGGTGTTTCTCCATTTCCTAACCCTTTTTGAGTAGCAAGAAGCATATTCTTAACAAGTATTCTCCCTTCCTTTGAAGTATCTAACCCATAGTTAATACTAATAAAAGGGACTTGCCCACCACCGCGGCTGTGCATGGAATTACTATTATGTATAAAAGCTTCACAAGCTTGGTAAACCTCTCTATCTGTTAGCTCCCATGCTTTTTCTTCAATATCACAACCAGCTTGAACGTCCTCTAATAATTGTAGATTCTTCTCGTACGTCTTATATACATAAGGTGCTAAATCAAAATCAAAGTTACTCATGGCTTGACCACCGTGTTGTTGATTTTGATTAGATTGAAAGATAATAGAGGCTAAGGCCATAGCAGAAACGATGCTGTTTGGTTCACGCATATGTCCATGGCCAGTATCAAAGCCATCTTTTAACACCTTTCCTAATGGGATTTGAACGCATGTTGTTGTGCCTGTTACATAATAATCCAAGTCATGAATGTGTATATAACCATCCATATAAGCTTGTTTTACCTCTTCAGATAATAAATGTTCAATTGCGTAAAACCTTGCACTAGTAGAGGCAAAAAGTCCCATTATCCCCATAGGGCTTTTGCCATCGACATTAGCGTTTTCTTGTATTAAATCTTGATTCTTACTTCCTGCAATTTCATTGAATTCCTCTAATAGATTAAAAGAAACTTGGTTTGATTGCATAATAGTACCTCCATTATTGTCCATAGCAGCTTAATAGAAATTTGCTTTTAGTGCTTACTACGCCTTCTGATTTTTTGTAAAAAGAAATTTTGAAAACAAAAAAACCCATCTAAGTAGATGGGAGAAATAACGCGGAATCATCTATATAACAGTACGAATTCACTGCAAATAGTCAGAATAGCCTCGTTATACCTTCCCAACTCCCGAAGAAGATAATACTCTACAAAAATGGCAGGTCTCCTGACTTATGCTTCTTCCTACTCTAATACCTTCCCATCCTAAGACAGTGGATATTATTATTTCGTCAGCATTTACAGTTGCGGGTACAGTTCTGGGCTTTCACCAGATTCCCTATTAAGTCTTTTCAGACACCATTATCATCGACATTATCTATATCTAGTATCTATTTCGAATAAAAATACTAAATATTGTATTATTAAATATAATATACATTACTTACCTTGGCAACCCCTTTTACCAAAATTAAATTATTAGAAAATGAATTGAACCCGGTATGTAAATTGTCTAATCAATTTTATTTTTTACTTTGTATTTAAATACTTTTAATATCAAAAACTTTCTTAAAATAAAACTTCCATTTTTGAAATGATTATAAAATACTGGGAATTTGGGAAAAAATTATAAATTCATCATGATATTAATCACAACTTACTATATAATAAAAACAATGATTAAAATCTACACTGTTGCTTACTTAGGGGGAAAGGGAAGTATGTATGTGAATTTTTTAAAGAGCATTTCCTTTTTACAAGGTTTACCAGATGAGACCATTCATTTTCTAGCTTCTAGAGTTAAAACAGCAAAATATAAAAAAGGGGATTTTATATTTCATGAATCAGACAAAGCTGAAGCAATTTTTTTTGTGAAAAGTGGAGTCGTCAAAATAAAAAAAAGCAGTTCCCAAGGGAAAGAATTAATTGTATGTATCAAGCGGGAAGGAAATATTTTTTGTGAGGTTTCATTATTTGGCAAGCCAGACGCTTGCTATCCTGGAACGGCTCAAGCAATATCAAATACAGAAGTTCTATATTTCTTGAATTCTGATTTAGAAAATATCATGTTTATGTATCCCGACATTTCAATAGAAATGATCCGCTATATGGGTAAACAATTACGTTCCTTCACAGACATTCTTCAGGATATTGCATTACTAGATATATACAGAAAAACAATCAAAACACTTGAAAGGCTTGCCCATGAATTTGGAAGTAAACTAACATGCGGTATTAAAATAGACCTTCCATTAACTATTCAGGAATTAGCGAATATAATCGGTTCTACCCGTGAAAGTGTAAGTAGAATCATTTCACAATTAAAAGAACAAGGTATAATTTCAATCGAAGGAAAGACGATTACTATTAATAACTGGTGTGATTTCTGCAGCATGACTAATGAAACAGTTGGAGCTTAATTGCAAAAAAAAGCAAAAAAGGTATAATTCCTCGAGTATAATGAGGTATTATACCTTTTTTGCTTATAGACAGAAGTTTCTTCCAATCAAATCATCAATGCATAGTTCATATGTTATGAGGGAAAGACGAAAATAAGGATCAGACTTATTTTCTTAATCAATTAACAGAGGTACAATTAAGTAAGGTGTGATTTACCATAGGTGATATAGAAAAACCAAAGTGCAATAACACCTGGTCAAGCTGTTGTTTTCTATCAAGGAGAAGAATGTCTCGGTGGAGGAATTATTAACCAAGTGTATCGCAACGGCAAACAATTAACATATGTTGGGTAAAGTTTTAAGGTGGGAAGAGAATGAGAGATTACCTTAATTCTAATGAAAGAAATCAATTTATGGTGCTTCAATCCATCCCGCAGCTGATTGAAGGGGGAAGAAACGAGGGAATGAATAGACCTGAAATCAGCACAATGCTAGAGGAATTAACAATAATTTTGGAGAAGAGTGAAAGTAGTGAGAATAGGTTTTTTTGATTCTGGAATCGGTGGAATGACTGTACTTCATCAAGCATTGAAGTATTTACCGAATGATGATTACATTTATTATGCGGATACTATGCACGTTCCATATGGTGAAAAACCAAAAGAAGAGGTAAGAGAATATATTTTTAATGCAGTTGAATTTATGGCTGATCAAGGAATAAAAGCATTAGTCATTGCTTGTAATACTGCAACAAGTATCGCTGTGAATGACCTTCGAAAAAGGTACAGTTTTCCTATTTTGGGTATTGAACCAGCAGTAAAACCAGCTGTTCAAAGTTGCGAGGGAAAACGAAAAAAGGTATTAGTGTTGGCGACCAATTTAACTCTCAGAGAGGAAAAGTTCCATAACCTAGTGAAAAGTGTTGACCATTACGATATAGTTGAAAGTCTACCTCTTCCTGGTCTGGTCCAATTCGCTGAGGATTTTGAATTTAAAGAAGAAAAAGTTGTCCCATACTTAAAAGAAAAACTATCCTCGTTTGATTTAAAGCAGTACGGAACGATTGTTCTTGGATGCACTCATTTCCCCTATTTTGAAAATAGTATTAGAAAAATATTTTCTGAAGAAGTGGATGTTATTTCTGGAAGTATAGGAACTGCAAAAAACTTAAAACGAATTCTTGAAGAAAGTAATCAAATTAACGATGGAACAGGAGATATTTTATTTTATAATTCTGGTTATAAAGTTGAAGATAAAGAAACATTATCTAATTACAAAAATATGTTGAGAATGTTAGATGGGAAAGGATCTTTAGCATAGGAGCCATAAATAAAATATGCGTTCGGTTGCGTTGATCCCATGTGGATTAACGCATTTTTTTTGAACTAAACGGATCCGATAAGGTTTAAGAATAATTATTCATAATAATTTACTTTTATTCCAAATAAATCTTTGATTTGTTAAAATCAACCTAGAGTTTGTGAAGTAGTACACTTAAAGTAACGGACGGAATAATTCAAGAAGGAAGAACTCACATTTATATTGAATTATATAGGTAAATCCTGGCTTGTATTTTTCTTAATTAGGGTGATGGGATTGGATAGCCCCACAGTAAAAAGGAAAGGAAACTGAATGATAACTCCTTCTAAGTTTGTGAAGAAAAATACCTAAACGAAACGGGTGCGATTTCGAAATAAGGGCAGTCATTTTTTTACTAACGAAGCATTTTGTTTAGAAGGATAACCAATTGTATTACTGTATGCTACAGCTTCAATATATTTCGTTTATACGGTTAGAAGCGGAGGGATAAATGAAAAGTTCGGATTTTCAGTTAAAAAGTCGTGGAATGATTACAAGTGATGATATAAAACATTATAACAATCATACACAAGTTGAACTATTGGATTTGCTTAAATCCAAAGAAGCATACAAAAGAACTGTTGCTGTAAAATTATTATCAGAGATATTTGGTTTGAACGATGACTTGATTTGTATATTACTTCAAACCCTAACACAAGAAAAAAACTTTATACAAAAATTGAAATATGTGAAGCACTTTCAAAAGGTGGCATTCAGTCTGCAAAGATTATGGTCGAATATTTGGGACAGATAGGAAATAATCAACATAGAGTATTACCTACAAATGGTTTCTATAAGAAAAGTTATCCTTTACCGAGAGATATTATCGCCCGAACTTTAGCTCATATGAAAGAAGATATTCTATCCGTTTTAATGGGTGTTCTTAAGTCAAATAACACTCTTGCAATTAGAGAAGTTATTGATGCAATAGGTTTCATTTGTTTTTACAACAAAATACATTATAATACTCAAATTGTTGATGAACTTATACTATGTTTAAAAAAGAATTACAATGATGATATTATTCGATGGAAGTTAGTTAGAGCTTTTGAAAGTTTTAACGACAACAAAGTGACCAAAACACTTTTGGATATCAAACAAAACGATAGTAAACCGATTATAAGTTCTGAAGCTAAAAGGTCATTAAGTATAATAAATAACCGTAGTTTGCTCAACTAAGAGGTGAGTAATACTTATCGGATTTCCTCAATTTAAAGAAGAATTAAAAATAGTAAAAGAATTATCTTAGTTTAGAAGGATAGTTGTTTATTGTAGTTACATTTTTAGGCTTTTTAAGTTTAGATTGTCTTTTAGGATGGGTATTGAGTTTAGGCTTATTGTTTAATTTTGCTTGACTTGCTTTTATTTTTTTAACAATCTTCTAATTTAGTTGAATCATAAAGGAGTTTTAACGGTGTTCGGACCAGTCAATAAAACATGGATAAAAGGGGTAATATGTTTATTTTTAGCCTCTTTATTTATATTTACAGATGATTTTGTCATTAGGAAATACGGATATGATTCAACAATATTTGAAATTTATAATATCATTTCTCTTATTCCATGGGTGCTTTTTATATACTATATTGTTAAATTTAATATTGGATTAATTCGTAATAAAAAATAATATTTCATAATTTTTTATTTAACTGGGCGATAGCAGAACAAAGTTGTCGCTTTAAGGAAGAAATAAAACTCCATTTTCAAGCTAATGCGAGAATGGATTATATTTTTTCAGTATAATTTTCTATTGTCAAAACAATTTCTTCAAATGTATATTTATGATTTACAACATCAACTGTAAAGTCTTGTTCTTCATCAATCCCCATTGTCCATTGATAATGGTTTATTTTCAAGAAAACAATTAATGAAGCAAGGGCTGTACGTTTATTCGAATTATGAAAGGAATGGTTTTTAGCTATGGATTCAAAAAGGGCAGCTGCTTTCTCAAAGATGGTGGGATAAGCATCTTTTCCAAACGCGGATTGTTTTGGACGGTTAATAGCGGAATCAAGTAAGTTTGGATCTTTTACCCCTAATGGTTCATCTGGTGATTATAAACGAATTTGTACAGTATTTATAGTAATGACTTGGTTTGTGGTTAGATAAATAATCTCGTCCATTATCTGTTCACTAACCCTTTGAATGCTTTGTCATGTTCATTAATGACATCATTTAAAATATTCATGAATTCAGCATCAACACCTTCAGGAAGTATCACTTTCTCATAATGGTAGAAACCCTTCTTAGCTAATGGGGCATTTCTTCAATAAGGAATGCTGTTTTTTCTTTTTAAAAGTAACGAAGAAGGTTAGTTTCAAAGGTTCCTTAAAAGTATGGATATAAAAAATATGAAACTTAAAAAAACAATGGGTATCCAATGCTTAGGGCACCCGTTTAAACCTTTATTTTACATGAGCGCTGTTTGAAGTAGATATTTAACACTTCTTCCCCTTTTGTTATCACGATGAAATTTCCTTTCAAACCTTCATCCATTTGGCTGCAATGAAACCTGCTTCTGCAACAGGGGACGAGTTTCTACGTTCCATTTCTAATTTCTAATTTCAAAGCTTCATCATACGTCATAAAATCTTCAGTTGATAAGTATAGTCCATACTGAAAAGAATTCGGTTCATATGAATATAAAGATTTAATTTCCTCAGTTGTAAAAAAACTTGCGTTTCTAAAAACGCTTTTTTCATCGTTTCTTCCTTTTTGCTGGTACATTTTTCCCCAAGGACTATTTTTACCAATAAATCCTGCTACAAAACGCCCACCTTTTTTTAGTACTCGCATCGCTTCGCATATAACTAGTTTTGGTTTAGTCGCAAATTCTATTGTTATATTTGTAAAAACTAAGTCAAAGTGTTCATCTTCAAAAGGGAGATGATGAAAATCGCCCTCTAAAAAAGTAATCTTATGTTTTGCGTCGCTAGCTTTGTTTCGCGCTTGTTTAATCATTTTAGAAGAAATATCAATTCCTATTACATCTAATCCGTATTTAGCAAGCTCCAATGAATAAATGCCTGTCCCACAACCTAGATCAAGAGCTACTTCGCTTGCTTTAGGTTGGGCTAGATTTATGAGAAGATCCTTTTCTAACTGATCAACGAAATGACCAAGAGTGGTTTGACACCATTCATCATAAGTATCAGCGGATTTGTCAAATAGTGCCATAACAGCATCACCACCTAAAAAAAGTTAATTTTTCGCAACACTTGTGTAAGATCAGATGATCTATTTTTAGAAGCTCAACCAAAGCCCGGTGAACAGGACATTAATGATATATTTTTTGTTTCTATAAACGGGAACTCCTTTTTTATACGCTTGACATCATAATTTTGCCATTGTGGGCAATTACATGTTTTTCTAGTTATTATTTTTATCATACCATTTATTAAAGAAGGGGGTAAATGATAGTGGAGCTTCATCAGTTAAAAACCTTTAATATAATTTCCCCTGTTCCATGGGTGTTTTTTATTTACTATGTTGTCAAATTTACTATTGGATTAATTTTCAATAAAAAATAATATTCATATTTTTATAATATAGCCGAGAACACTCGTGATTTTAATCATGAGATGAATCGGCTTCGGACAAGGCGTGTCTTGGGACACGTCAATTGTACGACATACTTAATTCTGTAGTTAGAAAAATAATCTATTTTGGAACAAATATCCTCGATTAAATCTAGGACATATGTTATTATACACCTAATTAAACAGAACATATGTTTGAATTAACGAGTAGTAATCAAAAAGTTTCCTAGTTAAAAAGAGTTGAAGGCGGGGTGAATTAAAAATGAAGGTGAAAAAAGCATACAAATTTAGAATCTATCCTACCAAAAAACAAGAAATTTTAATTGCTAAAACTATTGGTTGTAGTCGTTTCGTCTATAATTACTTTGTAGGAAAACAAAAACAGCAAGATGCGTATTGGCATATCGTGAATGAAATGGTTCAGAATGGTCAACTTCCCCAAAATAATTGGAAGGGTGAATGTTTCAATAAAAACAAATCGATAAAAGCCCTTCCTGAGCTAAAGGAATCATATCCCTTTTTAATAGAAGTCGATAGTATTGCTCTTCAAAAGTCTGTTGAAATTGTCCACGATGCTTACATAAGATATTATAAAAAACAAAATAATGACCCTCGTTTTAAATCTAAAAAAAATCCTGTTCAATCGTACACAACAAAATATGTGAATGGCAATATTGCTGTTTTAGATCAGCATATTAAACTTCCTAAACTTGGCCTTGTACGTTTTGCAAAAAGCAAAGAAGTCAACGGTAGTATTATGAATGCTACGATTAGGCGAAATGCGACTGGCAAATACTTTGTATCTATTCTTGTAGAAACGGAAGTACAGCCATTAGAAAAAACAGGCTCGGCAGTGGGAATTGATGTAGGACTTAAAGATTTTGCTACACTTTCCGATGGTACAGTATACGAAAATCCAAAGTTTTTCCGCACATTGGAAGAAAAATTAGTAAAAGCACAGCGTATTCTTTCTAGACGACAAATAAATTCTTCTAATTGGCATAAACAACGTGTAAAAGTCGCAAAGATCCATGAAAAAATCACAAATGCAAGGAAGGATATGCTAGATAAAATCTCAACTCATATTGTCAAAAACCACGACATCATTGGGATTGAGAATTTGTCGGTAAGCAATATGCTTAAAAATAGAAATCTTGCCAAAGCAATTAGTGAAGTATCGTGGTCACAATTTAGAACGATGATAGAATACAAAGCCAAATGGTATGGAAAGCAAGTAGTAATCGTTGCGAAAACTTTTGCTTCCAGTCAACTATGCTCAAATTGTGGACACCAACATAAAGACGTTAAAAACCTTGCTTTGCGTGAATGGACATGCCCAATGTGCAAATGCCATCACCAACGAGACCTTAACGCAAGTATCAATATTCGCAATGAAGCATTGCGATTAACCGCAGGAACTGTGGAGATAGCCTAATCTAATAGAAACCGATAGGTTTCTGTACGTAGGAATCTCGTGGCTTTAGCCATGAGAGGGTTCAATCAACAAACGATGGCGAATATTAGTAAAATAATTTGAATAATTTACATATTTTACCTATAATAAATCTGTTAGCCGAGATTTGTTGAGCCAAGTTGAGAAAAGGAGAGACGAGAAAATGCATAAAACTGAGTTATATGCGCAATCGGGAGTCGCGATGACATGTCGCTCTTACCAAGAGTATAAAGAAATGTTTATGTTAAAAGAAGGCTTGTTAAGTAATGGGAAGATTCTTGATATTGCATCTGGGGCTTCTTCATTTACTGCTGAATTAAATCAAAAAGGAAATGAGGCCATAGCAGTTGATCCTTTATACACCCTTACAAGTGAAGAAATTTATGATCTTGGAAAAAAGGAAATTAAAATAGCCTCTCAAAAGTTATCCCAAAATGAAAATCTTTTTATATGGAACAATTATAAAAGTCTAAAACATCACGATGAAATTCGAGAATATTCTTTAAATAAGTTTATAGAAAGTTATCATGAAGATCATAATAAAGAAAAATATATTGCTGCAACCTTGCCGTTCCTACCTTTTGATAATGATACGTTTTCGTTAGTTTTCTGTAATCACTTTCTATTTTTATATCAAGAGCAATTTGATTATAAATTTCATTTAGATGCGATTATTGAAATGATAAGGATTACACAAAAAGGTGGATTAATATTGATATATCCATTAGTTGATTTTAAAAATAAAATTTACCAACATTTAGACAAACTCATAGATGAAATAAACGAAATCGGCATAAATGCTAAAATTAACGAAACAAAATTTCAATTTCTTCCATCGGCAACTAACTTTCTAACTATTGAAAAAAATGAGTAAAATGGCGTTAAGTCAACAACCCGTGACTTTAGTCATGGGTTGTTGACAAGAAAAATATATTCGTATAGATGGCTCTATAGAAGATGTTGAAATCATTGCTACGCCTATTTGGTATATGGATAAGCCTGCTTTTTAAGTGATTATCCATGGCCTAATTGCCAACGCTGATAAGGCCTTATATCAAGCTAAACATGATGGACGAAATTGCGTTCGAAGCTCTGAGTAGTTATTTTGAGGATTGAAAAAGAAAAATGGAACGGCTTATTAGATTTTCTAATTAAGACCGTTCCTTTTTTATACCAGTTGAAATGATTGTACTTTTCTATAAGAATGCTAAAAAATTATTATTTTTGATAGGTATACAACAGTAGTAACCGTAATCATGCTACATATAGTCGTTAATAAAACAGCTTGTGCGGCATATTCAGGATGATTTCCGTATTCCAAGGCAAAAAGGGAACTATTCCTTGAAGTAGGAAATGAACTTGCAATAAACAACGCTTTAGCAATGGTACCTTCTAAACCTAAAAGTAAAATTGTGACATATGCAATACAAGGTGCCAATAGGAGTCTGCAAACAATTGTTAGTACCAATGGAGTGGAAAACTTATGGACTTTTATAAATGCACTCTGTGCTCCAAGGGTAACGAGAGCTATTGCTAAAAAGGCATTTGATGTATTTTCTATTGGTGCCCAAATAAATTCTGGAATTTTTATAGATGTGGTTTGCAGAAAAATCCCTAACAAAAAGGCGTAAAACACAGGATTCTTTAAGAATATCCTTATAGCTTGGAATCCATTTCTATCAATAGATACAGAATTAAATAATCCATAAGTATACGTGAGGAAGTTTTGGAAAATCATGACAATAATTTGAATAGATAAGCCTAACGGATTGTGCTGAAAAACAAGTTGACTCACAGGTAATCCAAAGTTTCCGGAGTTTATTAATACAACACTATTTTTAAAAGCTGCAGATAACCCGTTCTCAAATTTAAATGATTTCGAAATTCCAACACTTACGCAAATCATAAATAAAGCTTGTAAAGCAAGAAAGCTAATTATATAGAAGAGTTGTTTACCACCAATTTCACTCTCATAGATATTTGCAAAACATACGGCCGGCATTAGTAAATAATTATTTAATTTAGACAACGTACCCATATCAAACGTGAATTTTCGATGGAGAAATGCACCGACCCCGATCAGTAAAAAGACTGGAAAAATAACTTTTAATAAAATAAGAAATAAAATCTCCATGACATCCTCCCCCTTAGCAATTTAATTATAAAAAGCCTAGAAACTTTATTAAAATACAAATAAGCTATCGAGAGTCATTCGAAAAATGAATACACACAAAGCAAAAAGCATAGGCAATGACCTATGCTTTGATTAAATATCATTTTTAAAATCCAATTTTTTAACAACTTCTACAAACTCTTTCACTACTTTTAGTTCAAGAGATTCCTGATGGTATAGCATCCATGTTTTCCTTACAAGTGGTTTCCCTTTATCATCTTGCAAATTAATATGATACAAACTTGAATCCTTCTCAACAAGGACGCTAGGCAGAATGCCATACCCTAAACCATTCATTACCATTTCTTTGCATGTATCGGCTTTGTCAACTTCCATCCCAATCATAGGAGGTGCAGAAAATGTACCAGTCCACCAATTATCGATTATTGATTTTAATGTGGGATCGGTGTCGAATTGAATTCTAGGCATGGACGGTAAATCCTGAAGCTCGATTTTTTCTTTTGAAGTGATACAAATGTTTTCTTCAAATAGAAGCTGCTTTGAATCTCCCCAATGATAATCTCCTCTCACAATTCCAATGTGAACTTCACGATTATAAACGTGTTCAAAAACTTCACGACTCCATCCTGTTGTAACTTTATAGTTTACTTTTGGGAACTTTTCACGAAACAGCTTTAATAGACCGGGCAGCTTATGTCTTGTAATGTAATTAGAAACTCCTAATCGTAACGTCCCAGTGATCTCATCATCCATGTTTTGGACGGTTTCTTTAATTTGACGAAGACGGCCGAGCATTTCATCTGCACATTTCGCCAAATATTCTCCTTGTGGTGTAAATTGGACTCCTTTGGCCCCTCTACTAATAATAGCTTGGTCGAATTCCTTTTCTATCTGTTGGATTCTCTTCGTTAACGAAGGTTGTGAAATATATAAACTTTGTGCTGTTTTCGTAATGTTCTTTTTTTCATATAATACTTTTACTATTTGCCAATCACGTTCATCCATATGTTCCTCCGTAAAACTTTATAGGCTGAATTTTTCTTTAAAATTTATGATTGTAACCTATTATCTCGTGTAATATTTTATTATTCAAATAATGTTTTTACAAAAAGAAAAAAGAATTGACAATCATAAACAACATTATGTTTGCTATATTTTATACATTCGTGGCAAAATCGAGATAAAATGGGGAATGTGAAAATACGAAACGAAACATTAGTACATGGCATGCAAAAAAATTGCTGTTTGAAAGAAAAAGGATGTGTTATGAATGGCATCAAGCATAAAATCAGCTATACAGCTGAATCATGTTTATTACTCCATTGGAGAAAAACATATATTAAAAGACCTTTCAGGTGCTTTTTTTGAAGGGGAAATTACTACTCTAGTAGGCCCTTCAGGAGCAGGGAAGTCAACTTTGCTTAAATTGTGCAATGGGCTCACATCTCCTAGTTCGGGAGAGATATATATTCAGGATAAGCTAATTACAAGCTATGATCCAATAAAATTGCGGAGGCTAGTAGGAATTGCTCTTCAAAGTGCGCCCATGATTAGTGGTACAGTATTACATAATTTGTCATTGCCATTGGAGCTGCAAGGTGAAACATTAGCTGAAAAGAATGCCATTGAATTATTGAAAGAGGTTGGCTTGGAAGGAGAGCTTTTACATAGAAACATTAAAGACCTATCTGGGGGACAACGGCAAAAGGTATCGATTGCACGCACACTTGTAAATCGCCCACAAATATTATTACTTGACGAAATTACCTCAGCACTGGACCGCATTTCACAAAAGGAGATTGAAGAACTTATTATTGGAATTAATAGAAAGTACGGAACAACGATTGTATGGATTACCCATAACCTACAGCAGGCGTTGGATGTTGGTAGTTATACATGGGTGATGATGGAAGGGGAAGTGGTTGAAATGGGAAAAAGCAATTTGTTACATTCCTCTGAAAATGAGCGGGTGCAGCAATTTGTGAAGGGGGAATGGGTATGAGTATCGTAACGTTATCGATTGCACTCATTTTTGTTTTCATTCCGCTTTTTCTCTCGAAAACCCTTCGATTGGGGCTTGAAAAGGACACGACGATCGCAGTAGTTCGCTCCGTTATTCAATTATTCGCAGTCGGTTACATCCTGAAATTTGTGTTTGATGCGGAAAGTATTATTTATATTTTTCTGATGGTTGCAGTAATGATTATCGCAGCAACGCAGAATATTCGAAAGAAAGGAAAAGCTATACAAGGAATCACATGGAAAGTGGCTGTAACATTAGTTTTTATAGAGATAGTAACACAGATAATATTGCTTGGATTACATATTATCCCGTCAACTGCTCAATTTATTATCCCGATAAGTGGAATGGTGATTGGAAATTCTATGGTGTTATCTCTATTGTTTCTCAATCGATTTATTGCAGAAATAGAATCCCATGAAGAGGAAGCAATTTTAATTCTTTCCCTCGGGGGTACACCAAAACAGGCAATACACAGACAACTCATAAGTTCTATCAAAGCGAGTATGATCCCTACCATTGAAAGTCAAAAAACAATTGGCCTTGTCCAACTGCCAGGCATCATGAGTGGTCAAATAATTGCTGGTGCGAACCCTGTTCAAGCGGTACAGTTCCAATTGCTCATCCTATTTCTGCTTTTAACCACAGCTGCGGTGACAAGTATTATGCTAGGTTTTCTATCTTATCCAAGCCTATTTAACAAACGGATGCAATTATTAAAAATACGCTAATTTCAGGCCTTTAGGCAAATATGATTCATTTTTAAAATTCATAATATTAAGAATTGTATTGACATTAGTGTGCTTGTCTTACTAAAATTAAATGTAGACTATTGATAGAAAATTAACATTAGGAGAATACAAACCATGCAAAATAATATCGAAGAGATATACCCCCGTGTATACAAAGTATCCTTAGGTATACCCGTGCCACTCAAAGCTATAAACATTTATTTGTTTAAAGGTGAAAATGGTTGGAGTATAGTGGACACTGGTTTTCATGATTATGAAAGTGAAGTGGCTTGGCATCAAGTTTTTAAGGATCTAACCATCGATTACCATGAAGTATCGCAAATTATTGTGACGCATTATCACCCTGATCATTATGGGGGCGCGGGTTGGCTTCAAGAGTTAACTGGTGCAAACGTATTTTTATTGGATAAAGAGAAAAAATATTTGGACCAAACATGGCATGATAAGACATTTCCGGCACGTATAAAGCAGTCTTTCATCAACTATGGTATGCCCGAAAACATAGCATTGGCCGTTGAAGAGGAACATATAAGCAGGTACCAGGCTGTGTCGCCACATCCAAAGGAAATTACACTACTGTCGGCTGGTGATGAAATACAAGTAGGTGATTATCGTTTTAAAACGATATGGTCACCAGGTCATACAGAAGGTCTAATGACATTATGGAGCGAAAGTGAATCTTTATTTATCGCAGATGACCTTGTATTACCAAAAATTACACCGAATATTTCTTTTTATGGCCTCGCAGACAATAATCCTTTGAGTGATTTCATAGCTTCTTTACGAAAAATTAGAGATTTGCCGGCGAAATTGACATTGCCGGGACACAGACAAATCATAACCGCCCTTGGTGAGAGAGTGGATGAAATGATTTATCATCATGATGAGCGGTTGTTCAATATAAAAGAGATTATAAAAAGTAAACAAGAAAGCAATGATCAAGGTGTTTCAGGTTGGGAAATTTCAAAGGAATTGTTTGGACCATTAAAAGAGGCTGTTCAACATAGATTTGCATTTGCAGAAACGTTGGCACATTTGGAATATTTGGTTCATTCAAATGAACTCAATAAAATAAAAATGGATGGTAAATATTTTTACTATATTTAAAAAGAGAACGTTATGTCGGTCTATATTTATATACCACCGACAATAACGTTTTTTTGTACTTTATCTGATAAAAAATTCATCAAAAAGTATGGCATTGATGAATTTTTTCATCAAAGGGCTATAATTTTAAAGAATATTACAATTATTATCAGCATTTATTTTAGGTTCATATTTGGCATGAAAATTGCATATTGAATTGGTATGAGTACGATAAACAAAAAGGAGTTGAAGATATGTTTGATTTTAGACCAAATGAAGAACAAAAAGTAATGTTAGAGAAAGCAACGGAAATTATGGGAAAATACGTTTATCCAAATGAAAAATATATGGTTCCCCATCGCGGATTACCGAGTGAAATATTAAAACCATTGCAAGAAATTGTCAAGAAGGAAGGATTATGGGCAGGGCATTTGCCGAAGGAAGTGGGAGGAATGGGGGTTGGCTTTTTATCATTAGGTTTGTTATCTGAAGTGATTGCAAAAAGTCCGATTGGTCCATATGTATTTGGCTCAATGGCACCGGACGCCGGAAATGGAGAAATACTATGGCATGCAGCTACACCAGAACAAAAAGAAAAATACTTATTACCATTAGCGAACGGAGATGTTCGTTCTTGCTTTGCAATGACGGAACCGGAGGTGTCTGGGTCTGATCCACGTATGCTGCAAGGTAAAGCCGAGAAGGTCGGAGATGAATGGGTCATCAATGCAAATAAATGGTATACAACAGGGGCTGTTGGTGCAGCTTTTGCGATTGCGATGGTAGTGACAGACCCTGATAATGACCCCCATCATAGAACAAGCTTGTTTATCGTGGATACAAACAATCCTGGATTTGAAGTTGTTCGTGAGGTGCCTGTCATGGGTGACCATTATCCAGGTGGTCATTGTGAAGTTCGTTTTACAAATTGTAGAGTTCGTGAAGAAGATATGCTTGGGAAACGTGGTGAGGGCTTTAAGTTAGCGCAACTCCGTCTAGGTCCTGGAAGAATAACGCATGCGATGAGATGGATTGGTGTGGCGCGCCGCTGTCTTCAGGAATTAGTAGATTTTGCACAGGAACGACAGGTGGGAGGTACTACACTTGCGGATTCGCAGGTTGTTCAAAATTTTATCGCTGACTCAGAGGCTGAGATACAGGCGGCACGGTTATTAACACTTCAAGCAGCATGGAAGATGGACCAAGGAGACGAAGCAAGATCTGAAGTGTCCATTATAAAGTTTTTTGGAGCAAAGGTGTTGAATGATGTAATTGACCGCGCGATCCAAGTGCATGGAATGTACGGACTTACAGCAAATAAAGTACTTGAAGGCTTTTACCGTGAAGCAAGGGCGGCACGAATTTATGATGGCGCAGATGAAGTGCACAGAATGGTTGTAGCTAGACAGGTATTAAAAGAGAATAAACGATTGAAAGAGGGACGGGGGATTACAGTCTAATGAATAAACAACTGCATAATACAGATATTGACGGGTTAAATTGGGAGGCTATAGCACAATATTTACGAGTAAATATTAGTGGTTTAAGTAATGAGCCCATCGAAGTTAAGAAATTCCCTGCCGGTTATTCTAATCTGACTTATCTAATCAAAATTGGTGAGTGGGAGGCTGTATTAAGACGACCGCCATTAGGGATGATTCCACCAAAAGCACATGATATGGAAAGAGAATACCGAATTCTTACTAAACTTTACCCTGTCTTTCCTCTAGCACCAAAGCCGTATCTGTATTGTGAAAACTCCTCCATTATGGATAAGCATTTCTATGTCATGGAGAAAAAAGATGGCCATGTGTTGGACGAAGAACTTCCGATAGAGTATGGTTCAGCTGAGGTAGTCGGAAAAACCATCTCTGAAGCAATGGTAGAAAACCTAGTTAAACTACATGATATTGATATTGAAAAAGCTAATCTAATGGATATTGGAAAACCTGTAGGATATCTGGAAAGACAAGTACATGGCTGGATTAAAAGATACCACCAATCAAAGACCGATGATATTCTCGGCACAGAGGAAATAGAGAATTATTTAACTGCTCATATACCACCATCACCTAAAGCAACGATTGTCCATAATGATTTTAAATTGAATAATATGATGTTTGATCGAAACGATCCAAGTAAGGTAGTTGGTGTTTTTGATTGGGAATTATGTACCATTGGTGATCCTTTAACAGATTTGGGCTCTGCCTTAGCTTATTGGACTGAGCAAGGTGAGGCAGAAACAGGTTTAACATCTGTAACAAACCAGCCTGGGTTTCTTAGACGCAAGGATCTGATTGAACTCTATGCTAAGAAAAGTAATCGTGATTTATCGAATATTGACTACTATTTGACCTTTGCTTTTTACAAAATTGCCGTGATTCTACAACAAATTTACTACCGTTACAAAATGGGAGAAATTCAAGATGAAAGATTTAAAAACCTTAATATTGGCATTCATAATTTGATGAGTCAAGCTCTCAATGCAAAGAATAAAAGTTTACTAAAATAGTTGTTTGGAACGTGAAAATGTTGTCAAAATTTGAAAGCGTATTCAAATGAGGTTTTCATTTGAGGATTGGGGGAATTGAAATGGAAGGAATCGTAACTGAAAGCAACTTATCGACTTTAAGGAGGACCGTTAAATCAATTGTGAGAGACCATGTTTATCCTATAGACCGTAATGGAGCACCAATTTCTGAGGAAGCAACTAAACAATTACAAGAAAGGGGAAAGCAAGCGGGATTATGGCTCATGGGTACTAAAAAAGAATGGGGCGGGGCTGGTCTTTCTTTTTACAATCGGTCTGTCCTTATGGAGGAAGCGGTCCAACATCGTTATGGCATAAGCAAACCCGCCGGCCAGGCATTTGGAATCGATTTGCCATCCTTCTTAGAAAAATGTACAGAAGAGCAAGTGGACAAATATATTAAACCGACGGTACAGACTGGCAAAGGATGTTTTGTTGCCCTTTGGGAGGAAGTGGAAAACAATTATATTGGGCAATTAGCAACAACTGCAACAAAAGAAGATGATTATTGGGTCGTTGATGGGGAGAAATCCTATGTTGCTAATGTAGATCACGCTGATTTTGGAGTGGTGCTTGTCCACTGTATTGTTGAAAACGAGATAAAACCGACTTTATTTATGATTGAAAAAGATGAATCGATTACCGTTCAAGACACAAAGTTAATGGATGTGCAAAAAGTAAGTCAGTTAACTTTTACTTCTTACAAATTACATGATACCCAAATAGTAGGCGAATTGGGTGAGGGAGAGGCTTTAATAAATCAATGGCTTACTGAATCACAACTAGAAACAGCTGCAAAATGTATCGGAATTGGTAAGTTAGCATTAAATTTAGGGATAGACTATGCAAAGCTGAGAATTACAAGGGGCCAACCGTTGGCGGATTTCCCAACAATCAGAACCATGATTGCCCGTTCAGCAACAGAGCTTGAAGCCGCACGGCAATTAGTAAGAAATGCTGCTAAAAAGCTTGATGACCATGATAAAAGTGCGTCTACATTGATAGCAATGGCCAAACTGCACGCAACGGAGGTGGTCTCAAAAATTATCGATAATGTCTTCCAAATCCATGGAGGCTTAGGCTTTTCGGGAGATGCTCCATTGGAACGGTGGTATAAGGAATTGAGGATTTTACGGCTTAATTATGTAAGTTCAGAAACATTGATAGAAAAAATTGCATTCGAATATTTTGAATAAATTCCGTTCAACCTATGATCAATTGAGATCATAGGTTTATTTTTTATAGAAAATTTGAAAAATTCTTAATAAACTTGTAAGATATTGCTATAACCATACAAATATATTGAAAAAGGAGGGCTTTAAGTCAAATAAATTTCTTTAAAGGGGGATGTAATGATGAATGTCATTTCTGAAGAAGTTTATAACTTGGTTACCAATGAAACCTATTATTCAATCATTCAATCAAGTTATGATGGTATTTATGTTGCAGATAAAGAAGGGAATGGAGTCCTTGTCAATCATGCCTATTCTAGAATAACTGGAATTTCACCAAATGATCTTTTAGGAAAAAATATGAGAGAAGTTGTGGAAAAAGGATTAGTCTCCGAATCAGTAACATTTAAAGTTTTGGAAGAAAGAAAACCGATTACAATCACCCAAATCGTGAATGGGAAAGAGGTGTTGGTGACTGGGAACCCCGTTTTTGATCAAGAGAATGGAGAAATTCTTTATGTTGTTACAAATATGAGGAATATAACGGAATTGAATCAATTAAAGTTTGAATTAAAAAAGTCGAGACAGCTTACGCAAAAGTACTTGGATGAAATTGAGGATTTCAAAAATAAAGAAATCTTTCAAATGCATTTAGATGGCATCGTAGCCCATGACAAAGAAATTATGAAAGTATTAAAGTTATCCCAAAAGGTTGCAAAGGTGGATTCAACTGTTTTGCTACTCGGTGAATCTGGCGTGGGCAAAGAGGTCATTGTGAAGTTATTACATAATACAAGCAACCGTGCAAATAAACCGTTGATAAAAGTTAATTGTGCAGCCATACCAGAGCATCTCTTGGAATCTGAACTGTTCGGTTATGAAAAAGGGGCATTTACGGGAGCGGATAGCCGGGGCAAACCGGGTTTATTCGAACAGGCCAATGGAGGAACGATTTTTTTAGACGAAATTGGAGACATGCAGCTTGATTTACAGGCAAAATTATTAAGGGTTCTACAAGAATTTGAGATAACAAGGGTTGGTGGAAGGCAGTCCATTAAAATTGATGTACGTGTTGTATCGGCAACAAATATGAATCTTGAGCAAATGGTAAAGGATGGGAAGTTCAGGGAGGATTTATATTATCGATTAAATATAGTCCCAATCAAAATTCCACCTTTAAGAAATCGCAAAGCTGATATTGCCCCTTTAGCATACTTTTTTCTAAATAAAACAAATAACCGCTATCAATTTACAAAGAGATTTCACCCTGATGTTATTCATTTTTTTGAACAATATAATTGGCCAGGTAATATCCGTGAAATGGAAAATCTGATTGAAAGACTTGTAGTAACATCAGACCATGATGAAATTAGAATTGATGATTTGCCTGTTTCTGTTCTTGAAAACGGTATCACTAGAAGACCTGAAAAGCTATCATTAAAGGAGATTACTGAAAATCTAGAACGACGGATTATTAAAGAAAGCCTTGAAGAGTATAGGACAACTAGAAAAGTGGCAGACATTCTTGGTATGAGCCAATCAACATTAGTAAAAAAAATGAAAAGATTGGGTATATAAGCAATTTGATTCCTATTTTCATCGCATGATTCTAATAGTGTTCAAAATTGTAATAAATTTATAAAAAATAAAGAAATAGAAATCAATAATTTTCAGGTCCTTTGCCTTTTGACTCTGAAAATTATTTTTTTTGATGTAATCCTATTCTTTGGCACAGTACTTGCATTAATAAATAGTAAAAAATCAAAGGGAAGGGAGTAGCATCTATAAAAAATATGAAAGCGTTTTATTTTGGAGTGTGGAGAACTTTAAAAGGGGTGATTATGTGTTAGTTCAACAAATTCTATCCGGACTTACAGTAGGAAGTTTATACGCGCTTGCTGCTATTGGGCTAGTTCTTATTTATAAGACGTCAGATCTTGTTAATTTCGCTCAGGGTGAAATGGCGATGGTAACAACGTTTGTTAGTTTCACAGTAATGAACGGTTTAGGTTTGGGTTATTGGAGTGCATTCTTACTTGCATTGTTGTTTGCCATCTTTTTTGGAGTATTTGTTGAAAGGGTTTTCATGAGGAGGGTTCAGAATGCCCCAATCATTAGCCAGATTATCCTTACACTTGGCCTTTACATGTTCTTAAGAGGAATCGCAGGAATGATTTGGGGATACGATCCTTACAATTATCCAGTGGCGATTGATGGGAAACCAATTTCGATGGGAAATTTCCTAGTAACAGCAAATGATATTTTTATTTTTGCAGTAACTCTAGTATTGATGCTCATCTTTTTCTTTGTTTTTCGTTACACAACGGTTGGTCTCGCCATGCGGGCAGCTTCGCTAAATAAACAGACGTCAATGCTTATGGGGATAAATGTTAGTGTTATTTTTGCCATCACTTGGGCCATCAGTTCGGTATTGGGAGGGGTTGCTGGCATTCTCATTGCACCAACTACATTTCTTGATCCAAATATGATGGGGGAAGTAGCCATTAAAGCCTTTGCGGCTGCTGTACTAGGTGGTTTCTCAAGCCTGCCGGGTGCTGTAATCGGTGGTATACTAATCGGATTATTTGAGAATTTAATGGGCGGTTATGTATCGGCGGAGCTAAAAAATGCCTTTGTTTTCTTACTCATAATTCTTATTCTTTATGTGAAACCAACAGGGTTATTCGGAGCAAAACAACAGATAAAGAAGGTGTGATGACGTGAAAAGAATATTATCAAACTATAAGCTTATGTCTCTATTTTTGATCATCAGTTTGCTCTACCCTTTCCTGGCAGGTCAGTCATCATCGATGGTTTACCTCGGAAGTCTTATCTTTATTTATATTATTATCGTCATTGGCTTAAATATTCTAATCGGCTATGGTGGTCAGATTTCCATCGGGCATGCCTCATTCTTGGCAATTGGGGCCTATGCTTCAGCTATATTAACATTGAAATTAAGTATCCCTTTTTTAGTTGCATTGCCATTGGCAGGATTTATCACGGCATTGATCGGTTTTATTGTTGGGATGCCGGCTGTTAAATTAAGTGGTCACTTTTTAGGGGTAGCTACATTAGGATTTGGTGTTGCCATTCCTGAAATTTTACTGAAATGGGATGCCTTAACCGGGGGTTTTTCCGGCTTGTTTCCTGAAAGACCTACTATATTCGGATTCACATTTCAAACAGATCTACAAATTTATTATTTAGTACTAGTGATTGGGCTGATTGTAACTTGGCTTGTGCATAATTTAATTGAAGGACGAATTGGTAGAGCATTTGTGGCCATTCGTGAAAGTGAAGTTGCTGCCACATCAGTCGGTATTAATGTTCCTTTATATAAAACATTAATGTTTACAATCAGTGCTTTCTATGCAGGAATCGCAGGCAGCTTATACGCCCATTTTATCGGCTTTATAAGCCCTCACGATTTTAATATAAATATATCATTTCTTGTATTATCGATGGTGGTGGTCGGCGGATTAGCTTCGAAGATTGGACCGTTTATCGGTGCTATTGTTCTTACTTTGATACCCCAGTTTACTGACTCCGTGCCTGGGCTATCGCTAGTGTTAACTGGAGCAGCCCTCATGGTAATTATCTTATTTTTGCCAAATGGCTTGGCTTCCATTCAAACGAAACTATTGCAAATAAACGCAAAACAGGTCAAACAAAAGGAAGCTGCAGTGCTACATGTTCCTGCAAAAGCAGAAAGTGAAGGTAGGTGAATGTAATGTTTTTGGAGTTGAAAAATGTGACGATGACATTTGGAGGCTTGGTGGCAATCAATAATCTTGATTTGTCGATCCAACAAAATCAAATTTTTAGTTTAATTGGACCAAATGGAGCCGGAAAATCAACAGTTCTAAATATAATCTCTAGATTCTATCAGCCTTCTTCGGGACAAATCCATTTTGAAGGTACAGAGATGTTGAAATTAAAGCCACATCAAGTTATCAAGAAAGGGATTGCAAGGAGTTTTCAAAACGTTGAATTGTTTTCGAATATGTCTGTCATTGATAATTTAAAAACCGGCTATCATACCTACCTAAAAAGTGGTGTATTTTCTAGTAGTTTTTTACTTCCAAAAGTAAGAAAGGAAGAAAAAAAACTGCATCAAAAGGCCTTAGAAATCCTTGAAGCCTTTAATATTGAGCACATCGCCAATGAAACCGTAAAAAATTTGTCTTATGGTTTACAAAAGCAGGTTGATATCGCTCGAGCCTTAATGGTAAATCCCAAATTACTGCTTTTGGACGAACCGGTAGCTGGAATGAATCCAACAGAAACGGAGCGCCTAGGAAGGGTATTTCAACGTTTGCGAGATGAGTGGGGAATCACCATCCTCATGATTGAACATGATATGTCGTTGGTGATGGATATTTCGGATCGCATCGCTGTTCTAGAATTTGGGCGTAAGATCGCAGAAGGGATTCCAAGCGAGATTCAAAAAGATCCGAATGTGATTGCAGCTTATTTAGGGGAGAGGGTTGAGGGTGCTTAAACTTCAAAATGTCAAGGTAAACTATGGTAGTGTTGAAGCTTTAAGGGATGTTAGCTTGAATGTACCCGCTGGGTCTATTGTTGCATTACTTGGCTCAAATGGGGCTGGTAAATCAACGACATTAAAAACCATTTCGGGATTAACAAAACCAATAAGTGGTGAGGTCCTTTTTGAAAATGAAGCCATCCATCAACAAAAGCCAAACCAAATTGTTAAAAAACAGATTATTCATTGCCCGGAGGGTCGCCAAGTATTTTCACAGTTAACGGTACTAGAAAATTTAAGGCTTGGATCGTACAGTCGCAAAGACCGTGGGCAAATTAAGAATGACCTTGAGCATGTATTGGAACTGTTTCCACGGTTGAAGGAAAGGCTTTCACAAAGTGGAGGAACGTTAAGTGGTGGTGAGCAGCAAATGCTTGCGATTGGGAGATCTTTGATGGGAAAACCTAAATTACTTTTATTAGACGAACCATCTTTAGGGTTAGCTCCGTTAATAATAGCAGAAATATTCAAAATTATTAAAAATATAAACAAATATGGAACATCAATTTTATTGGTTGAACAAAATGCCAACCTTGCCCTTTCCATCTCAGATTACGCCTATATTCTCGAAAATGGAAAAGTTGCATTATCTGGAAAAGCTAATGAACTCAAAAACAATGAAAAAGTTAGTGAGTTATATTTAGGGATAAAAGCCTAGTAAACTATAATCCAATATTAATAAGGGGGAGTAAAAAGTGAAAAGAAAAAGTTTTGTAATGTTATTTAGTTTGTTGTTAATGATTGGCACCATCCTTACTGGCTGCGGTGGAGGAGGAAAAGAAACTTCAACAGAGGCTCAAAATTCTGCAAACAAAAGTGGGGAAACATCAAGTAAGCAGTATTCGCAAGGTGTAACAGATAACACAATTAAGATTGGGAACTGGGCAACACAATCTGGACCAGCTGCATTGTACGGTCCAATCGCAAAAGGAATCGATGCTTACCTAAAATATGTGAATGACCAAGGCGGAGTGAACGGTAGAACTTTCGATTTTGTTACTTATGATGAAGAATATCAACCTTCACGAGCTGTCTCTATTGCCAGAAAGTTAATCCAAGAGGATAAGGTTTTTGCGATTGTTGGGAACGACTGTACATCCTGTAATAAGGCTGCATTACCGTTATTTAAGGATTCAGGAGTCCTCGTAGTTGGCGTTTCAAGTGGTTCTGATTTATTTGTTAATCCTGTAACACCAAATATGTTTGGATTATTAACGAATTATGCGGTTGAAGGTCGTATTTTTGCAAAATATGCCGTTGAAGACCTTGGAGCAAAAAAAGTTGGAATTTTCTATCAAAACGATGACTTTGGTAAGAGTGGTTATTTAGCTGCAAAAGACGAATTAGCTAAAATAGGAGCGGATTTGGTAGCGGAAATTCCGTACAATTCTACGGATGTTGATTACAAATCCGGAGCAATAAAAATGAAGGAAGCAAAGCCAGATGTAGTCTTATCTTTCTCCATTACGAAACCAACAGCTTCAATAAAAAAGGAGTTACATGATGTAGGCGTAGATGTTCCGTTTATCGTAACGGGTGTAACGGGTTCCGATAATAGTATGTTCAAGCTTGCTGGTGATGCGTGGACAAATGTTTATAGCTCAAGCTGGTTAAACCTTGTTGGCAGTGATGATGAAAAAGTTAAAGCCTATGTAGAAACACTTAAAAAATATTATCCGAATGTAAATCCAAGTGGACCAGCACAATGGGGTTGGGCCGAGGCTGAGGTATTAGTTGAAGGGATTAAAAGAGCCGGAGACGATGTAACTTGGGAAAATGTTATCAAGCAACTTGAAACAATGGATAAATGGAATGAAGGAATGGCCTTTAACGTCACTTATGGTCCAAATAATCACTATGGATCAACTTCCGTTTTTATGATTAAAGACCAGGATGGGCAAATGGTTAAACACTCCGACATTTTAACCTATGAGGTTGGAAAATAATGAATAGAAAGGGAATTCAATTCCCTTTCTTATCCTTACAAAAAAGGGGAGAACTTCATGAGAAAAATAGCCGTTTTAGGTGCCGGTACAATGGGCAGCGGGATTGCCCAGTTATGTGCGGAGCATGGATATGATGTTTTGCTGTTTGATAAGGACATAATTGCCTGTGAAAAAGCAGTACAAAAGATTTCTATGTTTTTGCAGCGTTCAACAAGACCTAAAAAAACTGAAGAAGAAATCAAAACTATTTTAGAAAATATCAGCATCACATCAGACTATAACGACTTGGCCGTAGCGGAATATGTAATAGAAGCAGTTACGGAAAAAATGGAGATAAAAAAAGAAGTTCTTAAGAAATTAGAGGAAGTATGTAGCGGGGAAGTCGTGTTCGCTACAAATACATCTGGACTAAATATAACAGAAATGTCAGCCGTATTAAAAAATCCAGGAAGATTAATAGGAACTCATTATTTTTACCCACCACCAAAAAATCAGCTTATAGAAGTTATTCGCGGTTTTCATACAAGTGGGACTACTGAAAAGATTGCCAAAGAGTTTGTAGAGTCATTGGGGAAAAGAGCAATTTTTGTCAAAAAAGAAGCACCATTATTTGTCTTTAATAGAATTATAGTACCTATGATTAATGAGGCTATCCTTGTACTTGAAGAAGGAATTTGTGAAAAAGAAGAGATTGACGATGCCTTAATGATTGCAGGTGGCCATCCTGTTGGTCCTTTGGCTTTAGCGGACCTAATTGGCTTAGATACACTTCTTCATGTGATGGATACAATCTTTGTTGAAACAGGTGACCCGAAGTATCGCCCGGCTTCCCTCCTTAAGCAAATGGTCCGTGCCGGACTACTAGGGAAAAAATCAGGTAAAGGTTTTTATGAATATACACAAGTTGATAGAGCAGTTTCACAAGTAAAGGAAATAAATGCTGTAGTAAATCAGAATTTGAAAAGAAAGGGGAGGGAAGGATGAAAGCACCTACATTTGATTTAACTGGAAAAGTTGCCCTTGTAACTGGAGGAAGTAAAGGTATTGGGTATGCAATGGCGGAAGCATTAGGTTTATATGGTGCCAAGGTAGTTATTTCAAGCCGTGGCAAAGAAGAAGGAGAATTAGCTGCTCAAAAGCTGAAAGAGCAAAATATCAATGCATATTATATCCAATGTGATGTTACGAAAAAGGTGCAAATTGAAAGTCTAGTTGAACAAATTGTAAATGAATATGGATCACTTGATATTTTAATTAATAATGCAGGTATGAATATAAGAAAAAAATTAATTGATATCGATGAAAGCGATTGGGATACAGTACTTGGTGTTAATTTAAAAGGCGTTTTTCTTGTTGGCCAAACAGTTGCAAAACAAATGATGAAACAAAAGTATGGGAAGATCATCAATGTTTCTTCTATTTTAGGGTCAATTGCAATGCCTATGCAGACTTGCTATGCAGCTAGTAAGGGCGGAATCAATCAGATGACAAAAATTTGGGCCGATGAATTAGCAGAATACAATATAACTGTAAATGCCATTGGACCAGCTTATATTAAAACCCCAATGACAGAAGAATGGCTTTCAGATCCTGAAAGACACCGCAATATTCTTCAATCAAAGATGATTAAGAGGATGGGAGAAGTTACAGATTTAATTGGTCCTGTTGTGTTTCTAGCTTCAGATACATCTGCTTTTGTGACAGGGCAAATTCTTAATATTGATGGGGGTTGGACAGCAAAGTAGTAGAAAGCAATTTCAGAATGTGAGGTGGAACAGGTAGTGGAAATTGTGAAGGAAACCCACTTTGGAAGAGAATTAAGAGTTTATAAGAACCGTCCAAACAATCTTACTGAACTATTAAGCTCAACCGTTGATAAATTTCCTGAAAAAGAAGCGTTAGTCATGGGTGGAGTTCGCTTAACATATAAAGAAATGTTCGAAAAGGTTGAAAGCATTGCAGGAAATTTACAGCAATTATATAACGTTGGAAAAGGTGACCGAATTGCACTGTTACTTGGAAATTCAATAGAATTTGCATTATTAGTGTTTGCCTGTGCGAGGATTGGTGCGATTGTTGTCCCTTTAAACACGAGATTAAAATCTGAAGAACTTGCTTTTATGTTGAGTCAATCTGAAACTAGTATATTATTTGTAGATGATGAATTCGTAAACCGTGTAGAGGAAATAAAGGGCAACACTTTTACTAATCTTCAATATTTATTCTTAATTGGTTCAGGAAATTCAAAATATAGGGACTATATACCATTTGAAGTGCTAGAGCAAAAGACAACAGTGACGAATGTTATTGTCGACGAAACAGACCCATTATTCATCATGTATACATCAGGTACGACAGGTCTACCAAAAGGGGCAATAGGAAATTATTTAGGTGCCATTCATAGTAGTTTAAATTATGAATATATATTAAAGACAGATCAGCATACAAGAACGTTAATAGCCGTTCCACTCTTCCATGTTACAGGGCTTATTGGTCAGCTTATTCATATTGTTAAAGTTGGCGGAACATCAGTTATTATGCGCAGATATAAGACAGAAGAATATATGCGCTTAATTACGGAGGAAGAAATAACATTTCTCTTTAACGTACCTACAATCTATGTAATGCTAACCTCCCATAAAGATTTTGAAAAGTATAGTTATCATTTTGTGAAGAGTATCGCATACGGTGGAGCTCCAATGTCAGCAGAAACTATAAATATCATACGGAAATATTTTATTAATGCAACACTTCAAAATGCTTATGGTGCAACAGAGACTCATTCACCAGCCACCATCATGCCACAGGTCTATTCTAGTGAAAAAGTAAGCTCAGTTGGATTAACAGTGCCCGTAGCAGAAATGATGGTCGTAAATGAATGTGATGAACCATGTTCATCTGGTGAGGTAGGGGAGTTGCTCATTAAAGGACCAATGGTGATAAAAGGGTATTGGAGAAATAATGAAGCCAATAATTACTCTTTTTTCGGTGAATACTGGAGGTCAGGAGATTTAGCCACAATCGATGATGACGGTTTCGTTTATATTATGGATCGCAAAAAAGATATGATTAATCGTGGCGGAGAAAAGATTTTTTCGATTGAAGTGGAGAATATTCTATATGAGCATCCGAAGGTCTTAGAAGCTGCTGTTGTCGGAATCCCTGACGAAATGTGGGGAGAGATTGTAAAAGCGGTCATTGTCCCAAAAGAAGGAGTGGAGGTAGAGGCGGAAGAAATCAAAGCGTTCGTCTCTCAAAAATTAGCGGATTACAAGGTTCCAAAGGTCATAGAATTTGTATCTGAACTGCCGAGAAATCCAGGTGGAAAAATTTTAAAAAATGTCTTAAAGACCTGGTCGCAAAAAGCGGTTAAACAAAATAAGGGGGTTTAACAATGGAAAATGTTTATATTTTAGGTGGAGCTCGCACTCCTTTTGGCAAATTTGGTGGAAGTTTAAAGGATATTTCTGCAACTGAACTAGGTGTTATTGCTAGTAAGGCTGCATTGGAAAAAAGTAATATAGCTGCAGAAGTTGTGGATAATGTTGTAGTCGGCAATGTCATCCACACTAGCAAAAATGCTTCTTATATTGCAAGACATATAGCTTTACAAACAGGCGTACCAATTGAAAGTCCGTCTTTAACTGTAAATCGCTTATGTGGATCTGGTGTTCAAGCTGTTGTATCAGCAGCACAGGCGATTAAGCTTGGTGAATCTTCCGTTGGTTTGGCTGTTGGGACGGAAAATATGAGTCAAGCGCCACATGTATTAAGAGATACACGTTTTGGATCTGGAT
This sequence comes from Schinkia acidoalkalinis, assembly GCF_054301215.1. The sequence continues at coordinate 4,107,147 of NZ_CP182573.1, forward strand.
TAAAAAGCCCGCAAATCGATGATATGCTATGGGCAACGCTGACAGATGAATACGTTGGTAGCGGCATGGGAATAACCGCAGAAAATTTATCGGAGAAATATGAAATTTCAAGACAAGAGCAAGATGAATTTGCATTACTATCTCAGCAACGGGCATTGTTTGCACAGGAAAGTGGAAGGCTTAAACAGGAAATTACTCCAATTCTAATGAAGAAGAAAAATGGCAAGGAGTTTTTTGTTGAAAACGATGAACATATTCGCGCCACTTCTACAATTGAAGATTTTTCAAAACTGAAACCGGCTTTTAAAAAGGATGGGACTGTAACAGCTGGTAATGCAAGCGGAATTAATGATGGTGCTGGTGCAATTGTACTTGCTAGTGAATCATTTATCAATCAAAATCCTTCTGTTCAACCAATTGCAAAAATTGTTTCATGGGGATTAGCTGGGGTTGATCCAAATTATATGGGTATTGGCCCAGTTCCGGCAATAAAACAAGCATTAGAAAGAGCAAAATTAACAATCGATGATATTGATTTGTTTGAACTTAATGAAGCTTTTGCAGCTCAATATATTGCTGTAGAAAAAGAATTAGGTTTGTCACGAGAAAAAGTGAATATTAACGGTGGAGCTATTGCTTATGGCCACCCAGTTGGCGCTTCAGGTGCTAGAATACTAAACTCATTAATTATTGATTTAGTTAATCAAGGGAAAAAGTATGGAGTTGCCTCTTTATGTATTGGGGGAGGCCAAGGAATCGCTATCATAGTTGAGGCAGTGTAATAGGTTTCTATCAAACTTAGAGAGCAAGATGTTTTTCTTGCTCTCTATCCCTATATATTGGGAACTTAGCTAATAGGAGTGAACGGACTTGGGAAAATTTGATTTAACAGATAAAGTTGCCATTGTAACAGGAGGAAATCGAGGATTAGGAAAAACAATGGCCTTAGCCTTAGCAAGGGCAGGGGCAGATGTTGTAATTATTGGTAGAGATGAAGAAAAAAACGAAGAGGCAGTATCTGATATTTTAAAAATGGGTCGAAAAGCTTTCAGTTTTTCAATCGATTTAATCAATGTAAATGCAATTCAGAAAATGATGGACGAGGTAGGCAATATATTTGGCAAAATTGATATATTGGTGAATAATGCCGGGATCTCCCAAACAAAATTTGCATTTGATGTAACGGAAGAAGAATGGGATAGAGTGATTGATTTAAATGTAAAATCACTATTTTTCTGTTCCCAGGCTGCTGCTAAAAAAATGAAGGAGCAAGGGTATGGAAAAATAATTAATATTGCTTCAGTTGCTGGAGCTGTTGGTGATATTGGAATAAGCCCATATACCGCCAGCAAAGCGGCCGTTATTAATCTAACCAAATCTCTTGCACTTGAATGGGCAAGGTATGGAATTCAGGTCAATGCAATTGGGCCTGCTTATATTGAAACAGATATGAATAGAAATGAATTAAGGAATCCTAAGGTATTGGATAAAATCGTAAATAAAACACCGATGAAGAGATTAGGAACCCCAGAAGAATTAGAAGGGGCGCTTATTCTGTTGGCTTCGCAGAGCAGTAGTTTTATCACGGGCCAAACCATTTTTGTTGACGGAGGATGGCTTGCCCAGTAGAGACATATGAGAAAAATTAATGTAATCACACAAAAAGAATTAGTAGATTCGCCATTATTAAAGAATTGCACGGCAGTGGTTATAGATGTTTTTCTAGCTACATCCACAATCGCATGTTTGTTGGAAAATCGATTTAATCCTGTCTATGCCGTTAAAGATGACATAAGAGCATTGGAGATTGGGAAACAACAACAACGCCCTTTTCTATTGTTGGGAGAGTTATACGGGGATAAGATTGAAAATTTTGAATATCCGGATCCAACAGTTATTAAAAAAGACTTTACCCGAAAGGCGGCTATTATTTGCTCAACTAATGGAACTATTGCGGTTGAAAAGGCAAAGGAAGCAAAATTGCTGTATGCTTCATCCCTGCTAAATGGACATCGTGTGGCCGAACAAATCAGTCAACAAGGTGATAATTCATCTATTATCATAATCTGTGCTGGAAATGCAGGCCGGTTTTCGCTAGAAGATTTTGTTGGAGCGGGACATATTATTGATTATCTTATCAAATACGGAGATTACTCATTGTCGGATTCGGCCAAATTAGCTAGAGATTGCTTTGTTCAATCTAAACATATTGAATTTGAAAACTTATTACTTAGTGAGACTGCAGGCTTGCTGCATCAAAAAGGGTATGGACACACATTACGATGGGTGATTGACCATTTTGAAAAAATGAGTGCTGTTCCAATTTTTGAGGAGAAATACTTTATTTCAAAATCATAAAAACAGCAAATTTCCTACCAAAGAGGTTGGAAATTTGCTGTTTTCATTTTAAAATATTGCTTACTTTGCATGCTCGATATACCAAAGCTCAGGAATCGTTACAAAACGATATCCTTGTTTCTTTAAATAAGGAATAAGTTCCTCTAATGCATTGACTGTTCCAGTTAAATCCTGCGTCCAATGGCCAGCGCTGTGCATAAGGATGATAGCACCAGGATGAACAGCATTTAATACATTGCGTTTCACTTCTAATGCTGAAAGGCTTTTCCAATCCTCCGAATCAACAGACCACCCTATACAACGATAATTCAATTTTTCTAACTCTTTCACTAGCTGCTCATTTAAGGCTCCGTAGGGAGCACGGAAAAGGTTCGATTGAACTCCGACAACAGCTGACATTTCCTTTTCATTTTTTTCTATTTCCCAAACCATATTTTTGACGCCCGTATTTGTAAGTTTTGGATGCCAAAATGTATGGTTTCCAATGACATGCCCTTCATAATGAATACGTCTAGCGGTGTCGGGATAAGCACGAACTCTTGTCCCTAGTAGAAAAAAAGTGGCTTTTACATCATATTTTTTCAATACATCTAAAATTAGTGGTGTAAATCGATTATCTGGACCATCGTCAAATGATAAGGCGATTACTTTTTGTTGTGTATTTGCTTTGTAAATCATTGTGTTGGGGTATTTTGCTTGTAATGGGTAAGTTGAAGCTTGAACAGAACTAGTGGGACCCATTGGTCCTACACAAATAATTGTAAGAACTTGTATAATTAAAAGAAATCGAGTGCAAAACATGTCCTTCACTTCTTTCATAATACTTCCTTTAGTATTACGATAAATGAAGGATAATATCCATTTGGAGCATTTAGATTTTTACTAATGCGCTCTCTTTTTTTTTCGGTATAATTAAGACGGAAGGGGATACAACAGGATGAATAGCAAAAATAAAACAGTTGTCCGATCGATGGATATATTAAATTTATTTATTGATCATGCGGAATTATCATTTCAAGAAATTATCAATCTGTCAGGGATGCCGAAAACCTCAGTCTATCGGATGTTGATGTCGTTAGAGGACATGGGTTTTTTGGAAAAAGGCAGTGATTCTAAGTACAGGCTTGGTCTGTTGTTTCTTAAATTTGGCCATCTCGTTTCTGCAAGGCTAGATATACGGAAAATTGCTTATCCGATTATGGATGCGTTACATAATGATGTTGAAGAAGCGATTAACCTGACTGTTCGTGAAGGAAATGAAGCCGTCTATATTGAGAAAATCGATAGGAAGCAAAAGGTAAGGCTTTATACTGCAATTGGCAGAAAGAGTCCGCTCCATGCTGGCGCTTGTCCACGATCGATTTTTGCTTTTTTACCTGATTCGGAAATAAAGGCCTATCTTGACACAGTAGAACTTAAGCCAATTGCCAATGGTACGATTACCAACAAAGATCAACTATATGAAAGGATTCAACAGGAACGAAGAGAAGGGTGTACCGTTAGCCATTCGGAATTGGAGAATTTTACATCTGCAGTTGCAGCCCCTATCTATAATCACCTAGAAGAAGTGGTTGCAGGTATTAGTATTGCGGGGATTGAGGCAAATTATCAGGGAGAGAAGCTTGAGATTTTTAAGGAAAAAGTAAAAAAAGCTGCAGCGGAGATATCTAGACAGCTTGGATATATGGAATAATAACTGGGTAGCCGCTTACTGTCGAAGTGGTCTACCCCTGTTTCTTCATTAATATAATATTATATGCATGTTCTTCAAGCCAATTATGGATGAAGTGCTTTCATACGAATTCCCATGGCAAGTTCATTTAGTATAATCTCTTTTTCGATTAACTCATTTTCCGCTTGTTCAATCGAGACAACTTTAAACAAAATTTTAGCTTTTGGTTGCAATTGGGCCAACTTTGGTAAATCGGCGGAAATGACTTGGCCAATTTTCGGGTATCCTCCAGTCGTCTGGCGGTCTGCCATTAAGATAATCGGCTGTCCATTTGAAGGAACTTGAATTGTCCCGTACGTAACACCTTCTGATAACAACTCGAATTTTTCAGCTAAAGACAATGCTTTTCCTTCTAAGCGATACCCCATACGATCCGCTTGAGTTGTTAAAGTATATGGCTCTGAAAAGAACGTCTGTTGACTACTTTCATCAAAACGATGATACTCGGACCCTCTAAGAACACGAATGGTTTGTGTTTGTTTGAATGAAAAAAATTCCTTATAGTTAACTGACCATGGAAAATGACGATTCATTTTTTCAAGCTGCCCCACAAATGAAAGAGCAATATGGGTATAGGACCCAAATGAAAATTCGTCACCTTTTTGCAGGGCTCTGCCATGAAATCCACCAATTTCTGCCCGAAGGTAGGTGCTTTTGCTGCCCATCACTTCTGGAACCTGAATGCCGCCCGCAAAGGCAACGTATGCCCTGCATCCTGTAATCGCGGATTTGAATTTTAAGATAGATCCTTTACGAATGAGGATTGGCCGCCACATTGGCGCTTCTTCTCCATCAATGGTCGGCTGTAAATTGCCTCCGGTAATGGCGATTAATTGCTCACTTTGAAATTCGAGTGTCGTTCCAAACAATGTAATTTCAAGTGCTCCTTCACCTTCTGAATTTCCGATAAGCAGATTCGCAATTCTAAGTGAAATTGAATCCATCGCACCGCTTACGATAACTCCGAATTTTTGTGAGCCGAATCTCCCTAAATCTTGTATGGTAGTTGATAATCCAGGATGTAAGACCTTTACGCTCATCGTTTCATCTCCTTATAAGCAGCAAATTCTTCATGTGAAATAGGGGTAAAGCGGATTTTATCGCCTGATTGTAATAATGTTGGCGGCGTTTGGTTCGGAAGAAATAAATCGAGCGGAGTTCGCCCAATGATTTGCCATCCACCAGGTGTCTCAAGCGGGTAAATGCCCGTTTGTTTGCCAGCGATTCCAACGGACCCTGGAACAATGGCAAGACGTGGTGAATCCTTCCGAGGTGTTGCAATTCTTTCATCCATGCCTCCTAAGAACGGAAAGCCTGGGGCAAAACCAATCATGTAAACTAAACATTCATTGGAAGAATGAATTTGAATAACCTCATCAATCGAAAGTCCATGATAGGCCGCAACATAATCCAAGTCTGGGCCAAATTCTCCACCATAGGCCACCGGGATGGTAACAAGCCTTTGTTCAGCCTTCTCACTGTTGTTTACCTGATCGAGTAACTTATTAATTAAAGCGCTTACTGTTTGATAAGGACTTTTTAGATCGCGATTAACAATCGAAAAATAAACTGCGACTGGGTTGTAATAAACCGTCAAGCTATTATAAGACGGAACAGATTCTATTAATCCTGGGAACGGCTCTTTTTCTAATAAGTAGGATAGATGTTTTACTTTTTCATGAACAGCGGGGTTGATTCCATCTCCTAAATGAACGACCAGCGCTGAATCCCCTAAAGGCCGTATGGGTTCACTATTGTTGTAATTTGTCATAGAAGTCAACTCCTTGAGTTTCGAAATTCGGAAATACCGTTCTATAATACGGATGATATTTTTATTATAGATTAATTGAATAGAAAAACAAGACTTAAGTAAGGGAATATTGCGATGTGTTTAATTTTTCTTATAATTTGAAAATTAGTTCTTCTCAAAAAAAAATAGTTATGCTAGAATAAGGCTATAATTCAAAACTTAAGTTCCGAATAATGGAACGAATTGTTTAAGCACATGAAGGAGGGGTTCAATGTTTCGAGTTGATTTAAACTGTGATTTAGGAGAAAGTTTTGGTCGTTTTAAGCTTGGGGAACAGGAAGAAATTTTAAAATATGTAACGTCAGCTAACGTTGCCTGCGGTTTTCATAGCGGCGATCCAACTGTGATGAGGGAAACAGTGAAGTTGGCCATTGCGAATGGCGTCAAAATTGGAGCCCATCCTGGCTTACCTGATTTAAACGGTTTTGGCCGCAGGGAAATGGCAATTACACCACAAGAGGGCTACGATATGGTTGTATACCAAATTGGGGCATTACAAGGATTTTTAGCAACATTTAATGAAACTATGCAACACGTTAAACCACATGGTGCGTTGTACAATATGGCAGCCAAGAATCCGAAGCTTGCGGAAGCGATTGCACAAGCAGTTTATGATGTATCACCATCATTGATTTTATTCGGTCTTGCAGGCAGTGAGTTAACTAAGGCTGGTGAGAGAGTTGGGCTACGTACCGCCCATGAGGTTTTTGCCGATCGTACCTATCAGTCTGACGGAACGCTAACTTCTCGTCGACAAAATGACGCATTGATTACAGATCATGAACAATCTGCTGCACAAGTAGTGAGAATGGTAACAGAAGGAAAAGTAATTTCCCAGCAGAATATAGACGTTTTATTACGAGCAGATACAGTATGCATACATGGTGATGGAGCACATGCAGTATTATTCGCAAAATATTTAAACGAAACATTATCAAAAAATAATATTACCATTTCAGCAATCAGCAATTGAGAGGAGGCTTCATATGGAAAACGGGAATGCAACAGCAAAAGAAGTGGAATCAAAGGTGGAACAGGCAGATTTAAAGGGTGTTCACAAAAATGATAGCGCTTTAGGGAAAAGAAAAATAACCAGCAGTGTTTTACTAGGTGCCGCATTTTTGATGGCAACATCATCGATTGGGCCAGGTTTTTTGACACAAACAACAGTATTTACACAGCAATTGGCTGCTAGTTTTGCCTTTGTTATTTTAATATCATTGCTGTTAGATGTTTTTGCCCAAATGAATGTTTGGCGTATCATTTGTGTATCAGGGTTGCGTGGTCAAGAGATAGCCAATAAGGTCTTGCCTGGGCTTGGTGTTGTTTTGGCTGTACTAATCGTTGTCGGTGGTTTGGCTTTTAATATTGGAAACGTTGCCGGAGCTGGATTAGGTTTGAATGCAATGATTGGCTTAGATCCAATTACAGGTGCCATCATTAGTGCTGTCGTTGCGATTTTTATCTTCCTTGTAAAAGAAGCTGGTAAAGCAATGGACAAGTTCGCACAATTGGCAGGGGTCGTGATGATTATCCTTATGGTTTATGTTGCATTTAAGACGTCACCTCCTGTTGGAGAAGCCATTGTGAATACTGTTAAACCGGAGCAAATTAGCTGGTTTGCTATTATTACTCTTGTAGGTGGCACAGTTGGTGGTTATATCACATTCGCTGGTGGACACCGCTTGTTAGATGCAGGTATAAAAGGTGTGGAATCTTTGCCAGATGTAACAAAGAGCTCTGTTACTGGTATTATTGCGACAGGTGTTATGCGTGTTGCGTTATTCTTGGCTGTTCTTGGTGTTGTTGCGCAAGGTTTGCAAATTGATGCGGCAAATCCGCCGGCATCTGTTTTCCAATTAGCAGCAGGGAACATTGGTTATCGAATTTTTGGTGTGATTATGTGGGCAGCAGCGATTACTTCAGTAGTAGGGGCAGCCTATACATCTGTTTCATTTATTCGCTCTTTCCATCCTAACATTGAAAAATACCATAATTGGATTATTATCGCGTTTATCATTGTTTCAACTGCAACATTTGCTTTTGTCGGAAAGCCGGTTAACATTTTACTACTAGTGGGAGCGTTAAATGCACTGATTTTACCTATCTCTTTAGGAACACTATTGGTTGCTGCATATAAGAAGAGTATTGTTGGTTCCTATAAGCACCCGTTATGGCTAACGATTCCGGGTGTGCTCGTTGTAGTTGTAATGGGAATTTTAGGAGTAAAAACATTAATAGAGCAATTGCCTCTTCTATTTAAGTAAGTATAGGGGGAATAAAAATGCAAAACTATGAATTTATGGAGCCAAAAGAGATTAGAGAATTAATACGTCAACAAGTGATTACAGGGCCAACAGCAGGCATGTCAAAAGGCTATACACAAGCGAATTTAGCTGTCTTAAAAAAAGAGTACGCCTTTGACTTTTTACTGTTTTGCCAACGGAATCCAAAGCCTTGCCCCTTGTTGGATGTGATCGAACCAGGTTCATATAGTCCTTCCTTGATTGCAAAAGGGGCGGATATTAGGAAAGACATTCCGAAGTATCGAATTTACCGAGACGGCGTTTTTACGGAAGAAGTAACAGATGTAACAGAGTACTGGGAAGATGATATGGTTGGTTTTTTAATCGGATGCAGCTTTACCTTTGAAACACCGCTTCTTGAAAGCGGTATCCCAGTTCGTCATATCGAAGAAAATTGCAATGTACCAATGTTCAAAACAAATATTCCTTGCCAAAAAGCCGGAATATTTGAAGGCCCAACGGTTGTGAGTATGAGACCGATGACATCAGCGGATGCCATCCGTGCCGTGCAGATTACATCACGATTTCCGGCCGTCCATGGCGCACCGATTCATATTGGTGATCCAAGTCTAATTGGCATCAAAGATATCTCAAAACCTGATTTTGGAGATGCCGTCACGATTAAAGAAGGAGAAGTTCCTGTATTTTGGGCTTGTGGTGTGACTCCTCAAGCGGTCGCGATGGAAAGTAAGCCATCCATCATGATTACACATGCACCAGGCTGTATGTTTATCAGTGATGTCAAAGATGAGAAATTTAGTGTGCTATAAGAAGCAGGGTTCCCACTGCTTCTTTTTTATGTTTTCAAACATAATCACTTCGACTTCTACATATATTGCCTAAAATCAAGCAAAAATAGTTAAAAAAGTTCATAAAGTTGCAAAGAATTAGTGGGGGAAAATGGTTTATCCTTAAAGTAAGAGAATCTATCTATAAAATGGTTGAAATGAGAGGAGGAATTAGCGTGCAAGTTCGTGATTTTATGATTAGAAATATATATACGGCGAATCCTTCAACAACTGTCAGGGAATTAATATCTATCCTAGAAACGAATCGAATTGGCGGTGTCCCAGTTGTTGATGAAAAAGGAAATTTAGTCGGGATCATTTCAGACGGTGATGTCGTTCGTTTTCTATCACCAAAGAAAGAAAAAGTATTTTTGGCGTACTATATTACTTATATTGAAGAAGCTCAAACAATTGAAGATGTATTAAAAGAAAAAATGGATACACCGATTGAGAAAATTATGGTTAAGAAAAATATTAAAACCTTGTCACCTGATGATGACTTTGAAACTGCAATTCGGTTAATCTCCAATCATCATTTCAAAAAAATCCCAGTTGTAAATGGAGCAGGAAGAGTCGTAGGCATAATTAGCCGTGGGGACATTATACATCATCTCTCAAAAAAATGCGGTGAAGACGAATTAGTACCTAAACAATGAAACTGACATCCAAGGTCGTTTGTGTTTTCGACTTTGGTGTCTTTTTTTGACAACTTATAGAATCAAAGAGGACTGTACCCGGCTCCTTAGACCCGCGCTAGACAATTATGGGCGAAGGCGTATAATTTGGTTTATCAAAGAGTTGGGGGGAACAGGAATGGAGATCGTGTTAAACAAGCTTTTTGTTGGATTACCACAAAAGGTGGGTGTAAAGAATGCCCACAGTCCAATGGACCGAGAATGGGAAAGCGGCATTTTCAAGAAGCCGATACAAGGTCAAGTTTGGCTCGGTAAAATGGGCTTACATGGTGATGGTCAAGCTGATACAGAAAACCATGGCGGGCCTGAAAAGGCAGTGTTTGTTTATCCATTAGAACATTATACCTATTGGCAAGAGGAACTACCAACAACTGAAATTGGGCCTGGTGGTATGGGCGAAAATTTTTTATTAAAAAATGCTACAGAAGAAATGATGGCAATTGGTGACGTTTTTGAAATTGGTGAGGCTGTTGTTCAAGTTTCACAGCCCAGACAACCATGTTGGAAGCCAGCCCGCCGTTTTAGGACGAAAAATTTAGCACTGCTTATCCAAAATACTGGTAGAACTGGTTGGTATTTTCGCGTTTTAAAAGAGGGTTTTGTAGAGGCAGGGCAAACATTCTCTTTAGTCGAGCGTCCGTTTCCTTATTGGACCATTTCAAAATGCAACGAAATCATGCATGGAAAATCGCCAAATCTGGAGGAATTAAGAAAACTTGCCCACTGTGAATTATTGGCAGAGGGATGGCGAAACACACTGAATAAACGGGTCAAAACAGGGGATGCTCCGGACATACGCAAAAGAGTTATTGGACCTAATGAATAAATGAAGTAGTCAAGTTCAGATATTGCTATTAATTGAATTGATGTTGAAATTTGATTGTTAATCTTTACTAGATAGGGGACAAAGAAGTGACAACAAGACAGCAGGTGTCGGAATGGCGTGGCAAGTGTCTTCATTCAAGCAAAATGAGGACAAAATGTGCCGCTTTGGCAGTCAGTCTGTCCACAAAATAGCAAAATGAAGACATCTATTGTTGTGATGGCAGCTCATATGTCTTCATTTTTACGAAATGAAGACAGCAGGTGTCGAAATGGCGTGGCAAGTGTCTTCATGTAAGCAAAATGAGGACAAAGTATGCCGCTTTGGCATATCCTTGTCCAACCCTATCATTTTCTATCAAAAGCATTTTGTCTTTTCTCCACTTTTTCTTTATAACGTGTGAAAAACCAGATGGCCAATGTAATCCAAAATCCGCTGATGAAATATCCCGCCATAATATCGCTTGGATAATGGACCCCAAGATATATTCTGCTCACTCCAATTGTTACAATCATTAAACTACTGACAAAAATTAAAATCATTCGACCTAAGTGGGTCGGAATATGACGCCAAAGAAGGAAGGCAAGTATGCCATACAAAGCCATTGCATTAGTGGCGTGGCCACTTGGAAAACTATAGCCACCAACTTCAATTAGACGATGTAAATCAGGTCGCGCTCGGTGAAACAAGAGTTTGAGCGAAGCAAACAGGAAATTAGCTCCAATCATAACACCAATGAATAAAATGAGTTCGGAACGATGTTTTAGTACTTTATATAAAAAAAAAGAAGCGATGAGTACAATAAAAGCGATTGCTTTCGATGAACCAATGAAAGTGAAAACTTTCATAATCTGAGTTAAAGTCGGTGATTCAAATCCAGTAATAAACGAAATAATCGTACTGTCAAATTTGACAATCTGGTTGAAACTAACCAGAAATGCCATGAAACCAAAGCCAAGTAGCGATGCCAAACTGATAAGGAATGCTTTAGAAAGCTGGATTTTTAAGTTCATAATGTAACCCCTTTATGTATTGCCTGTTTTTCCTGATTAGAAGATTAAATTTTCATTAAAAAAACGAATCATTCCCATTATCATGCTAAATTGAAATGGGCACTTTATTTATTTTAGATGGAACTCATTACCTTTTTCAAGTTAGGAGTATGGATTTTGTAAAAAGGATCTTAGTTGTAGAGATATGTAGATGGGAGGGCTGTTTCCATGATTGGAAAACTATTGTTACTATGCGTAGCTGGCCTAATTGCGCTATTTCTTCTTTATGCGATTATTCCAACAGTTCTCATTCGAGTTTTTGAATGGAGGGTCACGAAAAGGATTAAAGGAGAGGGTGTTGCTCTAACCTTTGATGATGGCCCAAGTTCTGAATATACCGAAGACTTGTTGGATTTATTAAAAAAATATAATGTGAAGGCCTCCTTTTTTGTTGTCGGCAGCCATGCATTAAGAAATCCTGATATTATCCAACGTATGCATAGGGAAGGTCATACAATCGGCATCCATCACAATGAGCATATATCGAGCTGGCTCTTAACGCCATTCAAATTAAAAAAGCAGTTGCAGGAGGCTAAAGCCACGATTGAGGGGCTAATAAATGAAAAAGTTACTTACTATCGGCCGCCATGGGGGCATTTTAATATCTTTTCTCCTTTTTTAGCAAAGCAGTATAAAGTAATGATGTGGTCGGAAATTTTCGGTGATTGGAAAGTGGAAAACTGCAAAAATAGCTTGCTTGATCAGCTTAGGCAGACAAAAGATGGAGCAATTTTATTGCTTCATGATTGTGGAGAAACATGGGGTGCTGATCGAGAGGCTCCAAAATTTATGATGGAAAATCTCGAAATTTTTTTAAAGGAAAGTAAAGCAAAGGGCAGAAGTTTTTTTACACTCAAAGACATATTTAATTAGAGGTGTTTATGAGCATAGATGCAATTTCACAAGCTATTCAAGCACATGGTTATCTTATCATTGCTGTGTTTTTATTTTTTGGTATTGTCGGCATCCCAGCCCCGGAAGAATCGCTGTTATTTTTAGTCGGATTGTTAATTGCCCATCACCAGCTTTCTTTTGGAGCAGCAGTAGTTAGTTCTATTTTAGGTGCTTTTGTTGGGATGCTTACGGCTTACGGCTTTGGCAAGTTTGTTGGGTTTCCCTTCATAATCAAATTTGGAAAATACGTTGGTATTACCGTTGAACGCTGGGAGAAGGCGAAAAACAAATATAGTAAGAACGTGCATAAAACAATCCTGTTTGGTTTTTATATGCCCGGAATTCGCCAAATCAGCCCTTATTTTGCAGGAATTTCGAAGCATCCATTTAATAAATTTGTAGCTTTTTCATTGCTCGGTACTATTCTTTGGGTCGGTCCTTATATCGTCGCAGGGTATTACGCTGGGAATGTCTTTCGAATAAATCCGGAATATGTTCCATATGCTGGTCTTTTGTTATTCGTGATTTTTTTAGCTTATGTTTTTATAAAATCTAAAATTATAAAGCCAAAAGTAAAGGGAATTGAATTTAAAACGACATCTGATGACCCATCCTAAAAACACTCTGAAAAAAACATTAAAAATTGATTAAAAGGCAAGCATTTCAAGAAAATGGTGATACATTGAATGGGTAAAGGTTAATTTTTATAAGGTTTTTCCAGAACAGGGGATGAACGTGATGAAAAAGGTTTTATTCTTACCACTTATGCAAATGCAGTCCGGGCATCACAAAGTTGCCGATGCCCTTATGGATATTTTGAAAAAATATACAACGGATTTACGATTAAAAAAAATTGATTTGTTAAGCTATACAAATGAAATGTTAGAGAAAATGGTCACAGGCAGCTATCTAAAATGGATTCGCTATGCGCCTGAAAGTTATAATCTTGTTTATAAAAATTTTTTCTATGCTCCGCCAACAAAGGAACATACACTTAAATGGCATCAACACATTTTTATTAAAAAAATGGAGCAGCTGTTAGAGGAGGAAAAGCCCGATTTAATTATCTGCACCCATGGCTTTCCGTCCTATTTGCTCAGCCAGTTGAAAATGAAGGGGAAATGTAATCTTCCCATTATAAATGTCTATACGGATTTCTTTATTAACAGTATTTGGGGAAAAGAAGGCATTGATTTTCATTTTGTTCCAAGTAAACAAATTAAAGAAACGTTAAGAAAGCAGGTTTCAGAACAAAATATGATTGTTACGGGCATACCCGTCCATGAAGAAATTACACAAAACGTATCTAGCCCATTTCGCAGAAAGCGACTAAGGATTTTAATTTCTGGAGGGAATAGTGGATTAGGCGGCATCCTAAGACTTGCGGATGAATTAAAACAGTCTACCCAGTTCGATTTCTTTGTACTTTGCGGCAATAATCGTCATTTATATAATGAAATTCTCTCTTGGCAAATGGATCATATTAAACCGTTGCCTTACATTTCATCAAGAGCCGAAATGAATAAATTATATGATAAAGTTGATGCGATTGTGACAAAGCCAGGCGGTGTTACCATTAGTGAAGCATTAAGAAAAAGACTGCCTATCTTTGTCCATTCCTCCCTTCCAGGCCAGGAGGAAATCAATTTAAAATATTTAAAACAACAAGAACTTGTTTTTGAGCTAAGCCCTAAAAAATCTCTTCAGATTCAATTGCTGCGTATTTTAAAGGACAAAGAAAAGATGAAGCTCTGGAATAAGGCAATTGATAGCTATCATGCAGGAATCGAAATAGGTGAACCAGGGGAAATTGCGGAGATCATCAAATCGTTTCTTTATGAGAAAGAAGCCATCAGCCTTCCCTCAAAAGTCTATGGTGGTAGCAGAAGGGCGGCAGGCTTACTTGACTCCGCCGTTAAATCTGGAATGTTAAATTATTAGGTTTAAGGGGTGGGAAGCAGGGGGCTGCTTCCTCAATTTTTATACACCTTCCTACGATACTCCTCCAAACAATCTTTACATATACAAGCTTTGTTGCGTAGTTCCTCTGGTACTAGCTGAAATATACCTTCAGGGAAGGACTCTGTACTGCACCAGCAGGTTGAAGTTCCTAACTCATTCCCACATTTATTTTCTTTATTACAGATTGGGCATTTCTTAGCGCTGATTTCCATTTGTTTTCCTCCATGCTAATTCATCGATTTTTTAATCCAACTTTTCTTTGCTTCATAACCGGAAAAGCTTGCAGTATTTCATCCCGTGAGTGTAGTTCTTTAATAGTAACAGTATCCATGAAGGTCTACTCCTTTTTTATTTTCCTGTGGATAATTTTAACATTATTGCGACAAATGGGAAATTGATTATTTTAAGGATTATCAAAGTTTTGATAAAAATAATATTACAATGTTGCAAAAAGGAATAAAAATGTATACTATCAATATGCGTATACCAAAAAGAGGGAGATGTGTTACATAATGGAATGGAATCAAGATGCACAGGATTTATTGGAGGAACTAGTAAAGCCAATTCCTGTTTTTGCGCGGCCAGTGGCTAAAAAGAAAATCGAAACCTTTATTCTTGAAGGAGCAGAAGGTGAATCTGTTATGAAAGAAGATGTGGTCAGAGGATACCTTCTTTCATCACGTGGAGGTATGCAGGGTCGGGCTGTTAAGCTATTAACTGCAAAGGGAATCGATTTAACACCTTATGAGGATTTGCTTGAAACAAGTTGATTAGTTTGAAAAAAGAAGGCCATCTCCTAGTTATTGGAGTATTGGCCTTCTTATTCTATTCTCTCAATTCCGTGAGTATAAAAAAGTGTTAAGCGATAAATGGAATACCAAAAATAACCAGTATCGAAGAACGCGGGAGGATAAAGAGAAAACTGAGGATGCCCTATTTTTACATGAAAAAGAAATGACAGAAATACTTGATGAATTGTCAATGGATGCGGAAGAATCGGCTTTCATGCAGCATTCAGTCAATGCTAGTGATTTCAAACGGCATCAAAATGAAGAATTTGATTTTAGCGTTTGGATAAAAGAAATCGGCAATCATGAACGGGTGTTAACGACTTTGCGGCAATTGGTAGAGGAACAGGTAAGGTTATCGGAGGATTATAAACGACTTGAACAGCAATCATCTGAGAAAAAAAGAGAACTTGATAAAACGAGGAAAAATCTTGACCATTTAGGAGAATGGTTTACTGAAGTGAAACATCAACTAGAAACGCAGCTTTTTACTTGGATTGGGGAGCATCCTAAACTTGTTTTTTCACAAGAACAGCTCCAAACGATTACTCGTGCAATTGAAGGCTTATATGAAAACAATCATTATGACCTTGTTCGAGAACCGGTATTTACTTCGATAAATGACTATATCGCACAACTTAAAACGGAAAAGAATTTGACTGAAACAGCGATGCAAACGAAAGAACAAGAAATTAGAGCGGCGAAAGATGAATTGCATTATTGGAAAACGTTAAAAATGCCCAATCCTGAGCGCGCTGAGGATACGGATGTATTTCGTACAAAACTTAGTGAAGAAGGCCAAGCATTCTTGCCGTTTTATGCTGCTGTTGAATTTCAAGACCATGTAACAGAAGAGCAAAAGGAACGGATTGAGTCTGCTCTAAAACAAACCGGCTTGTTAGATAGTTTAATAACTGAACAATCACTTGCGCCAGTTCATGATCGGATGTTACGTACAGAACCGGTTGTTCTTGGCTATACATTAGCTGATTATTTAAAACCTGACTTAGATGCTGATAGTCCTATTTCTAACAAAATTGTAGATGAAGTATTACGAAGTATTTCCCTTGAATCTAATGATACAGGGTTTCATATTGATGTTGATGGATCCTATACGATTGGTTGTATGATTGGACATGCACCGAATATGGACCTTCTAAGTTTATTGGCCGTAGCTCAAGGAAACGATTTCAGCAGGAAAAGATTCGCGAATGGGAGCAACATATCGAAGAACTACTGGAACACATGCGTAATTTAAACAGTGAGTTGCAAGCTATCATGATTGCCCTTCAAGAGTCGGAAGGTTGGAAACAGACAATACCTACAGATGGGGAACTAAATGACTTAAATACACAAATTGAAAAAAATAATCATCGCTTTGAGGAACAGAGGGTGGCTTTACAGCTGTTAGATGAGGAATGGAAAAGGATACATCAAAAATTAGATAATATTAAGTTACAGCTGCATCAACAAAAAGGGCAGCTCAACTTGTCGTTAACAAATGAAGCGATTGTCCAAGCCATGGAGGCTGCCATTCGTTACCGGGAGCATGTGCATAAGCTCCACAGCATGTATCGGGATTGCTTATCAGGACGCAAAAGAATTAAAGATTTAATTGATAGAATGGCAGAAATAGAAGCAGAAATGGATGATATTAAAGGCGACATTAATATAAAGGAAGGGAAATTAAATACTGAAAAAGCTGAAATAGCATCAATCGAACAGCAATTACGCATAAAAGGAATTGATGATGTAAGAATTCGCATCCAACAAGTGCTACAATTACTAGCCGAAGCAGATGCTGGAATGAATAGAGTTCGCGAGCAATTACCAAGAAAGGAAACAAAGCGAGATCATTGTTTGAAAGAGTTGGATACGGCGAAAATAAGCTTTGAATTTTGGTCAAATATGGCGCTGGAATGGGAGAAACTTGTAAAGACAGAAATCGTCCGTGGTTTTATCGACATAGAGGGTGATGCTACTAACCCCGCAAATATTGTTTCACAGTTTCAAGGTATCCTTACGAAGTATGATCGTTCAAAACTAAATGAGCAATTAACAAAAACTTTTTTAAACGAACAAGTCTTTTTAACCGAGTACAGGATGTTCGAATTTCCGGAAGAAGCAGAGCGTCCTGAATGGTTTACAAAGGAATGGGATGATTATTATCAGCCGTTTCTTAATGAATGGAATCAATATCGTAGCCGCCGCATCATTCAAATGGAGTACAAAGGGCAGCGGGTAAGTCCTTACCATGTCTGTCGCTCGTTAAAAAAAGAGTTAATTGATCAGAAAGGCTATTTGGACGAACAAGACCGACAGCTATATGAAGACATCATCGTTAATACGGTTGGCTCCATCTTACGGAATCGCATTCAACGTGCCGAAAAATGGGTGCGTGAAATGGACAAGATTATGGAAGCGCGTGATAATTCATTAGGGTTAACTTTTTCAATTACTTGGAAGCCACTGACTGCTGAATCTGAACATGAATTGGATACAAAGGATCTTGTTCAACTCTTACAGCGAAACAGTAAATTTTTGAATGAAGAAGATTTAAACCGGATTACAAAACATTTCCGCTCAAGAATAGCGAAGGCAAAAGAGATGATTCAGCTAAGGAATGAAGGCTCAACACTTCACCAAGTTTTAAAAGAAGTGTTGGATTACCGGAAGTGGTTTACGTTTGTATTGTATTTTAAACGCGTGAATGAGCCAAAGCGAGAACTTACAAATAACGCTTTCTTTAAATTTAGTGGTGGCGAAAAAGCAATGGCGATGTATATTCCATTATTTACAGCAGCATATTCACGTTACAAAGAAGCTGCCCTAATGGCTCCTTATATCATTTCCCTTGATGAAGCTTTTGCAGGGGTGGATGAAAATAATATTCGTGATATGTTTGAGGTCGTTGAACAGCTTGGCTTCAATTACATTATGAACTCCCAAGCATTATGGGGCGATTATGATTCGATTTCTAGTTTAGCAATCTGTGAGCTTGTCCGCCCGAAAAATGCTGATTTTGTAACCGTCATTCGCTACCAATGGGATGGGAAAAAGCGCTCGTTAGTTATTGATGACGAGTCTATTAGTGAACAAGCGAAGGAACTCATCACGTATGAATAAGGACGTTCAAGTTTTTCAGAATGAACTGGGTTTTATTAAGCTATTCACGTTATTTAAAGAAAAATACCGTTCTCTCGGAAGAGTCGGGGGAACGGTCAGCATTCAAGCTTTTTCAGTGGAAGAAATTGAATCGATTGCAGGGTTTATCGGTGTACCTACTTATGATTTGCTGGATAAAGGGAAGGTTAGCCTGTCTGTTTTTGAAAAAGCACTGCTTCATACGCCCTTTTTGGAGTATTCACTTATTAAATTAATAGAAGAGGTTTTAGGAGAAACTATTCTTACGAAAAATGAAGAAAATATAATGGATTGCCAAAAAGAAAAGGATTTTTTTAATGTTCTTCTAAGTACTTTGCCCGAGGGAAAATGGTGGTGGGAATGGATTGAGTCGAAACAACCAGACTCTCGGTGGATATGGTTGCTTTTTAAACAAAATCCGAACAAATTATTGGAACAACTGCGAATTGTTATTCAAGCTTTTCTTCAACTTCCCAAAGGGAAGAAATATGAACGACTGCCTTTGTTTGCACAAAGAACGACTGGCAATCCTCATTGCTTTGATCAGGATCAAGTAATGGGGAAGTTACTTATTCATTGTTTATATGTTGACCAACAACGAAATGGTAGTGAAATATCTAGCTTAGTAGGGATGCCAAAAACGACAGAGGAGTTAAATGAGTTATTTGCGCAAAATAGATTAATGAAGGATGATCTTTGGAGCTTTGTTTCTTGCAATGGATTGCTTGCTGAAGATCATAATGGTATCCATCCGGTATGGCATGCCGCTGCAACTACAAATACAGTACTAAATGTCCCAATTAAGGAATTGCTGAAAGTGAATAAAATCCGACCTGTTAAAGGTAACAAAGTATGGGTTGTTGAAAATTCAAGTGTCTGTGCGACAATCATCGATGAAGTGCCGACTGCCCCCATCATCTGTACACATGGACAATTTCGAACAGCAAGCTGGATCATATTTGATCTCCTTGTTGATTCCGGAAGTTATTTTATTCATTATTCAGGTGACTTAGATCCGGAAGGTGTATCTATGGCTGAGCGGCTAAAAAATAGATTTCCAGACCATGTATCGTTTTGGAGAATGGATAAAGAAAGTTATGAACATACTCTTTCCGATGAAGATATTTCTGCAAGACTTTCAAAAATCGAAACCATCACGTCTCCAGAATTAGAGGAAGTCGTAAACGCAATGAAGCTCCATAAAAAGGCAGCCTATCAGGAGGGTCTTGTAGCTTTACTTATACAGGATATATTAGAAATGTAAATCGACAGGTCTTGGTGTCACCTGTCGATTTGTCATATTTGGAGCTATTAAATTGTGCAATCTTTTGGTCATATATTACATTAGTGACGGAGGAATTTTCTCGCTAATCTCAGCCATGGTAAATGAGATGCAAGAAATGTTGGGTGAGGTGACTATTTCATTTTCTTGGAAGATGTTGACGAGTTCATACCGCTCACCTTCTAATATATACTGTTCAATGGTTTCTGCATTATGATCGACAATCCAATATTCGGGTATGCCAAAATAAGCATAAGATTTTATTTTGTCAATTTTATCACGTTTTAAGGTTGAAGGTGAGAGAATTTCGATTACCAAATCGGGAGCACCTTTAACTCCACGTTTACTAATAATGTCGAGCCGTTTTCTGTGAACAAGAACAATGTCTGGCTGTCTAACTTCATTAGGTGACAGTATAACATCTACAGGAGCATTTAGGATGATGTAATCTACTTCGCAAGTTTGAGCGAATTTTTTTTGTATTTCAAAACTAATCATTTGGTGAGTAACAGAGGGTGCTGGGCTCATTAACTCTAATTTACCTGCAGCTAATTCATAACGATTTCCGTCATCAATGTTTGCATAATCATCGTAAGTAAGACCGTGCTCTTGTATTTTGAATTTTGGTGAATTCTGTTTTTTTTCTGGCACTTTTATTCAACACCCCATGGGAAAAAATCTTTTAGTTCAGTATAGCATAGAAGATTGAATTTAAATTGATAACATGTTATAAACTCTGCCAAACAACAATCACCAACCATCATGTCAATCAAAATGCATAAGATACTTCTTTGCTCTTTGCGGAAACACATTTTCCGGAAGCAACCAATTCCAAACCAAATGACCATATTTTTTGCCGATTGTACCGTGAATTAGAGTTCCTGGTGAAATCATTTGATTAGGCAAGCCATTTAGTAAATACTTTTTATTCGTAAAGAGCTCTGATGCTATGGCAATTTCACCATTTATTTCTGATATTTCAAAAAGTGTATCTTTTACTTCGTTATATTCTTGATTATGAGTTGAATTTATCTCTTTTTGTGGGTCAGTATAATCCTTGGAAAGTTCGTGATAGGCCTTGTAGTAGAGATGGTTGATGAGACGTTCACAGATGATTAATTCTGATTTCGTTTTCTCAATAAGCTTGTTGATTAATGGATGTGTGTTTGTTCCAGCACGCTTATCAATCCAGCGAGTAAACTTTTTTAACTCAGGGAGGAATGTTTCGACTTCTTTTTCTTTATTGGTTACTTGAATTTGAAGCATGAAAAAAACAAATATAAGTTCTTCCCAAAAGGAAGCTTGGCATCCCGGCCATGACGCGGGACTATCGTCTTCTAAATAATCTGTAAAATAGCTGGAGAGAATTTGCAAAAATTTGTTGCGTAATGGGCACTTGGGCTTTTCACGTTTGTATGTAATCAAGTCATCGCCATAAAACTCGAATAACCCCCGGTAGCGCATCCCAAATTGGGAACTGGTGCTTACTTTTTCTAAAATCTCTATTCGTTCATTTGGATTTGAAAAAGGGATGGACCAAATTCTTAATTCGGGTGAAGGTCGGTAGCAATCTTCACTAGACATCTTGCCGGCACGGTCACTTGACCTATTCTTGATCATTTCTAACATCACCTTTCTAACTTGAATTTTTACTAGAGTGAGGTTAATAGCAGGAATAATAGTGTGGAAAAGAAGGGGTCAAAAAATGAGGAAATTGCTAGGACTTTGTTAATGATTATATCATAAATTTCAATTTTGAAAACGTTTTCTTTTTGATTTTTAATAAAATTTTAAATTTATTTACATACGATTAAAATCACTCCAATTGCATTTCTTTGCAAGTTTTCATCGAATATAGGAGAATAAAAAGTATGAAAAATTAATGCTTATACCAAGAAGGAGTAAAAATGAAACTTGTATCATGGAACGTAAACGGCCTTAGGGCTTGTATAAAAAAAGGATTCTTAGATTATTTTAATGAAATGAACACTGATATTTTTTGTATTCAAGAAACAAAGTTACAAGAAGGACAAATTGAGTTAGAACTTGAAAACTATCATCAATATTGGAATTACGCAATTAAAAAAGGATATTCAGGTACAGCGATTTTTACAAAAGAAAAACCACTTTCAGTTTCGTATGGTATTGGTGAGGGCATCGAGGAAACGGAAGGTAGAACGATTACACTGGAGTTCAATCAGTTTTATCTCGTAAATTGCTATACTCCAAATTCACAAAGGGATCTCGCAAGATTGCCTTTCAGATTAGAGTGGGAGGACCTGATTCGTAAGTACTTAATGGAATTGGACAAACAAAAGCCAGTTATTTTTTGTGGTGACTTGAATGTTGCACATCAAGAACTTGATTTGAAAAATTTTAAGACGAATAAGGGAAATTCCGGATTTACCGACGAAGAACGGGAAAAGATGACAAGATTGCTGGAAGCTGGGTTTGTTGATACTTTCCGCTATCTATATCCAGATAAAGATGGTGCTTATTCTTGGTGGTCCTATATGAATAAGGTAAGGGAAAGGAATATTGGCTGGCGTATTGATTACTTTATTGTTTCGCAGCGCTTGGCAGATGTGGTCGTAGATTCGCAAATCCACGCTGATGTTCTGGGAAGTGATCATTGCCCTGTCTATCTGGAAATCAAAATGTCAGAAAAATAAGCAAAATAAATCATTGCATAAAATAGGAAAATGGTGTAACCTTTAATTAATAAATAACATATTGTTAATTAAATAGCAAAACCCACTCTAATAATGAATTAAAGGAGCGGAAGATGTGGCTAATTTGAATTCAGAGGATGAAGCATTGAGAAATAACAGTCATAAAAAGTATCGAACACCGGACGGCTATACATGCGACATCGCCCTTTTTACGATTATTTCGGAAGATAATGGCCCGCACAAGCCACCTACGAAAACGTTGAAGTTAATGTTAATCAAACGTGCTGAAAAGAACCACGAAGGTGAAGTAAATATGGAAGGAGGCAAGTGGGCCTTGCCAGGTGGCTTTATCCAGCCGAATGAAACCGCCTATGAAGCAGCTGTACGGGAATTAAAAGAAGAAACAAATGTGGAAGGTTTAAAGATTAAACATTTCGGCACCTATGATAAACCTGGACGTGACCGACGAGGCTGGATTATTTCAAATGCCCATTATGCCATTGTTCCAGAGGATGTATTAGCAAAACGAAAAGCAGCTGATGATGCAGAAGATGTTGATTTGTTTACGATTAAGGAAATTGAAAACCTAGAGTTGGCATTTGATCATCAACAAATTATTGAAGATGCCATTTGGTTTATAAAAAAAGATATGGCCCTTACGACAGTAGCGAAAAATTTTTTACCAGAGGAGTTTGTTTTATCAGAGTTAAGAGGGGTTTTAATGACGGTCATGGATGAGCCATGGATTAACATTGAGTCGCAATTTTTCAGAAAAATACCATCGCTTCCTTTTATTGAAAAAGTAATCGTCAATGGTGTTCCGAAAAAGTCGAATAAATATTCAAAAAAAGAAGCACAGCTCTATCGCTTCAATAATTTTGAACCCTTTGTTTCCATTTACAACGCAAATTATTAATTTTTTTAAAAATATTAATTAACAATTAGTTAATTAATAAATAAAATTGTTGATAGGGGAGTGTTCATGATGAAAAAAGCTTTACTTAATATTGATTATACCAACGATTTTGTGCATGAAGAGGGGAAGTTGACTTGCGGTATTCCAGGGCAAAATATTGCCGCAGAAATTACGAAACTAACGGAAAAGTTCATTCAAGAAGGAGAGTTCGTGGTCTTCGCTATTGATGTTCATAGAGAAAACGACTCATTTCACCCAGAGACGAAGCTTTTTCCGCCCCATAATATTTCGGGTACTTGGGGTCGAGAATTATATGGAGAACTAAAAGATGTCTACGAGAAAAATAAAGAAAACGAGAAAGTGTATTGGCTCGATAAAACAAGGTATTCAGCATTTGCCGGAACGGATTTGGAAATAAAACTGCGTGAAAGAGGCATTAACGAACTTCATTTAGTCGGTGTTTGCACAGATATTTGTGTTCTTCATACTGCTGTCGATGCTTATAATAAAGGTTTTAAAATTGTCATCCATGAAAATGCAGTTGCTAGCTTTAATCTAACCGGACATGAGTGGGCACTAGGTCATTTCAAAGGAAGCATAGGAGCAGATGTTATTTGAATTTAGGGAAAAATTAGTCTATTATGGACGCCTTTGATTGAAAAAGTATATAATTGAGAAACTTTAAAAAATATTGGATACATTGAACGCCTTGCATGAGTTAAATAGAAATTGGTAAAAGTTTTAGTAATAATGGAGGGATTATCATGACGAATTACGAAGATGATAGCTTTGGTTTGCATACCGATTTATATCAAATTAATATGGCTGAAACTTACTGGGAAGACAATATGCATAATCGCAGAGCTGTTTTTGAAATTTATTTTCGGAAAATGCCTTTTGGAAATGGCTATGCCGTATTCGCAGGACTGGAGCGAATCATTGAATATTTGAATGGCTTCAAGTTTACAAAGAGTGATTTAGACTATTTAAAAGATGAATTAGGATACGGGGAAGATTTCATCGATTATTTATCTACCTTGAAATTTACCGGAACCATCCGGTCGATGCGTGAAGGGGAGTTGGTATTTGCAAATGAACCCCTTGTTAGAGTAGAGGCCTCCTTATCTGAAGCACAAATTATTGAAACAGCATTATTAAATATTATTAATTACCAAACGTTAATTGCGACAAAAGCGTCAAGAATCAAGCAAGTAATTGGCAATCAAACGGCGATGGAGTTTGGAACAAGAAGAGCGCAGGAAATGGATGCCGCTGTTTGGGGCGCTAGAGCTGCTGTTATCGGTGGATTTGACGGAACAAGTAACGTCCAGGCAGGAAAATTATTCGGTATACCGGTTTCTGGAACACATGCACATGCGTTAGTTCAAGCTTATAAAGATGAATATACCGCTTTTCATAAATATGCAAGAAGACATAAGGATTGTGTGTTTTTGGTCGATACGTATGACACATTAAAATCAGGGGTGCCGAATGCAATTAAAGTTGCTAAGGAACTTGGGAATCAGATTAATTTTATAGGAATACGTTTAGATAGCGGCGATTTGGCCTACCTATCAAAAGAGGCACGAAAAATGCTAGATGAAGCTGGATTTAAAGATGCAAAAATCATAGCTTCCAATGATTTAGATGAATATACAATCATCAGTTTAAAACAACAAGGTGCGAAAATTGATTCATGGGGTATCGGCACGAAATTAATAACAGCGTATGATCAGCCTGCTTTAGGAGCCGTCTATAAATTAGTAGCAATTGAAGATGACAACGGTGAAATGATTGATACGATTAAAATTTCAGGAAATCCAGAGAAGGTCACAACTCCTGGCTTGAAAAAAATCTACCGCATTGTTAATTCAAGGAACCATAAGTCGGAAGGCGATTATATCACATTGGAAACGGAAAATCCTAAAGAAGAGGATCATTTAAAGATGTTTCACCCTGTTCATACGTTTATCAGTAAATATGTGACCAATTTTGAAGCAAGGGAATTACACCATGATATTTTTGTGAATGGTGAATTAGTCTACAGTGTGCCAACTGTTCAGGAAATTCAGAAATATGTAAGGAAAAATATGGCGTTATTGTGGGAAGAGTATAAACGTTCTTTAAATCCGGCAGAATACCCAGTGGATTTAAGTCAAGCGTGTTGGGACAACAAGATGAAAAATATTGAAGAAGTAAAGGAAAAAGTTGCACTGATGATCAAAAACAGCGAGAAATAATAAGGCTGGTGATTGTAGAATGGCTAAAATCGGCATTTACGGGTCCTCCTTTGACCCTATAACCTATGTGCATCTTTGGACAGCCAGTACGATAGCCAATCGTTGCAAATTAGACAAAGTCATTTTTCTGCCTTGTTCTGGTAAAAGAAAAGATAAACAATTGCAAACGGCAGACGAACACCGATGGAATATGGTGAAAATGGCGATTGCAGATGATGGCAGGTTTATTGCAGATGATTATGAACTAAATCAAGAAGCATGGAAAATAACAACTTATGAAACGATGAAGTATTATAAAAATACTTATCCAGAAGATGACTTCTATTTTATTATGGGGGCAGACTTGCTTGTTGATATTGGGGAAGGCAAATGGGGGAAAGCTGAACAATTAGTGAGTGAAAATAAGTTCATTGTCATGGCAAGAGATGGAATCGATATGTTAAAAACGATTAGTCGTTCTCCCGTCTTGCGAAATAATGATGATGGTGCTACCTTCCATTTAGTTGATAAAGGGATTGCCATGGAAATCAGTTCTACTTATATAAGAGAAGAATTTGCTTTCGGTGGAGAGCCTAAATATTTACTTCCTTTAAATTGTTATGAGTATATAAAAGAAAACGGGCTATATAGGTCAAAATAACAGACGGATAGGAGATAGAAAATGCGTCCATTGCATAAAAAAATCATCGATGAAATGAAGGTCCAGCCGGTCATTGACGTTGAGGAAGAAATTCGGAAAAGCATTGATTTAATGAAAAACTATTTGAAAAAATATACGTTTTTTCAATCAATGGTATTGGGTTTATCGCTTGGCCAGGATTCAACATTGGCAGGTAAGCTGGCGCAAATGGCTGTCCATGAGTTGAATGAAGAAGCGGGTAGTGCGAAGTATAAATTCATTGGAGTTCGGTTGCCATACGGCGTTCAAAACGATCAAGAAGATGAAAAATTGGTAGTAGATTTTATTAAGCCAGATGAATTATATACAGTTGATATTAAGCCAGCGGTGGATGCTGGTGTTGATTCCTTAAAAAAAGTGGGCATTGAAGTATCTGACTTCGCAAAAGGTAACATAAAGGCAAGGGAGAGAATGATTGTCCAATATGGAATTGGCGCCATGAAAAATGGTGTCGTCTTGGGAACCGACCATGCCGCGGAAGCCCTCGTCGGGTTTTATACAAAATTTGGAGACGGTGCAGCTGACATAATGCCACTATATCGCCTTAATAAAAGACAAGGCAAAATGCTCTTACAACATTTAAATTGTCCAAAAGCCTTATATGAAAAGGTGCCAACCGCAGATTTAGAAGATAACAAACCATTGCTTCCTGATGAAGCGGCGCTAGGTGTAACATATGAAGAGATCGATGATTATCTAGAAGGAAAAGACATCGCTGAAAAAAGCACCGAAAAGATAGAACAGTGGTATGTAAAATCGCAACATAAAAGAAAAGGCCCAATCACCGTTTTCGATGATTGGTGGAAATAATGGAACAAGGGGACGATTCATTGTAATAAAATGTTTCAAATTACTTTAGGATTGTGAATACGAGAACCGTCCCCGTTTTCCAAAAAATTACCGATTAATATGGTTGTACCAATTGATGAAATTATCAACAACACGATCTAAGAACTGTACAGTTGGCTCGTGTGTAAGATTTCCTTCCTCATCGAACTTCTCGTGAACGGCTCCAACATAGACTTCATTACCAGGAAGAAGAGGTGAAGAAATACCAGGAGAAAATAAAATTTCACGCAAGTGTAATTGCGCTTTAACTGTACCTAAGTTCCCCATGGAAGCCCCCATAACCCAAGATGGTTTGCCAATCATTACTTTGTCTACACGTGATAACCAATCAAGTGCATTGACAAGCACACCAGGTACTATGCCGTTGTATTCAGGTGTCACCCAAAGCACGGCATCTGCTTTCGCAACTTTTTCTTTAAATTCAGTTACTGTTGCTGGTGGATTATTTTCAATATCCTGATCGTACATTGGCAACTCTCGTAAACTTAGAATTTCCAATTCAAAAAGATTTTTATATTTTTGCTGAATATATTTAGCCAGCTTTACATTATATGAATCTTTTCTAATACTACCTACTACTGCAACGATTTTCATTTCATTACCTCCATATGTTATTTAGTGTTTAATATTTAGTATTATTTTTATGTAACAATTATTATAATAAGGGATTATTTTTAAAAAGAAAAATAATATGCTCAACAAACGGTAGATAGTAGAAGATGAGGCAACTTTCGGATACACTAAATATAGTTCGTATAAACAATTACATAGATGTAGGAGGGCTTCAAAATTGGATTTCAATGATGCCTATATAGAAAGAATCGACAAAATGACAGAGGAAACCCTTGCAAAGGAAAATGCTGAGTTTTTCCAACAACCGATTGCTTATTTTAAGAAGCATAAAAATGAATTCCTTTATGTAGAATCGAATAAGTTTGAACTCATTAAGGTTGATGCGGTTTCCATTGAGGTTGATGATGTATTTGGTACTTATGATGTAATGTTGGGATTAAAGCTGCCAAAGAAAATGGGGTCAACTATTAAAAGTGAGCTTAAAAGCCAATTGGAGAATGAAAATTCAACATTTGACCTTCTTTTTAACGGGGAGGACGGCTTATGGGATTTGAACTTTTCTTTAAACGATATCGCAGGATTTAAAGAGGAGATGACAATTGGGGAAGCCTATTCTTTAATTTATGGATTTTTATCCAGTATAGTTAAGGCTGTGGCTAAATAGTAAACCCAATAGGGTAAAGGTTGTCCTCAAAACAGCCAAATGAGGACAAATCAAACACCAGATGGGGTAAAATTTGTCCGTAAAATGGGAAAATGAGGCCATAATGGAAACCCAGCAGGGTAAAATTTGTCCTCAAAACAGCCGAATGAGGACAGATCAAACACCAGATAGGGTAAAATTTGTCCATAAAATGGGAAAATGAGGCCATAATGGAAACTCAGCAGGGTAAAAGTTGTCCTCAAAACAGCCAAATGAGGACAGATCAAACACCAGATGAGGTAAAATTTGTCCGTAAAATGGGAAAATGAGGCCAGAATGGAATCCAGCAGGGTAAAAGTTGTCCTAGAAACAGCCAAATGAGGACAGATCAAACACCAGATGGGGTAAACCATGTCCGTAAAATAGGAAAATGAGGCCATAATGGAAACCCAGCAGGGTAAAATTTGTCCTCAAAACAGCCGAATGAGGACAGATCAAACACCAGATGGGGTAAAATTTGTCCATAAAATGGGAAAGTGAGGCCATAATGGAAACTCAGCAGGGTAAAAGTTGTCCTCAAAACAGCCAAATGAGGACAGATCAAACACCAGATGGGGTAAACCATGTCCATAAAATGGGAAAATGAGGACAGAATGGAAACTCAGCAGGGTAAAAGTTGTCCTCAAAACAGCCAAATGAGGACAGATCAAACACCAGGTGGGGTAAAAGTTGTCCTCAAAACACCCAAATGAGGACAAATCAAACACCAGATGGGGTAAACCATATCCGCAAAATTAGAAAATGAAGACAATTCAAGCGCCAACTGGGTAAAATTTGTCCGCAAATTAACCAAAAAGGAAGTGTATAGCATGGACTTGATTGATCAGGCTATCGAATTTGCTGCGAAAGCGCATTATTCGCAATTTCGAAAAGGAACAGATATCCCTTATATTAGCCATCCATATGGTGTAGGAATGCTTCTTTTAAAAGCGGGATGTGAAGAGAAGGTTATCATAGCCGGAATTCTTCACGATACATTAGAGGATACAGATACAACGGAAGAAGATTTACTAGAGAATTTTGGCCAAGAGGTTCTTACTATTGTCAAAGGCTGCTCAGAACCGAACAAGCAGGCAAGTTGGGAAGATCGAAAAAAGCATACGATTGATTACTTAAAGCAGGCTCCACTTCCTATTCGACAAGTGGCATGCGCTGATAAACTACATAATCTCCGTTCAATTAAACGGGATCTTGCCATTTTTGGTGAAGCGGCTTGGGATAAATTTAATCGAGGTAAAGAGTCGCAAAAATGGTATTATTCCGAGATTGTTAAGAGTCTTGGTTACAGCGACCGTTTCCCTCTTCTTGATTTACTGCAGGACGAAGTTGAAATGGTGTTTGAAAAATAATAGGCTGAAAATGTCGAGTGTGAGCACTACTAGAGGACGGTTGATGATTAAGAAAAAGAAGGCTTGTAGATGAGATAGTAAGTGAGCATAGTAAAAGAAGCCCCGCCAAGTGGAAGGGCTTCAACGCTATTTAATACGATATAGTACGTATCCATTCCCTTTGGTAATCACCCTACGTGTTTTTTTTTCTTTCGTTAATACTTTCCGAAGTTTAAAAAGTGCTGCTTCTTTTGCTTTCTCAGGGGTGCTGCCATATTCAGAAGCTATTTTTTCCCCTATCGATGCAGAGGCAACATATTTATCTTCGTAGGCCCAAACGCGATATCTTACTTTTTCATGCCGATTCCAAAACCAATTCCAAATTTTTTTATAAACCACAGCAAAAACTCACCTCTCTTGTTTTAAAATACAATATATTTCTACTGCTTTCTATTGGATGTTTTGGATATATTGTGACAGAAATAAAAAACTATTTTTACGAGAATTACGGTCATGGAGAAAGCGCTGTTAAAGTTTAATAGGGGTAAAGAGTCGCAAAAATGGTATTAATCCGAGATTGTTAAGAGTCTTAGTTACAATGGTAGTTTCCTCTTCACGATTTACTATAAGGTGAAGTAGAGGCGGTATTTGAAAAGTAAATTTATTCCCTAATTTAACAAAAAAGCGAGTGTAAGACTAAATTAGTTTTACGCTCGTTTTTTTTTTTTTGTTTTAGGCAATGTTAATGATTCCCACTTTGACATTCAACAGACACATTTCTCTGATACTGTATTAGATATCTTAGCAAGCCTTTATACAGTAAAAATCTTACCAAAGGAGTAGATATATGAAAAATAAATTAACTCTAATGCTGGCATCAAGCTTTCTCTTGTTTCCGTTTTCGCCACAGGTGCATGCAGAGCAAAGCCTTAAGGTTTTAATAGATAACAAACCGATTATGTTTGAGCAGGCCCCAATTGTAGTTGGAGATGTCACCATGGTTCCGATGCGGGACATCTTTGAAGAACTGGGTGCAGAGGTGAAATGGGATGCTACTACGCAATCGATTACCGCTAAAAAGAATGATATAACGATTCAACTTAAAATTGGTTCTACCTATGGCTTAAAAAATTATGAACAGGTTCAACTTTCTTCACCACCGATGATTAAAAATGGCCACACTCTCGTTCCCCTTCGTTTTATTAGTGAATCGTTTGGTAATGAAGTTTCCTTTGATCAACAAACCGGAACCATAAAAATGGTTTCAACACAAATTCAAGAAGAAAAAGAAGCAGAAGGAAGCACCCTCACACTGGAGCAAGCCATCCAATGGGCGGAGAACCAAAGCTATGATTTGAAAACAGCAGAGCAAGATATTGAGCGTAATAACATCAGTCTTGAAAATGCATCTGATCAATTAGACTATGTCCCAATTGGGCAGGGAAATGGAGAGGATGATAATGCTGTTCGATCTGCCTACAAAAAAGTTTCATCTGCAACTATTAATTACGAGATGTCAAAAAAAGAGACAGAAGTGACGAAAGACCAAATCACCTACAATACGATGGCGACATATTATGATATTTTTTCAAAAGAAAATAATCTACAAGAGATGGAGGAGTCCCTACTGATTGCGAAGCTGGATGAACAGGCAGCTATTGCAAAAGCAGAAAGAGGGAAAATTTCTGAGGCAGAAAAAAACGATTTTATAAATGCGAGAATTCAATCTGAGCAAGACCTAGAAACGGCCAATAATCAACTTAAGGATTCGCAGATAAAATTAAACCAGTTATTAGGGAAGCCAATCGATACAATATACAAGTTGACAGATAAGCCAACCTATTCAAAACCGGATGAAATAGAGATTGAGTCATATATTACGAGAATACAATCAAGCAGTCCATCGGTATGGTTATTGGAGAAACAGATTGAGTTGGCTGAACTCGACGTGAATCTATATACCTATAATAGCGGCAACTCTTATGATCTTGAAGAAATGGACGTAAACACAGCAGAATTATCGCTGGCGAAAAGCAAGCAGCAAATGGCAGAGAATATAAGGTCAATGTACTCTAGTTTGCTGCAATTAGAGAACCAGTATAACCAACTCCAAGTGGACTTAATCGCTGCAGAGCAAGATTACAAGATGAACGAAGCTAAATTTGAAAAAGGAAAAGTAACGGCACTTGAAGTTAAAAAAGCATTACATACAGTAGACGAGAAGAAAAGAGAACTTGAGCAAATCACTGTTGAAATGAATCTGCTCCATTTTACGCTGGACAAACCATGGGTTAATGGATGATTGGAAAATTTTAAGGATCCCATTCAGGAGGTAAGAAAATGGCTGAATTGAAACAGGAGGACAAGCCTTTACGTCAGTTTAAACAAAAGAAAACAAAAAAGTTAATTGTCACTTCAATCGTGGGCATTTTACTAGTCAGCATTGGCGTATTTACTTTTCAAAAAATGAGCACAGCAGATACAGTGCCGAGGGTGATGCAAACTGTTAAAGTGGAACGAGGCGATGTAACCGAAACTATTTCGGCATCTGGAACAGTTCAAGCCTCTAAAACTACTTCTTTAGATTTCTCAAGCTCTGGTTCTGAAGGAAAAACGTTAACAGCAGTCCATGTTCAAATTGGGGATAAAGTAAAAAAAGGTCAAGTGCTTGCTATACTTGATAATACTGAAGCTACTGTACAAGTAAAAAATGCCGAAGCAAATCTCTTAACAGCTCAAGCGAAGCTAAAAGAGGCTTTAGATGGATTTTCTGCAGATGAAGTTGGCATTCAGGATGCAACAGTAAAAAAAGCCCAGCTTGCCTTAACAGAGGCCAAAAAATCCTTGGATGTACAGCAAGCTAAAGAGCAAATGGAGCAAGCAAAAACAGATGTAACCTCTGCTCAAAAGGAGTATGGTGACCAGAAATATTTGTATGATGCAGGGGCAGTTTCAGAAAGCGAATTAATAGATGCAAAGGAAGCATTAAGAAAGGCACAAGTAGATTACAATACAGCCAAACGTACATACAATCAAACGGTTAGTCAAACCCAAACAGCCATTCTAAATGCTGAAATAGATCTCAAGACCGCCGAGCAAGCGTTAAAAAATTTAAAATCGCCACAAACCCAATCTGTCGTCACCTCTGCAAAAGCAGCTGTGCAACAAGCAGAAGCGGAACTTGAACAGCGCAAGTTTGAGTTACATTCGATGACGTTGGTTGCTCCGATGGATGGAATTGTCACACAAGTAAATGGAGATTTGGGTGCTGTACCGGAAAATCCATTTATTGTTATTGATAATTCAGACTCTGCTAATCTTGAAGTATTGGCACAGGTTAGTCAAGGTGACATAGGAAAAATTAAAACAGGAATGAAAGCCACTTTTACAACCACTTCCTTTGAAAATGAAACATTTACTGGAAAGGTTACTAAAATTTATCCAGAAGCAACTACTGAATCTGGGGTCACTACCTACAATGTTCTTTTGACTGTAGATAACAATAAAAGGTTGTTAATGACAGGGATGACTGTCAGCGCAACAATTCAAATTGGAACACATAAAAATGTTCTTTACATTCCGGCGTCGGCCTTGCAGGAGCGTAATGGAAAAGACGGCGTAATGGTGTCAGCAAATCGGAAAACTGATCAAAAAACTACCAAACAAGACAACTTAAATATGCAGTTTACACCTATTGAAGTAGGGTATTATACTGCCGACCGGGTAGAAATTATTACAGGTTTACAAGAGGGAGATGAAGTGGTGATTTCTTTCCAATCTTCATCTAATGCAAATTCCTTAGGTAATAGCAGATTTGGTGGTTCAAAAGGTGGTATGCAAGGAATAGGTATTCCTGGAGGAAGCTTCAGAATGGGTGGAGGTATGCGCTAATATGGTCCAAGTGATTGAAATAAAAAATATGGTAAAGACATATAAAATTGGCGACCAGGAAATCAATGCTTTAAATGGGGTTGATTTATTGATTGAAGAGGGGGATTTTGTTGCCATTATGGGGCCATCGGGTTCCGGAAAGTCGTCGATGATGAATGTTATTGGCTGTCTTGATTTGCCGACTTCAGGCGAATATTACTTGGATGGCCATCCAATCTTTAATGCAAGTGAAAAAGATTTGGCGGTCATTCGTAATCAACAAATTGGCTTTGTTTTTCAAAATTTTAATCTCCTCCCCCGAACAACTGCGGTTGAAAACGTGGAGCTGCCGCTATTGTATGCCGGTGTTTCACCAAAAGAAAGGCGTGAGCGGGCGATGCAGGCTTTAGATAGTGTTGGTCTTGGAGAAAGATTATATAACAAACCTAACGAGCTTTCCGGCGGTCAGCAGCAGCGGGTTTCAATTGCACGGGCATTAGTCAATGACCCTGTCATTGTTTTGGCTGATGAACCGACAGGGGCGCTGGATACGAAGACTAGCCTAGAAATTATGAGTATCTTTCAAAAGCTGAATGACCAAGGGAAAACAGTGATTCTTGTTACCCATGAGCCTGATATTGCCTGCTATACCAAACGCAATATTCGCTTTGTGGACGGCAAGATTGTTTCAAATGAGGCTATTCATCAAGTAAGATTGGCTGAGGCAGAGGAAGTGATTCAATGAGTTTTCTCGAAGGAATTCGGATATCGTTGCGGAGCATCGTAGTTAATAAGCTGCGTTCGCTACTTACAATGCTTGGAATTATTATTGGGATTGCTTCGGTGATTGTCATGGTTGCGATTGGCGAAGGTTCGTCATCAAGTATTTCCTCGCAAATAAATGGCTTAGGAAGTAACCTCTTGATTGTATCTTCTAATCAAGCAAGACAAGGAGGAATCAGCTTAGGAGCAGGTTCATCGAATAGCTTGACAATGGAAGATATTGATAGAATCAAAGAAAAGGACTCTATTGCCGGAGCAGTGCCAAGTGTGGTGACACAGGGGCAAGCAGTTGCCGGTAATGCAAATTATAATACGACAATTGAAGGAACTACACAAGCTTTTTTGGAAGTTCGAAATGCATCCATTCAGCGCGGGAGATTTTTCAATCGCTTTGAAGTCGAACGACAAGCAAACGTAGCGGTTGTCGGCACAGAAGTGGTTAGTAATCTCTTTGGTTCAGATTATAGGAACCCTATAGGAGAAACGATTGAAATACAGCAAATCCCATTTACAATTATTGGAGTGCTGGCAAGTCAGGGTAACTCAGGAATGACGAATAATGATGATAAAATATTAATACCTGTTACCACAGCAATGAATCGAATGGGAGCATCAAACATTCGCACAATCTATATTTCTGCTAAATCTGAGCAGTTAATGGAAAAAGCGCAGTTTGACGTTACGCAAGCACTTCGAGCCTCCCATGGCTTAAAGCCTAGTGAAGACGATGATTTCCAAATTAGTTCACAGTCACAAATTCTTGAAACAGCTCAAAGTGTTTCTAGTGTGATGACGACTCTTCTATCGGGAATTGCGGCGATCTCGCTTGTTGTTGGCGGCATTGGGATTATGAATATTATGCTAGTTTCTGTAACAGAGCGAACAAGAGAAATCGGCATTCGTAAAGCAATTGGGGCTACTCAAGGTGATATTCTCCAACAATTTTTAATAGAATCAATTATCTTATGTCTTTTTGGGGGTGTGCTTGGAATTCTATTTGGTGTCGGGGCAGCCCAGTTGTTAAGTAAAGTAACAGACCTAACCATTACATTTACAATAAAACCAATGATTTATGCTTTTTTATCCTCCCTATTTGTAGGTGTTATTTTCGGCGTCTATCCAGCACGCAAAGCGGCCAAATTAAAGCCGATTGATGCGTTGAGATATGAGTAATGCTGAATTATGAATCGTAGGACTTTTCTTTTGATTGGTATATTTATTTTGCTAACCAGTATATGCTAATAATGGGATCGTACTAAACCTTTTTGAGGAGTTGAAGCCAAGTGAAGTATGTTCAATTAAAAGATCAGAAGATTCCTCCTATTGCCTTAGGGACTTGGTCCTGGGGAAACGGTGTAAATGGAGGGGATGCTGTATTTGGAAACAATCTTAGTGATGAGGATTTAAGACCTGTTTATGATGTGGCAATGGATGCTGGATTTAATTTATGGGATACTGCTGCCGTTTATGGAATGGGAGCTTCAGAAACAATTTTAGGGAATTTTATTAAAAAAGACCAAAGCAATGTGTTAATCTCAACGAAATTTACTCCTGGTGTCCATGAATCTATGGATAAAACAATTGAAGAGAGTTTAAACCGGTTGGGTGTAGATCATGCCGATATTTATTGGATTCATAATCCAAAGGATGTACAGAAATACACCACTGAACTTATACCACTAATGAAAAGCGGAAAGGTAAAATATGCTGGTGTATCTAATCATAATTTAGAGGAAATAAAACTAGCTGCTTCCATTCTTGAAAAGGATGGGTTGGAGCTTTCTGCGGTACAAAATCATTATAGTCTACTATATCGGTCATCGGAAGAAGCAGGAATTATTGAATGGTGTAATCAACATAATGTTGTATTCTTTTCCTATATGGTCCTGGAACAAGGTGCGTTAACGGGCAACTATAACGCCCAAAATCCTTTTAAAGCTGGGACTAGAAGAGGGGAAGCGTTTAATGCCGAGGTCCTTCAAAAGTTAACTCCATTAGTAGATGTAATGGAGAGAGTAGGGAATGCGCACGGTGTTGATTCCGCCCAAATTGCAATAGCATGGGCCATTGCGAAGGGAACAGTGCCTATTATTGGCGTTACGAAAGCCAAACATATTGAGGGAGCCATTTCAGCCGCCGATGTTGTTTTATCCGAGCAGGAAATGAAAGAATTAGAAGAATCCGCAAAGGCCACAGGTATTGAAATAAAAGGAGCTTGGGAAAAGAGTATGCATATATAAAAAAGCTGAACAGGTGAGCTGTTCAGCTTTTTAACTTTAGTCATTTGAAATGATTACCTTAATGGCTTGTTCTTTTGCTGCATTTGAAAATACATTGTAAGCCTCCATAATATTGCTCATCTGGAAGCGATGGGTAATCAAATGTGAAGGTTCAATTTTTTTGGCTGCCACTGATTTAAGCAGCATTGGGGTTGAATTTGTGCTAACTAGACCGGTTGTTAATGTAATATTTTGGATCCATAGTTTTTCTATATGAAGCTCTACGCTTTTTCCATGAACCCCTACGTTTGCAATCGTTCCTCCTGGCTTGACCACTTCCTGGCAAATATCAAAGGTTGCCGGGATACCAACTGCTTCGATAACAACGTCTACTCCTTTACCGTTTGTTAATTCCATTATGTTTTGAACAGCTTTTCCATCAGAGCTGTTAACCAATGTTGTTGCTCCTAATTCTTCTGATATTTTAAGACGATTATCATCGAGATCAACCATAATAATTTCAGATGGGGAATAAAATTGAGAAGTAAGCAACGCTGATAACCCTACTGGACCTGCACCTATTATGGCTATTGTATCTCCTGGTTTAACGCGGCCGTTAAGAACACCAATTTCAAGCCCAGTTGGCAGGATGTCACTCAACATAACCATTGCCTCATCATCAATTCCTTGGGGGATTGGATGTAAACTTGTATCAGCATATGGAATACGAACAAATTCTGCCTGTGTACCATCTATCGTGTTTCCGAGAATCCATCCACCATCTTCACAATGTGCATATAAGCCTCTTTTACAATTGTCACACTTACCACAGGAGGTAATGCAAGAGATGAGTACCTTGTCCCCTGGTTTGAAGTTTTGAACGCTAGAACCGACTTCTTCAATAACGCCAACACCTTCATGGCCCAAAATTCTACCATCTGTTACAGTTGGGACGTCTCCTTTTAAGATATGTAAATCCGTTCCGCAAATAGTAGTCTTTAAAACTTTTACAATTGCATCAGTGTGCTTTTGTAGGGTAGGCATCGGTACATCTGTCCATTCTTTCATTTCAGGTCCGCGGTATACAAGACCTTTCATTATTTTTGGGTTTGTTTTTACTACTTCTTCAATTTCCTGGCTTTTCATTCATATCCCTCCAATTGTTTAATAGACATTGGATTCGGTAAACTCTATTAAAGATTACCTTAGCCAAAAAAAGCAATTACATTATAAATATATAAACCTTAAATCAGAATAGAACGATGATTTTGGTAAAGATTGCGAATGACAACTAGGGAGAATCGAAAAGGGCATACTAGGATTGCATCTTAATTGGAATATCCTACCAATAATTGTATAGTTTAATTAGTTGATTTTTTTCGTTCGTTCTTCAACTAATGGTGCAGTTTAGTTTAATAAACTTCGCTTATTGGAACGCGTAAAAAACCATCCACTTTTGATAGTAAATATAGAGGATGGTTTTTTATGGAATGTTTTTTATGATTTCTCTAGTAATAAATCCAATGATTATCCCAGGAAAAACAAACAATATTGGGAGCCAAACAGGACCCAATAACACTCCAAATATCATTAAGTTCGAGGAAAAAATCAATCCAACAGTTACAAAAAATGCAGCAAACACATACGGAAGAAAAGAATAAGAGTCTTTCCCTCCGCCTGCATCTTTAACTGCGTCCCACATAGAGAAAAAGTACAAACAAGGATAAAACATCAACCACTGATATTCAGCATGTTTTATGGCATCTCCAATTTCTCCATGAAAACTTAGAAGTATGACCTGATTAAAATTAGCTTGTACATTAATCAGAAATTCAAGTATCAATAAAACTGTGCCTTTAAAATACTTTCCGTTTAAATACTGCCCAAACCCAGGGAGTGCAATGCTCCACATTAGTTTTTCAAATGGATTCCTATTCACTTATACATATCCTATAAACAGAGTTCATATTATTTTTCTTTTGCAATTTCTTTTCTATTAGGAGCAAGTGGAGGCTGTTCTAACCAATTATTTTGCACCATAATATTAAACCACTTTTTAG
Source organism: Schinkia acidoalkalinis (assembly GCF_054301215.1). Next base: position 4,145,673 of record NZ_CP182573.1, read on the forward strand.
TAAGCATAAGATTTTGTAGAATGGTGCTTTCGTAAGTGGCTACAAGGTCTGTTCGCATGGCGGATGCTAAACCTGCTCCGTGATACGCTTGTGCAGCTTGGAATAAGAAACCAGTATGATACAACATTAACTTATCAGAAAAAGGAGGATCTGTTGAAATTGTAACTTCAGTTTCCCACGACTTAGGAACTGGTAAATTATCCGTTTGCATAACTTTTGAAAAACTTTTTATTTGTTGGTCAGCAATTTTTTCGGAGTGCTCTAAAAAATTTCTTGTTTCTTTTGTTTGTGCGACTTGACTGAATGCGATTGAAAGAGTTTTTGCCATAATACTTTTTTTAAGGTTGACAGAAATGCTTATGATTTCTGTCGCTGCTAACATTCTACCCTTTCCGAAAATTCCATCTGCGAAATCCTGGCTAGAAACATATTCAGGGTTTTTAGCTGGATAAAATAAAGGATCTCTCTGAAAACTTCCTTTCTCAAGCAATAAATCAATGGTTTGATGATACATCCTTTTCCCATCATTATCACAGGAGTCGTAAAAATACCGTAAGTCCTCTCTTACAGAAACGCCCAATGAAGTTGAGTGCCCTAGCAAACCATGTAATGTCATGATATGTAAATAATTCAGGCAAAATATATCCGTGAACAACCTCTGTTTACCTTTAAAAAGATCAGAATCAGTAAATCCAATTGGAACTGGAAACCCCTCATTTTTTATAAAGGTAACGATTTGTTGCTTTTGCTTTTCGAATGTCTGGATAGCATCCTCAAAAATCGCCTTAATTTGCTTATCCTCAATAATAGAGACCATATATCTATTTACAATATCAACGGCTGTTCCATTTACATACTCTCCCCACAAACTTCCTATTTCGGAAGATGTGAGTTTTAATTTATCCTTTTCCATTCCGTCACCTCTAGGATATTATTTACCAATTCATTAAGAGGTATGAAATTTTTTTTGATTTTTACGAAGAGGAAAAATACTCTTTAGAAAAAATGAAATCACTAAAAAAGGTAAGCATAATACATGCCCACCTTTTTCTTACAACAATGGGAAATAGTCGACCCTTGTGGTAAAGTGGTTTTTTGCAATTCTAGATGAACACAAATAAAAAAGAGAAACAGCTTGTTGAACTAAAGGGGTGCGATTGTTAAGTAAGGCAGTCGCTTCTGGTGCTAAAGAAGCAGTTTTGTTGAAGAAGCGTTATGGAATTTATGTTGCTATAAATGGAGGGAAAAGGAGATGGGAAAATGAATAAATACGCCCTGATAACAGCTCTAATATGTATGATACTTGCTACTATTATTGTATTTGCGGTAGAAAATCAGCTTTTAAGAAGTATTTTAATCATTTTTGATATTTTTATCGTAACTATTGTAATGAGATATTTTTTCAGAAAGAAGAGTTACTAAACTATAGGGAGCTAGAGCTGAAGATCACTTATGGAATCAACGGCTCTTTTTTCTTATTTAAGCAAATTAAGGATAATCAAAGAACCAAAAATGGTTTTATATGGTAAAATACTGTTATAGTGGGGGTGGATGGATGCTATCAAATATAGGTGTACCAGGTGTAGTTCTGTTTTTTAACATTGTTCTTTGGATTTTTGGTCTATTCATTCTATATATCGTAGTTTCAAAAGCAGTTAAGGATGGTATTAACAAGTCTGTGGTTGGTCAACTAATCGAAAAAAAGTATGAAGTTAAAGAGAATAAGTGGTCATTCCTTTATAGTGATTTAGATAATGACAAGTGAAATAGACTTTTTCAAGTAAAGGGTGCAATTGCCTAAGAAGAGTATAATCAATTCTTTTGTTTCGTTGTGGAATTGTTAGAAAAGGGGAACAAAAGTTGGATAAAGATAAATTAGAATATATAAAAGTTGGAAGTCTGGTAGTAATTGCAATTAGTTTAGCGACAATCGCTTACATTCTTTGGCACGCTATGTAAGTTTATTAAACGGGTGCGTTTCATCATTAAGGGGGATGCAATCTTGGCGAAAGACAATGAACAGGAACAACCAGAAAATGAAGAAAAGGAACCGATAACAGAAAAAGAATTTCTAGATGGATGTGTTGGTTGTTCTTCACTTGGATGTTTACCATTTGCAGTAGTATGTATAGCATTTATTGTCAGGGTATTTTAAAAAACGATTAAATTACTTGAACAACGATAATGCTCTATTCTTCTTCAACTTAAGGGGGCAAGAGATTAATAAGGAGTTATCGGAATTGTGGTAGCTCATGTATTATTAAAAAGCAGATTAGTAGCAGAGGCAAAATTATATGGATTGGATATTTTCGTTGATTGCGATTTCAATTGCAATTGGTGCATTTATTGAAATAGCTATAAAAAATAAGAAATTAGAAAAAAGAATAAAGGATTTAGAAGATAAAATAAAGTAGTTTGTTTTTCACTAACGGAGGCGTTGATCCAAGAAGGATTAACGCTTCTTCTCGTTGAATTTATTGTACTAACGGTGCAGATTCGTTTAAGAACTTATAAGATTATGTTATGTTAAATTGGATTGTCAACACTAAACTAGACAGTTTTCTTAAGGTGCGTAAGTTTGTATTCCACTGGACTTAGATAATCTAAAGTACCATGTATGCGTAGGTGGTTAAACCAGTGCACATAGTCTGTAAACTCTCTGTGTAACTCTTCTAAGCTATCAAAATGACGTTTCTTTACGAACTCTGTCTTAATGATTTTGAATGTTGCTTCAGCTACTGCGTTATCATACGGACAGCCTTTCAAACTTAGAGATCGCTTGATTTTAAACGTTTCTAGTGCTTCATCAATGATCTGGTTCTTAAACTCGCTTCCTCTGTCAGTATGGAACATTTGAATCATATGCAAATTCCCTTTAATTGACGATAGAGCACGATAAACTAGTAAAGCATCTTTGTTCTCACCTGTGCTAAATCCAACGATTTCCCGATTATAGAGATCAACAAATACACATATGTAATTCCATTTTTTATGGACTCTTACATAGGTTAGGTCACTGACCACGACGGTCAACTCATCCTCTTGAGTAAATTCACGATTTAACTCATTTGCTTGTTCACTTTCATTTGGTTTATTCTTATGTGGTTTGAATTGAGCCACGGTATAAGCTGAAACAAGCCCTTGTTCGTTCATAATCCTGCCGATACGACGACGGGAAACCAATTTCCCTCGTTTCTTTAGCTCGTGCTTTATCTTTCTGGCACCATAATTTTGGCGGCTTTGATGGAAAATTTCAACGATGTCTGAAGTTATATCATCTTCATTCTTTCGTTCTTTTGCTTCATAATAATACGTACTTCTTGGGAGTTGTAGGACCTTGCACATTGCTGATATCGAGTATTTGTGCTGGTTGTTCTTAATCACATTTACTTTCGTCCTAGTATCAGCGCGGCTTGCTTTAAAATATCATTCTCCATCTCTAATTGCTTATTACGTTTCCTAAGTTCCTGCAGCTCTTTCTGTTCGGGGCTGAGGTTATCCTTTTCTTTGAAGGAACCGGAGGACTTACTTTGATTAATCCACTTATCTAGTGAAGAAGGGGTTAATTCATATTCGCGAATAATGTCTTTGCGAGGCTTTCCATTCTGATATAGTTGCACGATCTGTTCCTTAAATTCTTCGGTAAACGTTCGACGTACTTTTTTTGTCATGTAGATTCTCCTCATAACTGATTAGTATAGTTAATTCTACTTGACCTTAAAATTTCTGTCTAACTAAGTGTAGCCGATCCAAATTAAATATATAAAGAGGTGTATGAAATGTTTATAAAACAGCCATTTGACGAATTTTTAGGTTTGAAATACAAAAAGCTTGATGATAATAATTTGCAAATTATATTGCCAGTTCAGGACCTATTCATTAATAGTGCAGGGGTTATTCATGGTGGCATCATTTCTTCATTGGCTGATGTAGCCTTATCAAACTTGATAGGAGCAAATGAAGACGGTATACAACAAGTTGTAACCGTTGATTTAAATGTTTCTTTTTTGAAACCTGCTACTGGTACATACTTGATGGCAAATGCCAAAATTGGAAAGTAGGGTAAAACTTTAATTCACGCGGAGTGTTCGATTTATAACGATAAACAAGAAATTGTTGCTAAATCTAAAGCAATCCTATTTCGCACAAATCAAAAATAAGCCCAAAATATGTTAATTGAAATTTATTTCAGCAATAATTGCGATTCTTCATGGTTTAGTGAAGGTCGCTTTTTTCATTATTATACCAATAAAATTGTGAATGATTTCACTTAAACTATATGGACGTTGATCTAAGAAGGATTAACACACTTTTTATCGAAATAATTGTACTAACGAACAAAGAATTTTTATCATGTTAAATAGTGGTGAATAATAAATTAAATAGGAATAGGAGTATATGTAATGAAGATTATTAAAAAATTAGTTCGTATTTATGTAAATGACCTTGACGCTGCTATTATTTTTTATAGTAAATTAACAAATAAAACTGTTGATATGAGATTTAAAATGCCATTAAATAATTTAGAATTGGCATCAATTGATGATTTACTACTCATTTGCGGTAAAGAAGACGATTTAAAACCTTTTAAACAAACAAAGGTTACATTTTTAGTAGACTCAATAGAAGAATTTAGAGACTTTTTAGAAGTAAATGGTTCAGCCATAATTAGAGAACCTTCCCAAGTTCCTACAGGGAAGAATATGACCGTTAAACACCCGGATGGATTGGTTGCAGAATATGTAGAACATAATTAATTTTAGATATAACTAATGGAGGAAATGCTACAAAAGGTATCACCTTTTTTGGTTTGATAAGCGAAGATCGGGAAGTTTTGTACTTAAACTAAACCAGCTACTAAAAAAGTCCATGTCAATAACCTTCCGTTATACACCTCTGGGAAGGTTTTGTTGTATTTAACTATTATTATATTTTAAGCTATATCTTGGAAAGTTGAATTGCTTTAATTGTGCATAAATCCAGTGTAAGAGCTTATTTGCACATGCGATAATAGCCACTTTATATGGCTTTCCCTGTTTACGGTGCCCTTAAATCGACCAGGTTCAAAGATACTAGGATCAATTCCTGCAAATGCAACGAACTTTTTAGGGTGATTAAGCCAATCAATCTCACCAATTTCAGAAATATTCGTTGCCGCGATTTTTTCACCGATACCGGGGATTGATTGGATGATTTCATTAAAAAGGTAAATTATAACAGCAATGAATATATGTTAAAATATAACAAATACACAGAGAGGGTGAGATTTTGAAAAAAGTCGGAATTGTTGGCGGTATGGGACCAGAATCAACAGTAGATTATTACCAATCAGTAATCATGAAATTCCAAGAAAAGATAGGTAGTAAAGAAGAATTACCAGAGCTTTATATTAATAGTATCAATATGTATAAAATGTTTAAGCTCCTTATGAATGGACAAACAGTTGAGTTAATAAATTACTTAACGGATGCAGTAAGAAAATTAGAAATTGTGGGGGCTGATTTTGTGGTAATGTCAGCAAACACTCCACATATTGTTTTCGAACAAATTCAACAAAAAGTTCAATTACCTATGATAAGTATCGTAGAGGAGACTTTTTTAAAAGCACAGGAACTAGGTTTGGAAAGGATTGGACTTATAGGAACTAAATTTACAATGGAAAATGATTTTTTTTTAAAAACCATTTATATCTGATAATAAGGAAATTATAGTGCCTAACGAAATGGAACAGCAATATATACATACAAAAATAGTAGAAGAATTAGAAAATGGCATTGTAAATAATGAAACAAAAAAAGAATTTTTATACATCATTAATAACATGATTAATAGAGACCACATACAAGGAGTCATATTAGGTTGTACAGAACTCCCGATGTTAATAAAAAAACAGGACCTAACAATCCATCTTTTTAATACCACTGAAATTCATGTTAATAAGATTATTGATATAATTTTTAATGGATAAGAATGATTTCCCTTTTTAAACAAAGCTCATAAAAAAGGTCCTTATCCTAAATGCCCGGAGAGGGACTTTTTTTATGTGGTTTACTTGAACTGGATCTTTAACGTTAGTGTACAATATGTCTCATTTGTGCAATAGGCAAATTGCAGAATAGGGACTATTGTTCGATAAACGGGCCATTTAATGGAGTAAGCCTTTTCCAGTGATCTAATTAAATTAATCTAATTTATATCAAGGAGACTTATAATTTTGATAACAAAATGTATTAAATTCTATGAATTCGGTAGTCCTAAAGCTGTTTTAAGAGTTGAGTCTAAAAGTATTGAACCACCCAAAGATAATGAAGTTCTTGTTCGAATGTTAGCTCGCCCTATCAATCCCTCTGACTTAATACCGATTAGAGGCTCATATTCTCACCGAATTTCTCTACCTAATATTCCGGGGTATGAGGGAGTAGGTATTGTAGAAGAAGTAGGTCCTTTAGTTTCTAAAAATCTTATTGGTAAACGTGTGTTACCTTTACGTGGGGAAGGAACATGGCAAGAGTTTGTTAAGACATCATCAGAATTTGCCGTTCCTATACCTAATTCTTTTGATGATTTTACTGCATCTCAAATGTATATTAATCCCGTTACAGCATGGGTGGTTTGTACGGAAGTTTTAAAATTAAGGCCAAATGATGTTTTATTGGTTAATGCATGTGGATCTTCTATTGGGCATATTTTTGCTCAATTATCAAATATTTTAGGTTTTCGATTGATTGCAGTGACTAGAAATAATAAGTATACAGAGGAATTACTTCATCTCGGTGCTTCTAATGTGATAGACACCTCTATAAGTCGTCTAAATGAAACCGTTATGGAATTAACAAATGGAATGGGTGCAGATGCTGCCATTGATTCTATTGGAGGTTTGGACGGTAATGAATTAGCTTTTAGTGTCCGCCCTAATGGACATTTTTTAACAATCGGTCTTTTATCTGGGATACAAGTAAATTGGGCTGATATTTTAAATAAAGCAAAAGTGAATGCGAATATTTTTCATTTGCGGAATTGGAATAAAAACGTATCAATAAAAAAATGGCAGGAAACATTTAATCATTTAATACATCTAATAGATGGTAAAAAGTTACGTTTGATGATGGTCGATTCTAAGTATGACCTGTCGGATGTCAAAAAGGCAATTGACGCTGTTGAATTTAATAAAACAAAAGGAAAAGTATTTTTAACAAGTTACTGAGTTCATTCTTGTTCACCGAATGGGGGAGTAAATCATTTCTGACCACCATAAAAGTGGTTGTTTGCACCTAATTATTTTTTCGGTTATAGGTTCTAGTATTCTAGGGTATACAATATCCATGATAAATTAACCTCCACGGTTTAAAACAGTAATTTCCATCTGGATATTACTGTTTTTTTATATAAGTGGAATTTATTGAAAAGCATGTTTCTATTTTGTAAGAGAAAAAATAACTGTTGTACGAAAAATTGACAAGGAGGAATTGGATTATGACTCACATAACTGACCATCACCATTCAGGAGAAACCGTAATGGAATCTGGACAATATGTAGATGCAGGCGGAGCGAAACAGGAACTTCATCAAGGCGAAACATTTCCGAATTGCCCTAATACGGGAAAGGATACGACATGGACCCATGTAAGACACGCTCATCGAACGGGAGAAACTGTAATGGAATCAGGTCATTATATTGATACAGATGGTGAACATGCAGTGCTTCAGCAAGGAGAAAAGTTCCCTGCTTGTCCAAAAACAGGTCAATCAGTAAAATGGACTCATGAACAATAATTTGAACTTTCCATTCTTACACAATCAAGTAATTTAGATTAAATGGAAGTTTTGCCGATTAATGCGATAAAGGCGTGGTTAAGCACCACGTCTTTTAGCATTAGTTCTTGTTTTTTTCGATGTGAATTTATACCACTATTTATTTAATTCTGCTAATAATCATTTTAATATCAAAAATTAGCTGTCTTAAAAAAATTCAATATAGGGTGAATAATGAATACAGTACTTAAAGAAAAATGGGATAATTAGAGACATTTAATGAAAAGCTTAATTGACATGGTTTTCTTGTCAATAATTTTCACAGGAGGTAGAAAAATGGCATACACATCCAAAAATATTTTTATCAATTTATCAGTAAAAGACGTGAACAAGTCCACCCATTTTTTCAAGGAGCTAGGTTTTGAGTTCAACCCACAATTCTCCGATGAGACCACATCTTGTATGATCATCAGTGACAATATCTTTGCTATGATAATGATTGAGGAACGTTTCAAAGGATTTAGTAAAAAGGAAATTGTGGATACTACTACTTCTGCCGAAGCAATTCTCAGCTTTTCGGCTGAAAGTCGGAATCAAGTGGATGAGATAGTAAATAAGGCATTGTCATCTGGTGGTAAATCTTTTAGTGAACCTCAAGATCATGGGTTTATGTATATATGGGGGTTTCAGGATTTTGACGGTCATTTATGGGAAGTTGCTTATATGGATGAAAGTGCAATTAACAAGGAATAAACTTTAAGGTTTAAAGTCAAATCAAGTTTAATATTCTAAGGGATGATGCCTTTAAAGGTATCATCTTTTTATTTTATCTTTTATCAGATAAGAAATATGTGAAGTAATGGACTTAAGTAATAGATGCTGGACTTAAATAAGATTTCAACACGGGTGCGATTCTTTAATAACGAAGGATTGTTTTTTTATTGAAGGAATGGAGCAGATTTCTTGAATAGAAAAAAATAACCATTCTTAATTTCAAATGGTTAATTTTACCGAAATTGGAACTTTTATTAGTAATGCTTTATATGTTACTTATACTTTTCTAACGTTTTTAGTTATAATATTTATTATTTTTTTAGCTATTGTATATCAACTCAGTAAATAGGCATTTCAATCTTCTTCTACATTAGAAAATGAATAGCTATTCAAGTAACGGGTGCGTTTCTAAAAAAGTAGTAGGAACGCTTTTTCACAAAAGAAGCAGGATTATTCAATAACAACTTGGTAAATTTACCCTAAAGGAAAAGGTTTAAATGATAAAATAATAATATGTACATATATTTTTAAATAGAGGGGGAATTAAAATATTGCAAAAGTTAACTAAATCATCCACTGATAAAGCACTATTCGGAATATGTGGAGGAATAGCGGATTTTTTCGGTATATCTTCTTTTATTGTAAGGATAATGTTTCTTTTCACTGCTTCTGTTTCTATTTGGGTTTATATATTTCTTGTTTGGGCATTAAACGATAAGCCAACACATTGATTAGTAAATTTACTTTTACTACAATGTTTCTTGTTAAACTATTCGGGTACATTTCTACAGGTTATTTATTGTTTTTAAAGGGAAAGTGGGGACGGTCTTATGAATTACATAATAAAGGCTTTAGTTACTGGAATTGTTATCGCTATTGCTGCATATTTCCTTGATGAACTTGGGGTTGAAAATAAATTTTATTGTTTTTCAGTTTATTTTATTTCAATGTTGTTAATATTCAAGATTTTGACTATTATCGAAAATAATAAAAGTAAGAGAGATTCAATTAAAAGATTTACATGAATTCAAAAAGGACTATAGCTAAATAATGGTGACATCAGAAATGGTAGTCTTTATTACCCAATGGGACTTATCCAGAAGAAATTTGTAAAGGGCGGGGATAATTTTGTGCTTTTTTCAAATTATAAAAGAAATTGAACCTATTAATGAGACAGATAGCTTATGGGTGTATATAGTACCTCTGAGTATATTGATATTAGCAGTTTTAGGAATTTACTTTATTACTATTGGATTAAAAAATAGGGATAAATATTGACCTTAGTTATTGCAGCTAAAGAAGCTGGTTAGTGTAAAATGCAATAGTCTCTTTTGGTAAAATTAACACAGGGGGATGGATATGTTTTTCTTTAATAAAGTAGATGTATATATTGGATATTCATTGGAGGAATTATCAAAGGTTAGAGGGATTTTAGGAAGAGAGGGTATTAAATATACCTACAAAGTAATTGACCATTCGGGACAATGGGTGGGGCATGGTACTTCTCGAGGAAACTTTGGAAGTTTCGGAATGAACAGGAATTATGAAAAACAATACGTTGTTTCGGTTAAGAAAAAAGACTCGGAGAATGCAAAATATTTTATTCATAGTGTTTTGCATCCATAAGTTTTTTTTCGCTAACGGGGTGCGTTTGCTAAATAGAGTCAGTGGCTTCCTGTGCTAAATTGGAAGGAGTGTGTATATGAAAGCTAACCAAATTATTTTGTCATTACTCCCAATTCCATTCTTATTTCACTTTTATGAGTATAATAGTCATCTTGTAAAAAAAGAAGCTGTTCTGTTATTTCCAGCTTTTCTATTATTCATAATTATTGTTGGAATACAGTTGAGGAAGGTTAAATTACTCTTGTTTTTGGGGATTAACATTTTAATGACTATTATTTCTTTATTGTTAGGCTACTTCTTAATAGCAGATGATGGAAGTTGGTTTAAACCATTTGGAAGAGACGTAGCAATTATATTCATATCAGTTGTTTATATTTTAGGACAGTTAATCATAAGGTGGATTAGTAAGGCTGTAACAACTGACAAAGAAAGTTAATGGATGTGTTAAATGTGGGGCATTTTTACGAAATACTACCCAAAGACAAATTTGATATTGAATCAGTTGAAAAAATAAGAGGGCTTAGTCGTGAAGACATTATACCTCTTTTACCAAACCTTCTTGAATGGATTCAGGATATGAATTGGGTAATTGCTCCAAAAGTTGCCGAACTGCTTCTGGATTTTCCAAATGGAATAATCTCTTTAATAAGGAGCGTATTTGAAACAGAGGACAATGTATGGAAATACTGGTGTTTAGAAGTTTTGGTGAAATATCTTCCTGAATCAAAAATGGCTTTAAGGAACGACTTGATCCGATTGGCAAAAACTCCTTCTGAAGAAGAGAAATTAGAGGAAGTTGACGTTATGGCTAAGGAGATATTAGAACAGCTATGATTTTGCCGGGTTGCTTTACTTAGATAAGGGGAGATAGAATGAAAAAATATCGTAAATTTACAGTACTATTTGGACTTTTCGCACCTGCTTTTATTTCAGTAGGTATGGTTTTAAAAGATTATTTTGAATATTCACCGACTGTCGGATGGGTTGGTGGATTCGTATTTTCATTGTTTGCTTTAATCTTTGCTGTAAAAGCTAAGCATAATGAAAATAGCTTATGCAAGTAAGGGGCAAGAGTGGAACAAGGAGTTGTCGATGTGGCAGCTCCTATTGTGTTAAAGTACAGGTTAGTTTAAGAGCAGTTTAGGGGATTTTATGGTAAAATAAGGAAGTGATTGTTTGGTTAGGAGGGGAATTTTTTGTATCTATTAACATCATCTTCAGTTGTTGGAATCAATCTTGGGGATATAATTTTTCAGTTACTATCGTTTTTTATTGGTATCGCTATTCCCATAATATTTATTGTATTGTTTTTTGCTAATAAAAATAAGCGTTTAAAGCGTATAGAAGAAAAGTTAGATACGTTGTTGGAAAGGAAAGATAAATTTTAAATATCTTTGAAAAAGGGGCTTATCTTAAAAATGAATAGAGCCTTGTTCCATTTAATGATGGTAATGTAAATAAGAAATATTTTTTATTTTAATGGATAGCATATTACTGGTGATGGAAAATGAAAAAATTACTGATTACATTTATAACAATAGGTTTACTATCTTTTTCTTCACAAACCGTAATAGCTAATCCTCTAAAAGATGATGTATTTAGGAACTTTATGCAAACGTTACTTACAAAAGGGGAAGAAAAGGCTGAGAAGTATGTAGCTTCAGACGTTAATATTCCTGAAATACGTGAAAATACGCCAATAAGAAGATTTGCAGGCCTACCTTCACCAAAAGAAAATGTAAGAGTATCAATTGCATACTTTGATGATGGAGAAAATGAGCCAGAAAGAATAGCTTTTATTTGGGAAGTAACATCAACAAAAGATAAAATTACAGATATATGTGTTGTTTTCGATGGATCAAATCCTATGATGAATGAATTAAAAGTTGTAAAAGAGTATGATGACAAATTTCGTAAACGAATATTAGTTCCATCTTCTTTTCCTTTTGATATTACTCACGTTGATGGATATGTGGATAAGGATATTTTAATGTTGAGGTATAGGAATAAGGAATTAAATGGAACTCTGCAGATAAAAGTAGTTCCCAAAGATAATGTTGACATAGAACGATTTAAAGGCAAAAACGATAGATATTATACTTTAAAGGATGGAACAACAGCCATTTATCAACCAAACTATCATCCAGCTTATCGCATTATCTTCAATAAAAACGAATTCCGATACTATATTGGCATAAATAAAAGCACGAAAAAAAACATGATAGTTGATGACTTAATAAAAGTTGCTAATTCGATGTTGTTTATCGGGGGCTTAAGTTGATTCAATTTCCAAATTATTTAAAAAACAAAGGAAAAGAACTTGATTCTAAAAAGTAGAACCAAGCTTTTTATTTTGCCTACTATTTCTATTGAAATTTGTTTTTTTATACATCAAAAGATTATTATGTCCCTCTGTTCCTAAATTTTCTCAACATTCACACGTCCAGAAAAGAACGTGGCTCCGCCACCCATATCTGACACGCGGTCAGGAGTGAGGGAGTTGACAAACCGTGTTGTGCCTTGACCTTTGCTCCATAGTCCTTGCGTGACAAGTACGCCTGGCAATACATCCTCACCGATGACTACTTTCAATTCGCATTCGCCACGATGATTCCAAACACGGACGACTTCGCCATCCGTAATATTTCTTGATAAAGCATCCTGACTATTCATGTGCAATTTTGGTTCTTTTTCTAGGTTTATATGCTTCTCGTTGTTTGAAAAAGTAGAGTTTAAGAAATTATGGGCTGGACCTGGTACGAATAAAAATGGCAAATCCCCATCGTCAATTAACGGGATATAGGTTGGTAATGGCGGAAGTCCAGCTTCCAGCATTTTGTTGGAATATAGCTCGATTTTTCCGCTTGGTGTTGGCAGCTTTCCTGGCAACAATGGCTTCACGTTTGCTTTTACATATTTCTTTTCAACCAACACAGCATAAGTGATGCCCTCAAGATAAGAATTTTCTGAATTACTAAGGGCACTGGCAATTAGTTCTTCATCACTTTCTGAAAGTGCAGAATCATTAAAGCCCATTGCTTTTGCCAAAAGCCTGAAGACTTCTGTATTGGATTTAGATTCACCATATGCTTCCATTACCGGCTCTTGGATTTGCATATAGTTGTGCCAATAGGAAGTGTAAAAATCAGTATTTTCATAGGAAGAAGTAGCCGGCAGAATGATATCGGCATATTTAGCCGTCTCAGTTAAAAATAAATCATGTACCACTGTAAATAAATCTTCCCTTACCAGCCCTGAGCGAACTTTATTTCCCGCAGGAGCAACGATGGCAGGGTTGCTATTATAGACATAAAGTGATTTCACTGGAGGCTCTAAATTTGTCAACGCCTGACCCAGCAAATTCATATTAATTCTGCGCGTTTTTTTATTTTGTAATAAATCAGGTCGCTGTAAAGCTTTATCATTATACGCTAAATAACCGCCATTTGACTTATTGGCACCGCCGCCTTTGATTAGCCATTGACCTGTTAACGCAGGGAGACAAGCAATCGCCCTTGTACTCATACCGCCATTATCATGGTGCTGAAGTCCGTTTCCGATCCGAATGAAAGCAGGGGAGGTTTTTCCGTACATGCGGGCAAGTTTATAAATATCTTCCTCAGGCACCCCGGTAATTTTAGAAATCGTGGCAGGATCATATTGGACAACATGGTTGTGCAATTCCTCATGGCCTATTGTGTATTCCTGTAAAAATGCCGGATCAACCATGTTTTCTGCAAATAAAATATGCATGATTCCAAGTGCTAGAGCGCCATCTGTGCCTGGTAAAATAGGAATAAACCAATCTGCCATTCTACCGGTTTGGTTTTTATGGACATCAATAACTACGATTTTCGCTCCATTTTTTCTAGCCTTTTGGGCGATGGCCCACTGATGCATGTTTGTGCTGACGGCATTAATTCCCCAAAAAATGAATAATTTTGTATGAATCGTATTGGCCGGGTCCGTTCCTAAATTTCCCCCCATCGTATATTTATAACCGGCAACACCGGCTGATTGACAAATGGTGCGCTCAAGCTGCGATGCTCCAAGACGGTGAAAGAAGCGGCGATCCATTCCTTCCGCACTCAGGTTTCCCATATTTCCATAGAAACTATAGGGAAGGATACTTTCAGGACCATCGGTTTGAATAAGCCTTTTCCACTGGGACGTAATCGTTTCAATCGCTTCATCCCAGCTTATTCGTTCAAATTTCCCCTCTCCTTTAGCGCCAATCCGTTTCATCGGGTATTGCAGACGCTTTTCATCATAAAGACGTTCAGCAACGTTACGAACCTTGTTGCAAATACTTCCTTTTGTGATAGGGTGATTGGGATCCCCATCAACTTTTATTATTTTTCCATCTTGTTTATGGATAAGGAGTCCGCATTGATCTGGACAATCTAGTGAGCAGACAGAAGGGAAAACCCCGTTCTTTTGACTTGCGTATGAGTTCAATTCGAAACATCCTTTCTTGTCTTTATTTTCAAATAATATAGTAGATAAAATTATACTATAAATGTTTAGATTTGTGACAGAATTGAAACATGGATTCTCAGAAATGGAAGGACCAATGCAGGAAAAACATATTTTGAAATAGAATTATAGACGTATACATATAATTTTAAGACAAAAGGGGAGAGCTTCTTGAAAAAGGTAAAAGTGCTGTTTGCAGGTGCAATGTTGGTAGGGGCAATCGTTGCAACAGGAAATGGACAAGCATCGGCGGCAAATAATGATATTAAAATTAAAATAAATAATGAACTACAAGTCTATGATCAAAATCCACTGATAATAGATGGAAGTACGATGGTACCGATGAGAGGGATTTTCGAGAAGTTAGGTGCCAATGTTACTTGGAATAAGGCTGAACAAATCATTGATGCTGAGCGTGGCAGTCTAAACATTCGCCTAGCTATTGGTTGGGATGGTGCTTACATCGGTCAGGAAGAGGTAAAGCTTGATACGGCCCCACAAATGATCAATGGCCGTACATTAGTGCCGCTGCGCTTTGTAAGTGAGGCACTTGGTGCCGATGTGGAGTGGAATGGAGCTGCAAAAACGGTTTCTATTATATATAAAACACAAGAAGATGTAATAGCAGAAATGAAAAAAGCATCCAGCTACCAACTAATAAGAGAACAATTTTATAAGCTTCTCAATGAATACGAAATCCAAAAAGTCAAGCCGGATGCAGCAAAATGGAATCAATTTAATCAAAAATGGATTGAAGAGAATAGAATGATCTTGGATCTTCTTGATGAACGGGATAAAGCCGAGGTTGACGGCAAAATGGAAAGCAGTATGCACTATGTTTATGCAAGCACCCTTTCTAATTATATTTGGGGTCAAATTGGGACTGAGATGAACTTCATTTATAGTTTAGGCTTTGACCGTGATACGGATAATATCGATAACCAGCTGGAATCGTTCAAGCGTTATTTTGAAGAGGCAGATCAAGCATTGCAAAATGGGGATGAAATGCCAAATCCTCCATATTGGGACATCGTGTTGGCAAAACCAACTAACTAAATGAAGAACAAAATCGCCTTCCTTTGTTTGATTTAGGGGGGAGGTGATTTTGTTTTATATTATTTAGTTCACATAATACTATTATTGTTTACTTATTTTAGATAAAAAGAAGATCCATCAATAACCTCTGCATTGTCCCTTTGTGCCACGTCCTCCATTAATTTAAAAAGGGACTCATCTTTTCTCTTTGCTTCAATCATACAGTCGATTTGTGTGACACTACCTTTAACTTCTTTTAAAAATGTAAAAAACATATCACTATCTACATAATCTGAATGATGACGGAATTCTTTATTGTTCTTTGGGCTTGATATGTGCATTTTTATCGGGAGGGGGGAATGCTTCCATGTTTTCACAACTCGATCCCAGTGTTCTTCCCAATTTGGATTTTGATGGTGGGCAAGATGATGATGATAATCAAATACAAGGGGGATTTCTAGTTTTTCACATAAGTAAAGTGTGTCTTCCAAGGTAAAGGATGTATCATCATTTTCAAGCATCACCATTTTTTGTATGGATCTCGGGGTGTCCATCCAATTTTCAACAAAACGCTCAAGAGATAGCTCGGTTTCCTTATAGTTGCCGCCGACATGCATGACACATCGATGAGTCGGGTTTATCCCCATTGCTTTTAACAATAAATAATGTAGTTTTAACGTTTTTATGGAATTTTTCAAGATATGTTTTTCTTTAGAATTAAGTAGAACGAAGTGATCGGGATGAAAATCAACTCTTATCTTATGTCTTTTGGCGAAATCTCCTATTTCCCGAAGTGGTTCTTTCAATGGTTTTAAATAATCCCAACCAAGAAGCTCCTCATGATTCGCCAATGGAATGAGGCGGGAAGTCAACCGGTAAAAATGAATGTCAGAAGCTGCATTATGCTTTAAAAGTCTAAGTGTATTGTGTAAATTCAATAGAGCAATACGCTCTAGTTTGCGAATGGCAGCTTCCCGATCGGTAATTTTTTGGAATTGGGCAAACGTCATCGTTTTCGATGGAGACGCATCTTTAAGCTCCATACTCATTGCAACATATCCAAGGCGTACAATCGTCATATTTACCACCTCATTCCATGAATTGCAAAAATAATAGAA
Source organism: Schinkia acidoalkalinis (assembly GCF_054301215.1). The sequence continues at coordinate 4,162,454 of NZ_CP182573.1, forward strand.
ATTATTTTTGGCTATGTATTATCATTTGCGAGCCCGTTTGTCGTTATACAAATTAGGAAATGCGGATAATGATAAATAACGGAAAAGGAAAAAATATAAAAAAATAGAATTAATAACGTTAAGTGATGTTTTAAATGTGAGTTAGGTGGGGATTGAAATTGAGTCTTTATAATATGGTAAAAGAAAGTTACGTTATTGCAATTATTAGAGGAGTGGAGAAAAAAGATATCATTCCGGTTGCCGAAGCCCTTTATAATGGGGGGATTAAACTAGTTGAGATTACGATGAATACTAATGGTGCTCCAGAAATGATTTCATTATTGAATGAAAAATTCGGCGGCCGATTATATATTGGTGCCGGAACTGTATTAGATGTTGAAGGGGCTAGAAAGGCCCAGGATGCAGGTGCAAAATATTTTATCACACCAAATGTAGATGAAGAAGTAATCAGATTTGCGCTAGAAAATAACATCGACATCCTACCTGGTGTCATGACACCTACAGAAGTTGTAAATGCCTACAAAGTGGGGGTAAAAATGGTGAAAGTCTTTCCAACTAGTATTCTAGGAAGCAATTATATTAAGGAATTACAAGGCCCCTTGTCCCATATTCCTATGGTTGCAGTTGGCGGAGTAAGACCTGAAAATGTTGCGGATTTTATTCGAGTTGGGGCAGTAGGAGTAGGGGTAGGCGGCAGTTTAATTGATAAAGGAGCCATCAATGCAGGAAACTTTGAGATTATAACTAAAAAAGCGCAAATTTTATTACAAAAAATAAAGGAAGCGCAAACATTGGTATAGTAGGACATGTTATGGGGGATAGAACACTAGAACCGCGAGTTCTAGTGTTCCGTAATGGCGTTTATTTAAGAGCTTTAAATCTCCTTTTTTCTGTCTATCTCCCATAGCAATCCCCCTTGCAAATGGTAACTTATAGTTAATTTTCTTTGTTTGGCTAATCAATTCCAGTTTGATAAAATGAAAAAGTCTAATTCTTTTGAATTCCTTATTGACTCAAAGCAAATTCTGGGTAAGGATAGTAATATATTATTTTTTTCTTGGAGGACAATATGAAATATATTAGTACACGCGGGAATGTAAATGAAATTGGTTTTATTGATACAGTCTTAATGGGGCTAGCTACAGATGGCGGGCTTCTAGTACCGGATAAAATCCCACAAATTCCTGCAGATAAGCTGCAGGCTATGTCCCAGTTGACTTATCAGCAATTAGCATATGAAATTATCTCCTATTATGTTGGTGGGGAGATTCCAGAAGATGAACTAATGGCATTAATTGAGAAAAGCTATGGTACCTTCCGTGATCCTGAGGTAACTCCTGTTAAAAAGGTAAAGGACAACATGTACGTGCTTGAATTGTTCCATGGTCCAACCTTTGCGTTTAAAGATGTTGCATTGCAATTTTTAGGGAATTTATATTCCTATATCGCAAAGAAAACAGGGGAAACGATCAATATTCTTGGGGCGACATCAGGGGATACGGGTGCATCAGCGATTGAAGGTGTAAGAGGAAAAGAAGGAATTCGCATTTGTATTTTGCATCCTCATGGTAAAGTCAGCAAGGTTCAAGAGCTGCAAATGACAACTGTAAATGACCCAACTGTTTTAAATTTAGCGATTGAAGGAACGTTTGACGATGGTCAACGTATTATTAAGGAAATTTTCGCTGATTTGGAATTCAAAAATAAATATCATTTGCGTGCGATTAATTCTATCAACTTTGCACGTATTTTAGCGCAAACTGTTTATTATTTCTATGCATACTTCCAAGTGGCAAAAGAGAAGGATATTAAGAGTCTCAACTTCAGTGTGCCAACTGGAAACTTTGGGGACATCTTTGCCGGCTATTTAGCAAAGAGAATGGGCCTCCCAGTTGGTAAACTAATTGTTGCAACGAATGAGAACAATATTTTAGAGCGTTTTATTAAGGATGGCGTATATCAGCCTGGTGATTTCCGCAGCACATACAGCCCTTCCATGGACATTCAAGTAGCGAGCAACTTCGAGCGTTACCTATACTACTTGCTTGGTGAAAATTCAAGTGCGGTAAATGAGTTAATGGATCAATTTAAGTCAGAAGGAAAAATTGTTGTGAATGAAGAGCAGCTTCGTCAAGTACAAGCAGATTTTGTAGCCTACGGTGTGAAAAACGAAGAATGTCTGCAAACAATCAAGACGTACTTTGATGAAACAAATTATTTACTTGACCCGCATACATCTTGCGGGGTTGCTGCCTATGAAAAATGTAGTGCTGAAGAAGTTTGTGTGACACTTTCAACAGCACATCCGGCTAAATTCAACGAAGCCATCGAACGTGTTGATATTGAGCAGACATACCCAGAACAAATTCAACAGTTATTTGATAAACCACAATTCTTAGAAGTGGTTGCAGCAGATAATGATGTGATTGCTCGTAGATTAGAGAAGCTGTTTAATTCAGCTCAGGTTGATGTAAAATAGGATAAACTAGATAAAAGATGCCTGTATGTAGGTTTACTTATTCCTACATGCAGGCATTTTATTTTTTTAAGAAGCATACAACAGGAAAATGAAGATAGAACAGACCTATATAGGTAAATACTGTCCTTAATTCTGTCGAACGAGGCCAGTAATGGAACCTTTCATGGTAAAAACTGTCCACAAAATAGGAAAATGAGGACAAGGATGATACCGAATTGGATAAACATGTCCACAAAATAGGAAAATGAGGACAAGAATGATACCGAATTGGATAAACATGTCCACAAAATAGGAAAATGAGGACAAGAATGATACCGAATTGGATAAACATGTCCACAAAATAGGAAAATGAGGACAAGAATGATACCGAATCGAGTAAACATGTCCTCAAAATAGGAAAATGAGGACAAGAATGATACCGAATTGGATAAACATGTCCACAAAATAGGAAAATGAGGACAAGAATGATACCGAATCGAGTAAACATGTCCTCAACATAGGGAAATGAGGACAAGAATGATACCGAATTGGGTAAACATGTCTTCAAAATAGGAAAATGAGGACAAGAATGATATCGAATTGGGTAAAAATGTCCTCAAAACTGTAAAATAAAGACATAATCAGTTAGCAAATATCTTGTCTTTTAAACACGCTCCACATCCGCTCGTCCCGAAAAGAAAGTGGCACCGCCGCCCATTTCAGATATGCGATCGGGCGTAAGAGAGTTAAGGTGATGCTTTGAACCAGGACGGTCGCTCCACAATCCTTGAGTGGCAACCACTCCCGGTAGTACATTTTCACCGACAGATACTCTAAGTTCACATTCGCCGCGATGATTCCAAACCCGTACCAAATCCCCATCCTCGATATTTCTCTTAAAGGCATCCTTTATATTCATGTGTAATTTCGGTTCTTTTTCCAAACTTACATGTTTTTCATTATTTGAAAAAGTAGAGTTTAAGTAATTATGTGTTGGTGCTGGTACAAATTGTAATGGAAAATCTCCGTCAACAACTAAAGGTATAAAGGTAGGTAAAGGCGGAAGTCCGTCTTCTACCATTTTTTCAGAATAGAGTTCAATTTTTCCGCTTGGTGTTGCGAGTTTACCAGGTAACAACGGTTTCATAGCGGCTTTGATATATTTCTTTTCGACCAAGCCTTGATAATTAATACCTTCTATATAAGGATTACCGGAATTCTCAAGCGCACCGGCTATCATTTCTTCATCGGTTTCCAATAAAGCTGGATCATCATAGCCCATTTCTTTTGTTAGCAGCCTGAATACGTCTGTATTTGATTTTGATTCGCCATAGGCTTCAATAACGGGCTCTTGGATTTGAATATGATTGTGCCAATATGAACAGTAAAAATCCGTATTTTCATAGGAAGAAGTAGCAGGTAGGACAATATCTGCATATTTGGCTGTCTCTGTTAAAAATAAATCATGTACAATAACAAATAAATTATCTCGTTCAAGCCCTTTGCGGACTTTATTTCCTGCTGGAGCAACGACAGCAGGGTTGCTGTTATATACATATAGTGATTTAATAGGTGGCTCCAAATCTACTAATGCCTGTCCTATTAAATTCATATTTATCACACGGGTGTTTTTGTTTTTTAATAAATCAGGGCGCTGAAGTTTTCTTACATTATGGGCTACGTAACCACTGTTTGATTTTATGGCACCGCCGCCTTTTTGCAGCCATTGTCCCGTTAAAGCAGGGAGGCAGGCAATTGTTCGTACGCACATGCCGCCATTATCATGATGCTGAATGCCATTACCAATTCGAATAAAGGAAGGGGAGGCCTCACCATACATCCTTGCAAGCTTTACGATATCCTTCTCAGGCACACCCGTAATTTTGGAAACGGTATGTGGATCATATTGAACAACATGTGCACGAAGTTCCTCATGACCAACTGTATATTCCTTTAAAAAGTCCTCATTTACTAAACTTTCCGCAAACAAAACATGCATAATGCCTAAGGCAAGGGCACCATCTGTCCCTGGTAAAATCGGAATAAACCAATCTGCCATTCTACCGGTCTGATTTTTATGAACATCAATGACGATAATTTTTGCCCCATTCATTCGGGCTTTCTGAGCGATTGCCCATTGGTGCATATTCGTACTAACAGCATTGATCCCCCAAAAGATGAACAAATTTGAATGAATGGTGTCAACAGGGTCTATCCCAAAACTGCCACCCATAGTGTATTTGTAGCCTTCTATACCGGCTGTACTGCAAATCGTGCGATCAAGCTGGGAAGCTCCTAAGCGGTGAAAGAAACGGCGGTCCATACCTTCTGCGCTGAGATTTCCCATATTTCCGTAAAAGCTGTATGGAAGAATGCTTTCAGGTCCATCACTTTCAATAAGCTGTTTCCAATGGGCGGTGATTGTTTGGATGGCTTCCTCCCAGCTTATACGCTCAAATTTTGCTTCTCCTTTTTTGCCAATCCGTTTCAGTGGGTATTGCAGACGATTTTTATCATAGAGCCGTTCTGCTACGTTACGCACCTTGTTGCAAATATTTCCTTTTGTCGCAGGATGATTAGGATCACCCTCAATTTTAATAATTTTCCCATCCTTTTTATGGACAAGAAGTCCGCATTGGTCTGGACAATCCAGGGAGCAGACAGATGGGAAAACACCATCTTTTTGACTACTATATGAATTCACTACTCAATCCCCATCCTTATAACTATTTGAAATTTAATTTAGGCACGGTGTATTTATAGAAAATTATACTATAAATATGTCTCTTTCTCGTAATGTTTTTGAATGGAACAAACGAACCAACCCCATGCACTAATGTTAACTTATATAATCAAGAGGTTGACAAATTAAGTTTCCGTATTTTATAGTAACATTATTAAAATTCAGAAAACAGTGGTGATTGTAAATGAAACTAAAAGAGATGATGTATGTATCATTATTTACGGCAATTGTTGCGGTATTGGGATTATTGCCGCCGATTGCGTTGCCGTTTACACCAGTGCCGATTACTGCACAAACATTGGGTGTAATGCTTGCGGGGGCGGTTTTAGGGGCGCGCCTTGGCGGATTAAGTTTGCTTTTATTTGTATTACTAGTCGGGGTTGGTGCACCGATTCTTTCGGGTGGACGAGGTGGAATAGGAGTAATCTTCGGACCAAGTGGTGGTTATATTATGAGTTATCCTATAGCGGCGTTTGTAATCGGATTATTAGTAGAAAAGTTCTGGAGCAATCTAACAGCTCCAAAGATTATTTTATTTAATTTTATTGGTGGTATTGCTCTAGTTTATGCTTGTGGCGTCACCTATTTATCTATTGTTTCAGATTTAACGTGGGGGAACGCCGCAATGTCGGCATTAGCTTATATACCAGGAGATTTAACGAAAGCTGTCATTGCTGGGATTGTGGCGATGAAAATTAAAAAGTCATATCCGCTCATTCGGATAGAGAATAGAAAAGAGGCAGCGTAAGGTTTGTTTCATTTTGGACAGACCTTTGCTTTTATTAAAGAAGGTGATGTTATGTTGATTGGGGACACGCTTAGAGACCATGCTACTCAAATGGGGGATAAGCCTGCTATAGTTTGTGAAGGAGAAGTAATCACTTTTGCTGAACTTTTCCAACAGGTGAATAAAATAAAAACAAAAATGAATATTTTGCTTGGCAATGGTAAAGGAAAAAAAGTTGGATTTTTGCTTCCAAATGACCCCAGATTCTTGCAATTATTTTTTGCCTCCGTCACATCAGGTTTTGTCGCGATGCCGTTTGATCCAAAGTGGAGTAGTCGTGAGCTTTATGAAAGTATGAAAGATGCAGCACCGGATATTTTTATAGCTGCAGAGGAGTTTGCTAGTAAACTAGAAGGTATTTCTGACGTACATATTGTTTATTGGAATTCCTTATTTTTGGAACCAATAAATAAGGTAAGAACCGTATGCCAACAGATAACAGAAACTTCAAAAATGAATACTGCTTCTGTGGAAGATATTTTTTATATTGGTTTTACGTCCGGAACGACTGGTAAACCGAAAGGATATATGCGTACACATTTATCGTGGTTAAAAAGCTTTGAAAGTGGAGAAGAAATTTTCGAAATTACAGAAGCCGATACAATATGTGCACCTGGCCCCCTTTATCATTCTCTTCATCTATATGGTGCCGTTCATGCTTTGCACCTAGGTGCAACCATTAATATTTTAAAGGAATTTAAAGCAACATCATTGTTGAACTTGCTACAAACTACACCCATTAGTGTCATTTATCTAGTTCCGACAATGGCTGCAGCCCTACTTCAGCAGTTTGAAACGAACCGTTCAGTTTTTAACCAGTTAGAGAAAATTATTAGTTCGGGTGCGAAATGGCAACCAGATTCGAAAAAAGGAGTCGAAACATTTTTCCCAAGGGCTAAACTTTACGAATTTTACGGTGCATCTGAGTTGAGTTTTGTTAGTGTATTAACAAATGATGATCATTTATATGCATCCCAATCAGTTGGAAAGGCGTTCCTAGGTATAGAAATTCAAATCCGTTCCCATGAAGGATTTCCAGTAGGACCAGGGGAGATTGGTAAGGTTTTTATAAAAAGTGAACAAGTCTTTAAAGGTTATGTGAACGATGAAAAGGCTACGAAAGAAACCTTACATGGTGACTGGGCAACCGTTGGGGATATTGGTTATGTTGATGATGAAGGGTATTTGTTTTTAGTAGGACGTGAGAAAAATATGATCATCTCAGGTGGGCTTAATATTTACCCCGAAGAAGTCGAAATGTTTATAGAAAAACATGATTCAGTAAGGGAAGCAGTTGTCATTGGTGTTGACGATTGGTATTGGGGAGAAATGGTTGTTGCGGCAGTGAGGTGTTATGAAGGTAAAACCTTTGATGCCAATGAGCTTAAAGCCTTTTGTCGTAATGAACTTTCTACCTATAAATGCCCTCGCACGTTTATAGAGGTTTCCAATTTTATATACACGTCCAGCGGAAAAATTGCTAGGAAAGAAACCAAAGCCTTCATTGGAAGAAAATTACTTGAAGGAAAGGAGTCCGTGACGTATGAATGAGGCGGTCATTGTGGCAGCAAAGAGAACTGCCATTGGTAAAGTTGGCGGGATGTTCAAGGATATACCACCCGAGCAGCTTGCAGCCGAAGTGATAAAAGCGATAGTGACAGAAAATCAGCTACACCCTGAAGATATTAACGAAGTCATTTTAGGAAATGCAGTCGGTCCCGGTGGAAATATAGCTCGCCTTTCTTTACTAGCTGCCGGGTTGCCATTTTCAGTGCCGGGATTTTCAGTTGACCGTCAATGCGGATCTGGTTTAGAAGCTATCAATCTCGCTGCAAGGCTTATTCAAGCGGGTGCGGGGGACGTATATCTCGCCGGTGGGGTTGAAAGTTCAAGTCTTGCGCCATGGAAAATTGAAAAACCAACATCTTTATATGGGCCTGCTTCGCCGAAAATTTTTACAAGAGCCCGATTTTCAACAGATGAGATAGGAGACCCGGAAATGGGATTAGCGGCTGAGAATGTTGCTGAGTACTATAAAATTTCACGGGAAGACCAAGATTTATACTCTTTGGAAAGCCACCGAAAAGCTATTCGCTCGCTAAAGACGGGTCGGTTTACTGATGAAATTGTATCGATTCAAGACTTAAAGACTGATGAATGTCCGCGTGAAAATACAGGTTATGAAAAATTGCAAAAACTAGCGCCAATCTTTAAAGAAAATGGCACCGTAACAGCAGGTAATTCATGCCCAATCAATGATGGGGCTGCTGTTGTCTTATTGATGTCTAAAAAGAAATGTGAGTCACTCGGCTTAAAACCTTTGTTTCGCTTTGTTGATGCCGAAAGTGCTGGAGTCAGTCCACATTTATTAGGGATTGGACCTGTGCCTGCAGTACAAAAATTATTGGAACGAAGAAATATGAACGTTGCCGAAATTGATGTTATTGAATTTAATGAAGCTTTTGCTTCTCAAGTTTTGGCATCTCTAAGGGAGCTTTCCATTCCGCAAGAAAAAGTCAATCGAGGCGGCGGTGCACTTGCTCTTGGACATCCATATGGCGCTTCCGGAGCCATTTTGATTACGAGATTATGTGCTGAAATGGTGCGAAGCTCTGCCACGTTAGGTTTAGCCACGTTAGGAATAGGGGGAGGGTTAGGAATTGCCACACTTATTGAGAGGGTGGTGGAATGACCATGCTTGATCACACTTTAATCGGTCAGAAAACTAAGTCCGTTACGATTACAATCACGAATAAAATGGTGGGAGACTATGTGAATATGATTGGTGACAATCATCCTATTTTTCTAGATTCAGAGGAAGCAAGAAAGAATGGTTACCCAGATGTGGTCATTCCGGCTACTTATCCGGTTCTTTTTTGGAAGTATATTACTATTCCATGGCTAGAAAATGTTGGGCCCCTCATCCATGGCAAGCAATCGTTCCGATACCAGACACCGTTAAGCACGAACCAACCCTATAGCTGTTTTATAGAATTAGCAGATATTTATGAAAAAGGAAGTGCTAAAGGTAAACTGCAATTTTTAATACACCGCCTTGTTATCTCTGCTGGTGGGCGTGATGTGGCCGAAGCGGTATCTGTATTAATTTTGCTTGAAAAAAAAGTGGGGTGAAGTCATGCAAAAAGGCACTGAACTACCGGAAATAAAAATAGCGAAAATATCCGAAGACATGATTCGTGCTTATGCCTCGCTTTCAAATGATGAAAATGTTATTCATTTTGACAAAGAAGAGGCTAGAAAAGCTGGCTTCCCGGACCGGATTGCACATGGAATGCTAACAATGGCACTATGTTCCCGTTTATGTTCACCATGGCTGACTAAACAATATTTTGTTGCGGAATTCAATACAACCTTTCGCTATCCGCTTTTTCTTGGTGATTCATTACATATCACTGGACGCGTTTTGGAGGAGAATGATCAATACGTGTACGTAACTTTTTCGGGGGAAAATGGAACTGGAAAAATGGTTGTCTTGGGTGAAGTTAAACTGAAAAGAAGGTGAATCCATGGATTTTAACGGTCGTACAGCAATCATCACTGGATCAACGCGGGGAATCGGCAGATGTGTAGCCGAAAAACTTGCCGGGTTGGGGGCCTTTGTTGTAGTAAATGGCACAAATGAAGCGAGGGTAGCGGAGGTTGTTGAATCTATTCGTTTACAGGGCGGAAAAGCAACAGGTGTAACGGGAAGAGTTGAAAGGGAAGAAACGAGTGAACTCCTTGTAAAAAGTGCCACCGAATATACTGGGAGAATCGATATATTAGTGAACAATGCGGGGATTATTGCTGATCGAAAGTCCTATAAAATGACATTGGATGAATTTAGCATGGTGATTGATGTCCATGTGAAAGGGGCATTTTTATGTGCAAAGGCCGTTATCAATGAGATGATAAAAAATAGAAATGGTGGTTTCATTATTAATATGACTTCCCTTGCCGGTCTAGCGGGAACCGTCGGCCAAGTAAATTATAGCGCTGCAAAGGCGGCGATAAATGGAATGACATGGACGCTTGCTGAAGAATTAAAAAAAGACCGTATTCAAGTCAACGCCATTTCACCAGCAGCAATCACAGATATGACTCGGCCGTACATAGAAAAAGCTAAACGCAGGGCGGAAGAGACAGGAGAAGAAATGCCGGATTATTGGGAGATTGGAACGGCAGATGATGTTGCCGATTTCATTGTGAAGTTAGTTCACGTACCTACTCTTGCATTTTCGGGTGAGATATTTAGCGTCAATGGCAAAAAAATCGGCCGCTATCTAAAGCCGCAGTTTAGAGAAATTAGTCCACACGAGATTTTTAATTTCAAAACTTGATCTGAATAAAAATAAGGACAAATTCCAGCAATGGGATTTGTCCTTTTAAGGTTGGCTAAATAAAGTTTTCATAGTCTGTGGTCTGTTTTAACGATTAGCTTGATACTTGGTCGTTTTTTAATTATAGAAATTGGCAGTTATTGTATGGCGAAATTGGTATACAATGTTCGATTAAAAATAAAGAAGGTAAATTAGTGTTTTTGCGAGTCACTTTTATAAGAATGGAGTTTTGACAGAAGCGAATATCGAAAAGTTTCGCAGATTAATTGATTAGTTGATAAAATAGGTATGAAACGAAAAAGAGAGAAGGCATCTAAGTGGCAATCATCATAACAATGTTACTATTAGGAATTTTGTTAGGCTTTATCGGTGCTGGGGGCGCGGGTTTCATTATTGCAATTTTAACACTTATGTTCAACGTACCTATTCACACTGCATTAGGAACATCTTTAACGGCAATGGCTTTTACCTGCTTTTCAGGCGTTGTAAGCCATTATAGGGAAGGAAACATCACGATAAAAATCGGTGTGATTGTGGGTCTATTTGGCGCAATTGGTTCCTTTTTTGGTTCAAAAATTGCAGCAGAGATTCCACAACAGTCACTTCATTGGTTTACGGCTGGAGTGTTATTCCTTTCCACCATATTACTTTTGGTACGTTTATATATTTTTAAAAACCAAGGCACCTCACAACAGGAGGTTTCTGCTACAGCTGCCAATTCTTCGGTTTTTATCAAAGCTATTTTCTTAGGAATTGTAACTGGCCTATTGTCAGGGTCTTTTGGTATTGGCTCAACGCCATTTATTCAACTTGGCCTGCTAACATTTTTAGGACTATCCATCCGACAATCAGTAGGTACGACAATGTTAGTAATTCTGCTGATTGCAATTGGTGGAGGAGTTGGTTATAACTCGAGCGGTTATTTGGACTTTCTTTTACTTGTGAAAATATTGATTGGCACTATGGTAGGTGCTTATATTGGGGCTAAGTTTACCAATTACGCCCCGAGATTTGTCTTAAAATTTGCGATGGTAGGTACACCAGCCATTGCAGGCTTTATTATGTTATTTGACTAAGAATAAATGTCGAAGTGCATAGCAAGTACTTCGACATTTATTTCACGAAATGTATCACGTTTCAATGTACGGCCAAATAATTTTGAACATCATCAGGACTCTTTAATTCATGCAATTTTTCATAAGGAACCCGAACTGAGTATTTTAGGACAGCCCCCGCATTTTCAAAATCATCTGTATAAAAGGTTCTCTCATGATAGTTTGCGAGTCCACTGTGTTTTCCATATTTCTTTTTAACAAGTTTATTCACATCTATTGAATTTTTGGATTCATAATAGTTAATATACATGACCATATCTTTTCGGAAGATATCGGAATCAAATTGTTCAATTGAAATGTTTCTATACACCGTGGCGACATTCAAAAATGAAGTAAGAACATCCTCTTTAGTCCACGCACTATTTTCTTTAACTGTATCCGCCCCGAATGAACCGTCCCAAACGCCTGCCGCATTGACTCGAACAGGAGTTACCGCAAATACAATATATGGATTAAATGGATTATCTGGAAAAGTTTCCTCCATCGTTTTTATCATCGTTTGTCTTGCAGCAAAAAAATCAGGTAAATACGAATCACTATACTTACCCTTTTCATCAATGGTTACAACGATACCTAAACTTGGATCATTCTTGAGGAAGAATGTTGAGTAATATGCATTCTCTTTCCGGTCCTCATAAACCATACCATTTACAAAACTAATATTTGAATACTTCTTTTGAAGATAATCTCGCATTCCTTGTTGTTTTCCTTCTAGTGATATGGGTAAACCTGCTTTTAAACTATGATTGGCTTGTATCAAAGTTGGAATTTGAAATATACAAAAAGTTACAGTTAGAGCAGTTATACCACTCATAATCAGTCTTTTTTGTATATCAATAACTTTAAAGAATCCCTTTGTAAGAAGCAATGAACAGCCGAACGATATGGCAAGTAGTATTAATGGAACGAAATTAATACCAGCTGCGAACATAAGCGAATATAAAAGATAGGAAAGAGGGGACAGGATTAAAGCCACTATTAAAGTAAGAGCTAACGTTGAAAGAAAAAATAATCCGAACTTTATCTTGGTATTCATTAAATTCCTCCATTTAATATGACAGATTGAAAAAACTAGCTCAATCCTAAAATATTCGCTGAAAGAATTTACTTTCCTGCTTTTGTCATAGTAAGAAATTCCCGTTGTAATGAATATAAAATTGTTAAATACAAAGAAATACCAATTGATTAGTTTACTTGTTCTTGATATTATGAAATTCCGGCGTTGGAAAAACGCTAAAGTTTTTTTGAATAATCACATTGACTTCTGCGAAGTTGAATGATAGAATTTATTTTGTTGCTGATACAGATGCTATAAAAACGAAACGTTGCCAAGCATATACTTATATTGGGCTATAGCCAAGCGGTAAGGCAACGGACTTTGACTCCGTCATTCGCTGGTTCGAATCCAGCTAGCCCAGCCAACTTTAAAGGTAGCATTACCAAGAGAATACAACCTTTTCCCCTGTTAAAATCTGGTTGCTGCCTTAAATCTTTAAAACGCCGGTGTGGCGGAATTGGCAGACGCGCACGACTCAAAATCGTGTTCCCAAAAGGAGTGTCGGTTCGACCCCGACCACCGGTATCATAAAGTTAGAAAACCTAGTAAAGTCAATGCTTTGAAACAATCTGAGCATTGGCTTTTTTGTTGTTTAGTAGACTAAAGTAATTACCTAATCGTGTGGACAACAAGTAACGATTTCTAAGTACCTTTAAGACAAATACTTCTTAAAGGAGACATTAAACATGGGTAAAGTGAAATTAATGAAAAGGGTTGAATTAGAAAAGAGTATTCAAGAACTATTTGATGATTTTCAGTTGGAAAATCGAATAAAGAATTTATCAGAAATGACAATTAGATTTTATCAACAAAATATAGTTCACTTTTTTCGATATACAGATGAAATAGGTATCAGTTTTGTAAGAGACATTGAGAAAATTCATATTGATAAATTTATTATAGGGCTTAAAAAGAAAGGGATTAAGGCAACAACAATAAACACATATATGAGGGCTACAAGGTCATTTCTATATTTTGCTATGAGAGAGCATTATTTAATTAAATTTGACATTAATCTGATAAAAGCTGATACGGAACAAAAGGAGCCTTATTCTAAGGAAGAGATAAAGAAGTTAATCAAAAAGCCTAATCTAAAGGAATGTGGTTTTGTTGAGCATAGGAATTGGGTGTTGGTTAATTATTTTTTAGAAACGGGAAATAGGCTAAATACAGTGCTTAATTTAAAAGTTGAAGACATTGACTTGGATCGGCTACACTTAGTTAGACAGAAATTTTAAGGTCAAGTAGAATTAACTATACTAATCAGTTATGAGGAGAATCTACATGACAAAAAAAGTACGTCGAACGTTTACCGAAGAATTTAAGGAACAGATCGTGCAGCTATATCAGAATGGAAAGCCTCGCAAAGACATTATTCGCGAATATGAATTAACCCCTTCTTCACTAGATAAGTGGATTAATCAAAGTAAGTCCTCCGGTTCCTTCAAAGAAAAGGATAACCTCAGCCCCGAACAGAAAGAGCTGCAGGAACTTAGGAAACGTAATAAGCAATTAGAGATGGAGAATGATATTTTAAAGCAAGCCGCGCTGATACTAGGACGAAAGTAAATGTGATTAAGAACAACCAGCACAAATACTCGATATCAGCAATGTGCAAGGTCCTACAACTCCCAAGAAGTACGTATTATTATGAAGCAAAAGAACGAAAGAATGAAGATGATATAACTTCAGACATCGCTGAAATTTTCCATCAAAGCCGCCAAAATTATGGTGCCAGAAAGATAAAGCACGAGCTAAAGAAACGAGGGAAATTGGTTTCCCGTCGTCGTATCGGCAGGATTATGAACGAACAAGGGCTTGTTTCAGCTTATACCGTGGCTCAATTCAAACCACATAAGAATAAACCAAATGAAAGTGAACAAGCAAATGAGTTAAATCGTGAATTTACTCAAGAGGATGAGTTGACCGTCGTGGTCAGTGACCTAACCTATGTAAGAGTCCATAAAAAATGGAATTACATATGTGTATTTGTTGATCTCTATAATCGGGAAATCGTTGGATTTAGCACAGGTGAGAACAAAGATGCTTTACTAGTTTATCGTGCTCTATCGTCAATTAAAGGGAATTTGCATATGATTCAAATGTTCCATACTGACAGAGGAAGCGAGTTTAAGAACCAGATCATTGATGAAGCACTAGAAACGTTTAAAATCAAGCGATCTCTAAGTTTGAAAGGCTGTCCGTATGATAACGCAGTAGCTGAAGCAACATTCAAAATCATTAAGACAGAGTTCGTAAAGAAACGTCATTTTGATAGCTTAGAAGAGTTACACAGAGAGTTTACAGACTATGTGCACTGGTTTAACCACCTACGCATACATGGTACTTTAGATTATCTAAGTCCAGTGGAATACAAACTTACGCACCTTAGGAAAACTGTCTAGTTTAGTGTTGACAATCCATAAGTAGTAATTCACTTTCTTTAAAGTTTAGATGTTTTTCGTTTGCATTTTTTGCTGGTGTTGTCCAAATTAATACTGCTTTTCTTGTAAAATCATGTGGGATAATTTGTTCTTCAACAGCATCTTGAACACAAGCTCGAATATGGCCATTTACTTTTTCAACTGTTTCTTTCGATTTATTTGCCCCAAAATGATTTAAAAATAGTTGATAATCATGGCGCTTTATATGTTGTAGAGGCTTAACTCCGAAATATGCTTTAATTGCTTTAGAAGTATAATCATAATGAAGTTTAGTAGTAGTGCTTAATTTTGTTTTATATAGCTTTACCCATTTATCAAAATAATTAGTTAAGGGGATTAGGGTTAAATAAGGAAGGATACCTTTACTTAATTCGGTCTCAATTTCAGCAGCTGCAATTAGTGCTTCCTTCTTTGTCCGAAATCCTCCTGATGCTAGTATAAATCCATGGACACAACTAAGTTAACTTTTCAAAAATCTGACCATAATGGAAATGGAAAGGAAGTGTCCTTATGGGTGACCAACTTACTGGCAAAAAATTCAATGAAGACTTCAAAAAAATGGTCGTTGATCTTTACAACAATGGTAGCTCTGTAAGAGAAC
Source organism: Schinkia acidoalkalinis (assembly GCF_054301215.1). The sequence goes on from NZ_CP182573.1 coordinate 4,177,999, forward strand.
TGCACAGCGAATATGGCGTATCAGATGTAACAATCTACAAGTGGATTAAGAAGTATTCTCCAATTAGTTTGAAAGATGGAACATCTGTTACTCCAGATGATTTTGCCAAGCTCCAAAAACAGATTAGCCATCTTCAGGAGGAAAATGAAATCTTAAAAAAGGCTATGGCCATATTCGCGAGAAAGTAAGCCAGTCCGAGCTTGTTTCGATAATAGATCAACATAAAGACCAGTATGCCATTCAAACACTTTGCGAAGTATTGGAGATACCTAGAAGTACGTACTACCAATCATTACAACATGCTGAGTCTAATCGTGACCGAGAAAATAAGGAACTAACTGAAAAAATCACCAAAATTCATATAGAAAGTAAACAGCGCTATGGTGCTCCCAAAATCCATCAAAACCTTCAAAAAGAAGGTTATTTGGTGAGCCTAAAAAGAGTCCAACGGCTAATGAAAAGAGCCGGAATCCGATCTATTGTAGTGAAAAAATACCGTCCATATCCAAGTAAACAAAAGATAGAAGAACGCGAAAATCTATTAGATCAAGATTTTTCAACTAACTCTATCAACGAAAAATGGGTGGCAGATATTACTTATATCAACACTCTTAGAGACGGTTGGTGCTATTTAGCTTCTGTATTGGATTTACATTCGAAAAAGGTGGTTGGCTATTCCTTTTCCAAAACGATGACGACAGATTTAGTGATACATGCGCTAAAGAATGCATACGAAACTCAAGCTCCTAAAAAAGGGGTTATTCTCCATACGGATCTTGGCTCTCAATATACAAGCGAAGACTTTATGGCATACGTTCAGTCAAAAGGCATGAAGCTCATTCAGTCGCAAAGGTTGCCCATACGACAATGCGTGCATCGAATCCTTTCATGCCATTTTGAAGAAAGAAGAAATCCATCATGTCCATTACATCGATTACAATTCTGCGAAAGTAGCCTAATTCCAATACATTGAAGGCTGGTACAATCGTAAACGAATTCATAGCAGCATCGGTTATCGAACACCACAAGAGGTAGAGGACAGTATTCGGCATATCGCCTAATCTCTATCTTGAGGCTGTGCACCACGCTTTACATGGAGTGACGGGCATGATAGCCTTGTTTGGCGATGCCGATGTTGTGACATCTGGCTTCTCGGCAGGAGAATCATGCCCGCGGAGGCTCCGTGTCAAGCGTCATCGCATTCCCGCTATTTAACGGGCAAGCAGCTAATAAAAAATTAACTTTTTTGTGCCCAAAAATTTGACTTAGATCCATACCTTTAATCATATTGAGATTTATTAATACAGTTTAAATATATTCGGGAAATATTAGTTTAATATGCGTAGATGTTGATAGTTGGTGTAATTTGTCATATCATTAAAAAGTGAATATTTACCTATATTATTTTCTTCTGGAGGTCAAAATTATGTTAAAAGCTGAGGATTTCTTATTTGAAGAAATTGAAGAAACAATGATGTTAGCAGAGTATAGTGAAGGTTGTTCAGGAAGTCGTTCTGATTGCTGTACACGTGTTTGTACACGTAATAATGAAGTTGCAACAGAAGCGGAGTGGGGTGCTTTTTTAGAAGTTAACTCAGGAGTAGTTCAATATTAAAATGATACTTTTTTAAAAAGCCTTTTGTAACTTGCAAAAGGCTTTTTTTTACAAAAAAAGTTAGTGAGATTTTTACATAACGGAGGACATCAAGAATGTTAAGAGATTCGGATATATTCAAGATAAGAGATGCTGTAGACATATATTTGATTGGGGAGGAAGTTCTTCAAATTTATTTTATGAATACAAGAAAACAACTTCAATTTAAAGCTAATAAGTTCACTCTATTATTAATTGAAGCTATAGATGGGAAAAAATCAATTTTAGAAATAAAGGAAAAACTTGAAAATAGAGTTGGAAAAGAAATTGATATAGAAGCTATCAAACAAATTCTTACTCACTTATTCAATAAAGGAATTATTGTTGAAAATATACTCGGTCTTCATGAACCATATATTTCTTATCAATCAAAAGAACAATATGATCGTCAGATAAATTTTTTTGGAGACTTCCTACCGGGAGCTACTCTAAAGTACGAAGGGCAACAGAAAATTCAGAAAAGTTGTATTTTAATTTTTGGATGCGGTTCTGTAGGAGGATGGATAGCAACCGAATTAGCAATGTGTGGTGTAGAAAACTTCATTTTATTTGATGGAGATAAGTTAGAGAGCTCGGATATTTCACGCCATATATTTTTCAAAGAAAAATTTATTGGCGTGCCAAAGGTTAATGCTTTAGAGGCATATTTATTAAATATAAATCCAAACCTTAAAGTAGAAAAACATGACCAATATTTATTACCTAATACAGATGTAGCTGATTTAATTAGTAAGGCAGATTTTATTGTTAATACTGCTGATGAGCCTTATATTGGTCACACTTCACTTAAAATTTCTCGTGAATGTATAAAACAAAAGAAAGCGCATTATATTGCTGGCGGATTTGACGCACACCTTGCAAGTACAGGAGAATTAATTATTCCCGGTTTAACACCTTGTGTTGATTGTTACGCAGATTATTTTACTGAGGCATTGAAAGGATGGAAGCCTAAGCCACATCCAGTAAAAGAGCGTTACCGAGAAATTGGTGGTCTATCTAGCATGTCTCTGTTTTCGGCAAGTTATGGAGTGATAGAAATTATTAAATACATAGCCGGTTTAACTGATTTTAAAACTTATAGTAAATCAAGGGGAGAATTCTTGTTTGATTCACTTGATATTACATATTTAGATGTTAAGAGGGATACAAATTGTAAGACTTGTGGGGGAATTGTCTATGAAGAAGCCTAAAATAAGATCATCTGTTTCTTCAGTTGTTTGGATTGTCAACACTAAACTAGACAGTTTTCTTAAGGTGCGTAAGTTTGTATTCCACTGGACTTAGATAATCTAAAGTACCATGGATGCGTAGGTGGTTAAACCAGTGCACATAGTCTGTAAACTCTCTGTGTAACTCTTCTAAGCTATCAAAATGACGTTTCTTTACGAACTCTGTCTTAATGATTTTGAATGTTGCTTCAGCTACTGCGTTATCATACGGACAGCCTTTCAAACTTAGAGATCGCTTGATTTTAAACGTTTCTAGTGCTTCATCAATGATCTGGTTCTTAAACTCGCTTCCTCTGTCAGTATGGAACATTTGAATCATATGCAAATTCCCTTTAATTGACGATAGAGCACGATAAACTAGTAAAGCATCTTTGTTCTCACCTGTGCTAAATCCAACGATTTCCCGATTATAGAGATCAACAAATACACATATGTAATTCCATTTTTTATGGACTCTTACATAGGTTAGGTCACTGACCACGACGGTCAACTCATCCTCTTGAGTAAATTCACGATTTAACTCATTTGCTTGTTCACTTTCATTTGGTTTATTCTTATGTGGTTTGAATTGAGCCACGGTATAAGCTGAAACAAGCCCTTGTTCGTTCATAATCCTGCCGATACGACGACGGGAAACCAATTTCCCTCGTTTCTTTAGCTCGTGCTTTATCTTTCTTGCACCATAATTTTGGCGGCTTTGATGGAAAATTTCAACGATGTCTGAAGTTATATCATCTTCATTCTTTCGTTCTTTTGCTTCATAATAATACGTACTTCTTGGGAGTTGTAGGACCTTGCACATTGCTGATATCGAGTATTTGTGCTGGTTGTTCTTAATCACATTTACTTTCGTCCTAGTATCAGCGCGGCTTGCTTTAAAATATCATTCTCCATCTCTAATTGCTTATTACGTTTCCTAAGTTCCTGCAGCTCTTTCTGTTCGGGGCTGAGGTTATCCTTTTCTTTGAAGGAACCGGAGGACTTACTTTGATTAATCCACTTATCTAGTGAAGAAGGGGTTAATTCATATTCGCGAATAATGTCTTTGCGAGGCTTTCCATTCTGATATAGTTGCACGATCTGTTCCTTAAATTCTTCGGTAAACGTTCGACGTACTTTTTTTGTCATGTAGATTCTCCTCATAACTGATTAGTATAGTTAATTCTACTTGACCTTAAAATTTCTGTCTAACTAAGTGTAGCCGATCCAGTTCATGAAAATAATGTAATAGAATTTTTTCTAACCAATACGCGAAGACAAGTCATGATGAAAGTCCCAAATGAAAATATTATTAAACTTCTTTTGTCTTTAGATGGATTGCGAGACATTGAGGCAATTTCTAAAGAGTATAATTTGGATTTAATAGCACAAGAAAATATGATTAAGATGTTGGAATTTTTAGAAAGGAAAAATGTCATTACAGATGCGGCTAAGGTATGGAACGATGATGATTATCTACGTTTTCGCAGAGTGTTAAATTTTATTGAGGATTATGTTTCAGTTTACGACGAAAAGGTAAAAGCGTGGAATAACATAAGAGTTTCTCATGTTGTAATTGTGGGCTTAGGTGCAGTGGGAACTTGGGTTGCTTTTCAACTTGCTCAAACAGGGGTAAGAAACTTTACATTAATAGATGCCGATAAAGTAGAAATATCAAATCTACACCGACAATTAGGTTTTGGTATTAATGATGTGGGAAGAAATAAAATTGATGTAATCCAGCAAAGGTTGCTTGAAATCGATAAGCATATTTCAGTGAATAAGGTTTATAAGTATATAGATGAAATGGGAATAGAGGAATATGTTAAAAATGCCAATCTAGTTGTTAACTGTGCAGATAAACCAACAGTTGATCAAACAGCATTATGGGTGGGTGAAAGTTGTATGAAATATCAAATACCACACATTATTGCAGGTGGATATAATTTACACTTATCTTTAATAGGTCAAACAATATTACCGTTTCAGTCAGCGTGTGTAAAGTGTTTTGAAACAAAACTAAATGAAGTTAATCAAATTGATACTTCAAATTTAAGAAAATTACATATAGAAAACCGAAAAATAGGAAGTTTTGGACCCATGTGTGCGATATCTGCTAGCATAGCAGCAATGGAAGCAGTAAAGGTTTTAAGTAAAGTTATTAATCCGGCCAATGTTAATAGACGCGGAGAATTTGATATATATACTATGGATATTAAATATATGGACATTTCCCGTGATGAGAATTGTGAATGGTGTGGTGTGAAAGGGAAATACCAATAGAAAAGAGGTTAATCGCAGTGTATGATAATGATTTTATTAAAATAAAGGGTGCTAGAACAAACAATCTAAAAAATATCAGTGTAGACATACCTAAAAATCGATTAACTGTTATTACCGGATTATCAGGATCAGGCAAATCATCCTTGGCTTTTGATACTATTTTTGCGGAGGGGCAAAGAAGATTTATTGAGGCATTATCGTATAATAGTAGACAACTTTTCGATCAAATGCCAAAACCAGATGTCGATTCAATCCAAGGTCTTTCGCCAGCAATTTCTTTAAGTCAAAATAATGCTAATAGGAATCCTATATCCACCGTTGCTTCAATTACGGACCTTAATAATTATATAAGATTATTATTTGCTAGGGTCGGTAAAGATTTGAGAGGTAAAAAGACTAATTTGGAACCAAAACATTTTTCTTTTAATAGCCCTTACGGTGCCTGTAGGTATTGTAAAGGAAAAGGTACTATATTAGAAATTGATCCCAATCTTCTAATTGATAAGAATCTTTCTTTATATGAAGAAGCAATTTTACCTTGGCGTGAAGAAAAAAGCATGTACTATATAAAATTATTAGAAAAAGTTTCTCAAGAATTAAATGTTGATATGAATAAGCCTGTTGAAAAATTAGGTGAAGGTGTTATTCACATACTTCTATATGGTATTCCAGACAAAAAATTCAAAATAAGTTATAAAAATTATCAAGGTAAAAGTAGAACACGTACAGTTCTTTTTGAAGGAGTAATAAAGGACATTACAAAAATGTATAAAGACACTCCCTCCGAAAGTAAAAAGGAAAAATTAAAAAGTTATATGGTTGAGAAAGATTGTCCGAGTTGTAAAGGGTTTAAGCTTAATGAGGATAGTTTAAACGTCCTTTTAGCAGGTCTTAATATTGGTGAAGTAGCTAGAAAATCAGTTGAAGATGCATTAGAATTCTTTAATGTGGAAATTTGGGGTTATTTGGATGACTTCGGAAAGCAAGTTGCGACAATAATTATAGATGAAATAAAAAAAAGGCTTTATTTTATGAACCAAATTGGTCTTTCTTATTTGAATCTCGATAGATCGATTTCAACCTTATCGGGCGGAGAAATTCAAAGATTGAGGTTAGCAAATCAAATTAGTTCTGATATGTCAGGTATATTATATGTATTAGATGAACCATCTATTGGGCTACATCAAAGAGATAATATACGGCTTATTAAAATGTTAAAAAGGTTGGTGGAGGGTGGTAATACTGTAATTGTTGTAGAGCATGATGAAGAAATAATGATGTCTTCAGATTATCTTATTGACATTGGACCCGAAGCGGGCAATGGTGGAGGACAAGTTCTTGCGGTGGGTACTCCAACTGAAATAATAAACAATAAAAACTCTTTAACAGGCCAATATTTATCATCGCAGAAGATTATAGATATCCCGAATAGTAGAAGAAAAGAAAAAGGATTTTTAACTATTTATGATTGCGAAGAGAATAACTTGAAGGGAATAAATGTAAAATTTCCTTTAGGTGTAATAACAGCAGTAACAGGAGTATCCGGTTCTGGAAAAAGTACATTAGTTAATGAAACTTTATTCAAAGCATTATTAACTAGAACAGGAAAAGACCCTCAAAGGAAACCAAGTGGTTATAGTAAAATCGAAGGTACTGACAAAGTAGGAAAAGTTATTCGTGTTACACAAACTCCTATTGGACGAACACCGCGTTCTACACCAGCTACATATACAGGTGTATTTGATGATATACGTGATTTGTATGAGCAAATATCAAAATCTAATAAAAAATCTTATAATAAGAGCGATTTTAGTTTTAATATCGCCGGTGGCCGTTGTGAGGAATGTAAAGGTGAAGGCTATTTAAAGTATGACATGGGTTTTGTCTCTGATCTATACATTACTTGTCCTGACTGTAAAGGTAGTAGATATAAAGAGGAAATTCTTCAAATTACCTATAATGATAAATCTATTGCAGCTGTTCTAGAATTGGCAGTAGAAGAAGCATTGGTGTTTTTTAAAGAAGAAGAGAAAATAGTAAGGAAGTTACAAGCACTTGTGGATGTAGGATTAGGTTATATTAAGCTAGGTCAGCCTTCAACAAATTTGTCAGGTGGGGAGGCTCAAAGAATTAAGTTAGCAAGTCATCTTTACCAACAAGATTCCGGTAACGATATATTTATATTTGATGAGCCAACAACTGGTTTACATTTTCAGGATATAAATAGGTTAATTACTATTTTTAACAGGATTGTTAACAGGGGAAATACTATAATCGTAATTGAGCATAATTTGGATGTAATCAAATGTGCCGATTACATAATTGACTTAGGCCCTGAAGGTGGTTCTTCAGGGGGATATATTGTTGCTGAAGGAACACCGGAAAAGGTAGTTAAAGTAAATGAATCGATAACTGGTAAGTATTTAAAATCTAAGGTGATAAAAAAATAGTTGTTACGACTCTTCATAGCGGGTCTGTCTATTAAGCTAATTCACTTGATTTTCGGCTACCAGTTATAGCCTAAAAATGCTGTAGTATCAACATGCAAGATTTTGAATATTAACCATTAACCAATTTTTACACCTACTAACCCATAATCACATACCACTATCTCCCTGACTTCAAACAAAAAGTAGCACTCTTTTTTATTTTTGGGAAATACAGAGTATTTACTACAATGCACATTTAACAAACAATCTAAATTCTTAGTGTAACTTATACTTCATGATAGTTACCTTTGAAAGAAGTGTTTTACCATATGTACATCGCTAAGTCGAACTATTTTGTGATCCTTCAAAAAGATATATGTACAAATGTCTTTTTATTTACCCTGCGGGAGCTGTCCAAAAAGTCGATTTTCGAGTAAAATGCACCAAATAATAAAACCTAAGAATGTTGATTTTATGGCATTCTTAGGTTTTGCTTTTATTAATTTTTAGGCTGAATATTACTTTTCAGACGGCCTCTATCAATCGTGATAACTGAGAATATTTATTATACCGTTACTACATTTATAAGAGGGTTTCAATAAAAGCTAAAATGGCTCCGTCAAAATCTCCAAACTTAAATTTACTCAGAATATTCCTCTAATTTTGGTATTTTTAATTCTGGATGTATTTTTTCATAGAAAGAATGACTATCCCATTCGTTTAATGAAAAAATTTTTATTAGATTTTTTTCTAATTCAGTAATAGTAATTTGCATACTTTCCGCCAGTGTATGGAAATCTATAATATTTTCATTTGTTAATGCCTCTATTTGTTTTTCCTTCTTGATTTTGGCTGAAGCTGTTGCCCAAACGCTCCCAAATACACCGCTCAGTATTGGTATGAACTTAGAAACAGACTTCGGTTTTAAAGTAGCCACCAGACTAATAATTGATGAAGCAAATAAAGGTGATGTTAAAAAAACTGAAGACGCTATTAAGGTGGATATCATTTTCTTATTTCTTTTAGCTTTAGTTTCGCTAAAGATTCTCCTAGCGATGTATAGCTCATGGTCACAAGCAATAAATAAACTTTGAGCATCACACACTGTCAATTTTGAAGGGTCATTTTCAATTGTAACAACCTTTGAACGACTAATACCAATCCTTGTTGCAGTGTCTTCCTGTCTCCACCCAAATAATTTACGAATTTCCTCTAGTTTTGAACCTAAATACATAAGGTATTCTTCTCTATTCATTTTAATCACCCATTTAATAATACATTTTAATTAGTATTTTTTCAAAGTATATATATTAATATTGACGGAAATATATAAAAATGTTTTAATTAAAACATAAATTACATAACAAGGTTTAATTATTGTATGAAAATAGTTTTGTAATTTAATTAAACCACCATTGAATTTGTTATCAAAATTATCTAATAAGTATAAAACAATAATAATCTTGTAAAGGGAGTATGGAATATGCCTAAATTTGAAGAATATGAATCATATGTTATTACAGAAATTGCAAAAGAAATAGAAAGCCCTTATTGGTTTCAACAACTCCTAAATGTAACAGGAAAACCAATCGATAAACTGATAGAGGGTGCAAAAAAAATAGAGAAACTACCTATTAGGAAAGTAACAGATGCAGTAAGTTCAGCTGTTGAAGAGGGTTTAATAACGACCATAAAAACAGCAAATAAATTACACAATGAAGAATCAATACTAAAGAGGTTTAATAAGGTGGATGGAATATCTATTAAAGAGATAAGGGATATACAAAATATTAGTTTAAAACATATTGATCTGATAGCTAATTCACACAAATTAGCAAATCGTATGTTATTAGTAGGTGAAGGAGCTTTAATGGGTGGATTATCAACTGTTAGTTATGTAATGCCGCTTTTTATACCGGGTATTGTAGTAGCTGATATTTCAGCATCAATGACATTATTATCTAGACACACTTGTCAAATTTCTACATCCTATGGGTTTCAATCTAATAACCCAGTTAATATTCCACTTATACTTGAAGCCATGCTGCCACCAAGTGGTTCAGAAGATGAAGGGTTTATACAAAATAAGGTAGCATTACAAAATGAATTTCGTGTCGGTTTTGAGTTTATTAAGAGAAATCAGGATGAGGTAATTGACCTTATTGGTAAAAATCAGGCTCCTAAAGTTCTTCAAATACTCCAAAGCTTAGCACAAAGGTTGGGCATTACATTAACTGAAAAACAATTAGCTGTTTTAATACCAGTCATTGGGGCGGTAAGTAATGCATCTATGAACTATGCATTTCATGAATCTTCTCACAGAAATGTACAGAATTATTTCAGGAAATTACTATTGGAAGATCGATACGGGAAAAAAGAAATACAAGAAGAAATAAACAAGCAAAGAGAAATTATAAAGAATAAAAAGAAAAATAAAAAGATAGCCTGATACTGCGAATTATGGGCTCTTATTGGATATATCCATGGATTAAATAATTTTAATAGCTCTTGGAATTTAATACTCAAACAAAGTATTATAAAAAATTATAATCAATTGTATTGTAGGATTGTCTAATATACTAACACTTTCTATATTTACTGTTTTTATTCAAAGAAAAGATGCACCACTACATATCATTAATTTTTGTTATATTTACTACCGTCAACACTCGACACAAATGGTGAGTGGGAAAAATCAATTATCTTAATTGATCAAATATTAACAAAATTACCCAAAAAACTCTAGGAAATCTTGTCCTAGAGTTTTTTGTTACTTCGATAACAAGAGTAACTTTTAACTAGTCATATAATATACATTATATACGTTCATACTTCTTCTTTTCATGTTATACTCATCGTATAATGTGAAAGAAATGAATCTATTATGTACAAAACGAGATGTCCAAACTCATCATATAAGTTAAGGGAGTGGAAAAGTTGTTAAAAGATTACGTTTCATATCTTGAAGAAAAGGGGATGACGCAGAATACAATTATCTCCTATACATCGGATTTAAACCAATTCATCAATGATTTGAATATAATGCCGGATGACTATGTTACAGCAGCAGATATACGAAAGTGGATTAACCAATTACTAAATCCAATAGATATTAAACCACTAGCAATTTCTACTATTAATAGGCGTTTAAATTCTATACGGAGTTATTACACTTGGGCCGTACAAAGCAACAAAATTCAACATGATCCAATGAAAGATATTCGTGATTTAAAAACAGCGGATGAAGATTATGAAAAAATTATGTGGTTAACAGAAGATGAATTCGAGCATTTGATCAATATATTGAGAAAGAAACCTGTCAAAAGCAGGGGAGTAGACCCAGAGGGAAAGTATCGTCGGGATAGAGCGATCATTTATTTACTTACTTATGCAGGATTAAGAGTGGAAGAACTATCGAATCTTAAATTAACAGACCTAGACCTAGAATTGAAACGTATTCGAGTTGTGGGAAAAGGAATGAAGGTAAGAACTATTCCCATTTCGAATACACTTCTTGCAGAAATACAAGATTGGCTTAGCTTTCGTGCGGAATTGTCTAGAAAAAAATCGTATGGAGCTGATTCTCCTTATGTTTTTTATAGCCAACGCTCTGAAAAGTTTTCAGTACGAGGGATTCAGACTATGATTGAAAGTTACAGTTTACCAAAGAAAAAACTAACTCCACATATGTTTCGTCACACGTTTTGCAAATGGATGTTAAAAGCAACGAATAATGACATTGAAAAGGTCCGAAGATTAGCTGGTCATAGCAACATAGCAACTACAAGTAGGTACCTAAAGGATTCGTATAGTGATCTGGCGGATGCAGTTGATGCCTTACCAAAATTTTAGCAAGATCACAAAAGATAAAATTTTTTAAAAAAATACTAAAAATAATCATCACAGACTATTGAATCATTTAGGGGATTTGAAATATATTCTCGCAAAATGGTGGGGTACCTTTTGTGAAAGGTACCCCAAATACCTTAATATTTGTTATCATGGCAGCTGTGGCTATTACAAGTTTTAAATTTTTTGAATTGATATAAGTAGAATAATCTTTTACTGGCGCAGCTTTATAATTTTGTTTAAAATTACTTTTAATTCATTAAATGTTTTGCAATCATACTTTACCACTAAATCTAATACTAATTTTGAATTATATCTAATTGCTGGCATATACCTTGTCCATAAATCCATTTGCTCTGGTTGTGTCAATCCAATCTTTTTCCTTAATAAAACTTTTAAATCGTTATATGTGATATTTTCTAATGAAGGTGCTACAGATTTTCTTGCTTGTTCCATTTCTTTCATTCGGTGGTACTTTTGTTCTTCTTCAGCTTTCCTAAGTTCTTCTTCCCGTCTTTTTTGTTCCTCATGTTGTTTTTTCTTTTGAATCAGGTAATCTTTAAATCTATTTCTTAATTCGTTTTCGATTTCAGGATTGCTTAATTTGAATCCATCTTCAATGACTAGGGCCTCACTAAAAGGAATGTCATATCCCTCATTTAATAATAAGGCTCTATGCGGTTTAACAATTCGATCTTTTAGTATGCGCTGAACTTTTACAGTAATTTTATCTTCATTTGAAAAAATGTAGTACAAGCTTCTAACATCGATTTTCTTATCTGTTGAATAGACAGGGTAGTTGAAATAATGGAAGAACATTTCATCTTGGATTTCTTCCTTTAATAGCAAATCCCATTTCTCATCTTCTATAGTTTTAGATGATATAGATAGCTCCGCATCCCATAAAATAATACTGTTCTTTTCCTTTTCGATAGATTGTTCTTTCTTTTCAATGAACCATATTGGAGTCATCCCTTGTTCAATGTAATATCCATGTCTATTTATAATATTCGCTGCTAGTCTGCTATCTTCATAAGGACTTACATTTGTGACAATTGAGATTGCATACTTCTTGTCATTAACCTTTACCCAAATATCAGGATACTCCTTTAATTCAGGATTTGCTTTATATCCGTAGTTCACAAGTACATTTTTATTGATTTTGGACTTTATAGTTAATTCATCAAATACAATATCTATCAGTGCCCTATGAAGTTGTGTTTCTCTTTCAATCTGTTTTTTATATCTTTTTTCAGCTTTCTCTATTATTCTTGATTCTTCACAAGCTTCAGAATGTAGATGTGAAAAATACAGACCCCTCTGTTCTCCGTATTTAATAATTAAAAGTGCTTCACAATACGGGCACATAAACAATTCCTTTTTTGCTAACTTTTTAAGATTTGCAACTTCTTCTCTCGATGCTGAATATGGGAGTTGAACAATTTCTTTGTCAATGACATGTAATGCTTCTCTCATTTCGTCACCTCACGAATATACGATGTAACTTCCTATTAACTCTAGTATCATATATTTCTATTTAGTTGTAAATATTGGTAAAAGAAACACCGGCACAACATTTAAAAAAACAGAAAATTTCCGGGTTATAATAAATATCGTTTTTTTGTGAGTGTGCAAATTTTAAATAGGAAGGAATTTACAGCTGTATTGTCGAAATATGAAAAAAGGGAGTATAAAATATAAGAATTAAGCCTAATATTATGGTTAACTTTAAAGAATAAAAGCATCCATATAGAGATGTTCGAAGCTAGCGGCGGGGAGGTAGCAAATTGAAACTATACAAAACCGATAGCTACAATGATTCTTGCTAAACCTCCTATATTTTCCACAAATGTGCATCTCTATGTATCTTTCTTATCGATCTGAACCACAAAATCAGCACACACGGCTGTATGAGCGAAAAGGTTTTCCTGTCCTTTATTTCGCTGCTGTTCTTTTTGTTTTTACTTTGCTTGGCAAGCAAAAAAACTAATTCATGGTGATAAGGGGTGGATGAGCAATTTCGACAAAGGGCTGAGGGAAACTTGTCTAAATGTCAAATAATAGTACATAATAAAAATACAAAGAGAGAAACTATTTTTCAACAGAAAGTGTATTAGCATTTTCATTAACTGATGTTTATTTTATAACTGTATCCTATTAAAACTACAAAAATAGAGCAAACGCCAATAAAATAATGATTATGAAAAAACTATCTGTAATTAGTGTACTAATTTTTGCTCCAATCGATTGAAATGTTAAACTGAAATTATACATCCAGACTAGAAAGCGTGATAAGTTTGAATTATATGTATTTAAATAGATTTTTTAGCAGAAGAAGGCTAATGGAATCTGTATTTGATGATAATTTCAACCCTGAATTATTCAATAATGAACTACACAAAAACTATATTATTTTATCCAAGGAATATAGAAATGAATTTTTCTATAAAAATACATTATTTAATAAATATGTCTTAGGTAAATATAGTTTAAATACGACAGCTGCCTATAGTGAAATTGCTATCGGAAATTCAAAAGCCGACTTTGTAATAATAAATCATAATAGAGGCATTGTATATGAGATTAAAACTGACCTAGATAATCTAGAAAGGCTTATTTATCAATTGGAAGATTACTACAAAGTTTTTGATGAGGTATATGTTGTTACATCAGAAAAAAATTATTATCCTGTATATAAGTTTGTAAAAGAGTTCAAACCTTCGGTTGGTATTATTGTTCTAACAGATAAAGTGAATTTAAGTGTTAGAAAGCAGGCTATAATAGAAAATCGTTATTTGAATCATGAAAACTTATTTAAGTTATTAAGAAAAAAGGAATATGAGCAATTATTATTTTCCAAGTTTGGAAGTCTACCTAATGTTAAGCCTGTACAGTATTTTAAAATTTGTATGATTTGGTTCAAACGGATTGAGGTTAAAGAAGCCCAAAAATTAGTTTTTACTCTTATAAGAAAAAGAATGGAAATAGAAAACATCGGCATAATCTTAGATTTACCTATGCCTATTAGATGGTTGGTATATTCAGGGAACTTTACAAAAAAGGAATTATTTTCTATATATAAAAGGTTTAATTGAACTTAGGGGGAATTGCAATGTATTTTCCAATAATTAGAGGTAGACAATATGATTTGCTAGCACTCAGAGAATTAAAAAATAGTGGACGTTTAAGTGAAAAAATAGTTCCAATAATTGAACCAATTAAAATAAGCTCTACTCTATTATCCACTATAAGTGCATTTGAGGAAAATAATAGTAATATAATTGTTATTTCAAACCCGAAAGTGGGTTCATTGATGGGAGAGTTGTCATTACCCAGTATTCACCAGCAATATAAAGAGATGATGTTAAATAATTGTGTAATTATAGGTCATCATTTAAATAGAGATTCTCAAAAACAGATTAATAGATTAATAAAAGATTTCGATATAAGCTTGGATAATCTAGCCATTATTCATTCTGAAAGGAGTTTTCTAGGGAATTATAGAGATATCTTTCACACTAGTGTTCCATGGATTAATGTTATCCCATTGGATAATTCGTTTAGAAGACAACTTAATGGTCAAGAGTTAGTTGGATTGGATGATAAATTTAATAAATTACCAAGAAACGTAGATTATTTAGAGCAAGAAAAAGAATTTTTTTCTGAGGAACATCTTTTCTTTAGCGATGAAGGTTATATTGGATTTTCTGACTATTCCGTTATTGGTAAGGAATATAACGAAAGTGGTTTTGCTCCTTATGCTGTTGCTATACATATAGTTTATCCAAATGAAGAAAATGCTTTAGAAATAATGCATTTTGTTTCAGATTCAAACAATGATACAAGTGATCCCGCTGGTAAGTTCTCTGAAGCCCTAGATAAGCTAATTCAATGGTACCAACCATATACAGTAGACGAAAGAATGAATACTTTAGCGATGCAAAGCTTCGTACAACATTATAAGGACGGCACATATCCGGGTCTACCAACATTAAAAAAATTATCTGTCATGCACCATTTAGAGTTAGTAGGAACATTATTAGGTTAGGTGGAGCAAAATGTACTGCTGTGAAAAATGTTTTATGTCAAAAGAGATTAAAAGTATTATAAGAAGTTTTAAGAATATCGGTAATTGTGATTTTTGTTGCAGCTATAATGTTTATATTTATAATTTATATAATGACAATGGGCTAGATGAGTTATTTAATGACATTTTAAGTATCTTTAAATTAGGTACAGATTTAATTCCTGATGGTTATTCACCTTATAAGTTGATAAGTATTAAGGATGAATTTGAGAAAAAATGGAATATTTTTAATAATTTGGATAGAAATAGAATACATCAATTTTTAGATATACTTTTAAGAGAGAAATATCCTGATAAGATTCCGTTTTTAAATACTCAAGTAGGAATAATAGAGTGGATGAATGAAAGCTATCTTAATAAAAACTCAGTGTTGAAAGGATACTCTTGGAATGATTTTGTACATTACATAAAACATGAAAATAGATTCCATTCTAACCATATAAATTATGAAGTACTTAAAGATTATTTGAATAAACTTACTGCAACAGTAGAAGATGATGCTTTTTTTAGAGGAAGAATTTCTAATGACAGAGAGTTAGAAAAAGAAGATATGGGGGCACCTCCTTTTAGGTTTGCAACAGCAGGACGTGCTAATTCTGAGGGAATTAGTCATTTATATTTGGCAAGTGATTCTCATACAGTTATTAGTGAAATTAGACCAAGTTTAGGTGACACTATATATATTGGAAAGTTTCCTATAAGAGAAGAATTGAAGGTAATAGATTTTAGATTGTTAAATAGTTTAGATATTTTTGAGTTTAATGACCCAATAAGATTTGCGATTAATTTAGAAACTTTTAGTGAAATGAATAAAGCAATTTCTAAACCCGTTCGTAGTGGAGATAGTAAGCTAGATTATTTACCGACACAGTTTATTGTCGATTACATTAAAAGCCTAAATGAAACTGAATCAACAGGTTATCAGGGTATAGTTTTTGAAAGTACTCTAAGTACAAGTGGTTATAATTTAATGATTTTTAATCCAGATATATTAGAATGTAATAGAGTAGAAAAACGAACCATACAATCTCTAAATTATAACCATGTACCATGTTTATAATTATTACCAAGGTTCAAGGAGAGATAACGAGTTTTGTAAATATTATTTTGCTTGTATCTGTTAAGCATAATGTAAAAATGGTTCTTACGTAAAGTTGGTGAATTATTAACTCAACCTTTATGAAAGTAATAATTTGCTATTTCAAAATACTGTTCACATGTGATATAAAACTCTTTTTCTTAAAAGCTCAAAACTAGCTCGGCCATAAAGCGTGCGTTTAATTGTTTTTAGCCGATTAATTTGCCCTTCAATCACACCGTTGCTATAAGTATAGTAAATTGAGGCTAATATAGGTTGTAAATCTTTATAAAGAAATTGACTAAACCTTTTTATTTCAGGATTCAAACTGTCCTTACCTACCGATAAAAGTTGTTGTATGCCTACAGAATTTAATTGATTGAAATGATCACGAAAGGTTTGAACAAATGCATACAGTTCATTTGTTTTCGGGAATTTTTTTAACGAGTAGTTCAAATCTCTACGTTCATTTTCAGTTAGTGTTTCATTTAGTTTCTAGTAAAGTGAAATTGCCTTTTTCTGCTGAATAATAACTCTTTGTTCTTTGATCTTGTTTATATCTTTTTTCTTAAGTTTTCTGATTTCCGTAAATTTAGCACGAACCATAGAATAGCTTCCTTTATATCCTTGCTGTTTAATTTGTTCAAAAATTCGATGAGATGATAGGTTGTTTTCTATCCCTATAATGATTAAGTTAATATAACCATTTAAAAGTGTTGACCGGCGTTTTCTTTTAATTGTTGGCGGTTCCTTTAATTCAATATATTTCTTTACAGTATTACGGCTTAAATGGTTTGCTTTTGCAAGAGAACGGATAGATTGGCCAGTTTGGTGTTGTTTCTTTATTACTTGAATAAGTTCCCATTTCTTTTGCTGATTGGGTTTCATATCTATTTTTATTTCTTGAATTTCTTCCGCTTTTGATTCAGTTTCAGGTTGATTTGGAGGGTTAGAAAAATTTAAGATATATGACCATTGATGAGGTAGGATATGTTGGAGCGAAGCTAACATCCAACGATACAGAATTTGAATCAAATGAAATCGATCCATGATTTGTACCATTGGACGATTAACAGCATCTATACCTGCTCGATAAATATTAGATCCATCCCTTGTAACCAGCACAACTTCAGAATGCATAGTTAGCCAATCTGTTACAGAGGTCTTTGTTCGATTGGGAAGTACATCTATTGGTTGATGTGTATTTAAGTCGCAGATCAATGTTCCATAATTACTGCCTTTACGAAATGCAAAATCGTCAATGGCCACAAAAGGGAGAGGTATCTGCAATTTCAGTGACCGATGTATACTTTATCAAATCTAGTAAGTAATCATGGCTAGTGGGCATATGAAGACGTTGACATACTTTTTCAGCTTGTAAGCAACTCATAGAAAATGCAATCGTACGTAAGGTGTCTTCTAATCGTTTGGTTTTTCGGCGATAGGGACTCAGCCACGGCACTCTTTCTGTAAATATTTTAGTAGTACAATCAGTTTGATTACAAAACCATTTGTGTAATTGGATAATAAGTATGACTGCTTGACCACCTACAGGCAGATCATGAATAGTGCGAATATAAGTACTATGAGGGCGATGTGAAAGGTGACCACAATGAGGACAAGATGCTGATTTTGTTTCACGTTTCAATACAAACGTAAGTTGGTTTACTTCTTGATAACTAGATATAAATAGCAAATGCTCATCAAGTTGGTAAAGGATTTCAATCATGATAAATTCCTCCTTCCATCTCTAGTTTTATTATACTATAAAATTACTAGACTTGAGACTTCACCAACTTACCGTAAGAACCGTAAAAATTTCAACATTAATTTAGGTGTTTAGGAACACCACTACATTAAAATGTTTTCCCTCATCACTCAAGCCATGAGGAACACAGAAACAAAAATAATCTTGGGAGTAGGTGGAAATATTATACCTGCTCCCAAGATTATCAAATTATTTCGTATTTACAGAATATTTCACAGAGTAATCACAATAGCGAACTGTCACTGGTACTGTTCGCTAATAATTAGCCTAGAAATATGTAGATTCATGCTGGTTATTGACTAGTTTCGTTTGAAAACAAAACAACTTGTTGATGCATTTGGAAAAAGTCCTCAGTATTCACGTAAAATACTTAAAAATCCTAAGAAAAAAAAGCTAGTAAAGAAGATTGCTACATCGGATAGATATCCCAATTTACATTAAATACTAGTTAGTGGAGATAAAACCTCGATTAGTGGGCCTTGCATTTAATTTTGTAAGGGCTTTTTTATTAAATCTTAGTCCAAAGGATAATTATAGCTGCAATTTGACAGAATCTAATAGGAACTTGACGTAAGATGATAATAACTTGACAGGTACAAGTGAAATCTTTGAAGTGAGTAAGGTTCGGATAATAGACATAACTAACATACTGAACTTGACATGAACTAAGAATAACTTGACACGAACTAGTACATAGCTTAAAGCTAGTGATAACTATAACGAAATTTTCTATGATGTTTTAAGCTTATAGGGGGAGTATAAATGACCGAAAAATGGGTGAAAGAAAGCCCTGATTTTTTTAAGAAAAATAACCTAGAAGGTCTAATAGTTTTAAAAGCTAACAGTGATATAAAACAGGAATTTACAGAATATGCATTAATGTTTAAAGAGTCTGCACATCTTATTACTGAACATATTTTTAAAAAGGCGGATATTGGTAAATTGGACACATATTTTTTCTCGCTAGCATATCTCTACCGTCATAGCCTTGAGCTACTCCTAAAAGCAATAGGGTTTAAATACATTTTTGAAAATGAGTGCAGAAAAGGCTTTATAAAAGAAACGTTTCATAATTTATCATCACTTCTTGAAGCGGTACATCCACACATAGGAAATAATGTTATAAGAAATTGTGAGGCTTTTCAATGGCTTGAAACATTTCTGGAAGACCTGAATGATATTGACAAGGAATC
The DNA here is from genome assembly GCF_054301215.1 of Schinkia acidoalkalinis. The sequence continues at coordinate 4,197,548 of NZ_CP182573.1, forward strand.
GGATTCTTTTAGGTATCCTTTTGGAATAAAAATAGAAAGGGATCCCTTTGATAACCAAAAGCATTTTGGTATTAAAACATTCTATGAAAAGCAGACACATATCAACTTATTCGCCTTTGCTAATAAGATGGAGATAGCATTTGAAATTTTAGAGAGTTATTTGCTTGAGACGGATATAAAAAATGATTTGTTTAAAGAATATAAACCGATATTTTTAGAAGAAGGGGGAGATTATTATTACCAAAGTGTAATTGGCTATTCATATAATAAGGACAAATTTTACCCATATGTAAAAGCCTATACCGAATCAGCTGAGTATCTTTATGATTGTATGAGAAAAAATAGAAATCTTAATGGATTACTTTTTATTCCTATGTGTTATCTTTATAGAAACGCAATTGAGCTTTCAATGAAGGAGATCTTATTTGAAGAATGCTCATATAGCTTTCAAGATGCAGTAGGATTAATTAATGGTAAGAAACATAGTATTTTAGGTTTATGGAATTCGATAAAATCGGACATTATAAAGCACGCTCAGGCTCCAGAGGAAGATACGACTTTAGATAATGTAGAAAAGTATATTAATCAACTTCATAACATTGATGGACAAGCAGACAAATTTAGGTATCCTACAGATAAATACATGAATTTATATTTTAAAACATCTAAAAAATTTGATATAGAGAATGTAGCTAACTATTTTGGTGAATTAGCAACCTTTTTAAGTGGTGTATGTGCGATGATGTCTGCACATAATGAATGGTTAGCTGAAATGAAGGCTGAATATAGGGCCGATATGGAAACTTATTATGAAGAATACTAATAGAAGATTTATTGATGTATGTAGATGTAAACAAATTGCTAACTCGTGAATGGAGGTGTTTTACTTGTCAACAGTAGTTGATAAACTTAGTTTACTCGATAACGCTATAGATTCATTAAAGCATGGCTTAGCCCATATTATTGATCACGAGGTTAATGGGGATATTTCAGACATTAAACAAGGGATTATGAATTTGGTTAATGCTATTGACCTGTTCATATTGGAAAGAGTCAGACAGAAGGACGAAAGACTAATATACGAAAATGAGAAGCGTGATAAATACGGTATTGGCTATAGGCAAACAATTAAAGCGGAAAAAGCATATAGACTTATTAAAGGGGAAGTCGATCAAATTACGGAAGAAGAATTTAAGGCATATGATATTTTGAAGATACTCCGCAATGCAGCCACTCATTCCACATTTTCTTATGGTGAAGACAGTGAAGGTAATATTATATTTTTGATGCATTATATTGCTAGGTTTCTTGAAAATGAATTAGAGATAGATTTACAGGACTTAATTGAAGAAGATATGTTTAAATTTTATCATTATAAGATTCGTGACTTGGATTATGGAGAAGTTCTCCAAGAACGTATTTTTGCTGCAATTGAATCTGAAATTTCTATTCTTAATTTCATATCCGTAAAAGATGGTGGAACACCTGTAGTTGCTGAATGGTGCTGTCATGAGTGCGGGCGTGAGGGAATATCGTTAGATGAGGATCTTGCTCCATATGGAAACTGTGCATATTGTGGACATGAACATAGAATAGGGACTTGTGATGTGTGCGGGGTTCATTTCAATCTTGATTGGGAAGGTCAAGAGTATGGTGATGGTCTAACGCTATGTGAGTATCATTCGGATATGGATAACTTTGATTGATAGTATTGTAAATTATTTTTTCTAGACTAAAAACTGCTTTACATATGATCTTGCACTCAAATGTTCAAAATTAGCATAGAAAATTCAAAAGGTACACACAAAGATATCTTCTATATAAAACCTTCGAAAGAGAATTTGTAAAACTTTAAATAGTAGTATGAGTATTAATAACAAATTTCTTTTTATTTTATTTACTCTAAATCTAAAAGGCTGATCATTTTTTAAACCAACCTAAAGATAATTTCTTTTCGTACTATTTACATAGTGAAAATAGTGTTTTCGTAAATTTTACACAAAGGCCCATTCAATTCTTAAAATATAAGCGTTTCTTAACTAATATCGACCCCGACCACCGGTATCATTAGACCAAAATATGTTTAGTTAAAAAAGGACAATGCTCAGAAATGTTGATTTAACAATGTTTCTGAGCATTGTCCTTTTTATTAGTGCACGAAAAAAGCGATAAGATTTTATTTTATTACCACCAGCCGCAGATACATTGCTTCAAGAACAACTTACCTTCCAAGTAGGCAAGTTTATTAAAAGGTTGAGAACACTCGTGACTTCAGTCATGCAGATGAATCGACCGACTTCTTTGTAAAAACCATCTAGGTTTTCTATTGAAAAGGAACATTTGTTCCTGTATAATAAAGGTAAATGAATCTTAGTAGGAGGGTGTGTCCGGTGGGAATGAAAACCTATTTTAGTAACCGTATCTATAAAAATACATTACCGGATCCATTCGTAGATTCGATTGGACGCACCCTTCGTGTATTTAATCAGGCGAAACACTATGCATATTCAACGACTGTAAAAGAAGAGCGCTCCAAACAAAGCCACCGTGGCAACGATTCCATGCATGTGCATGTTAAAAAGAAGTTTTCTTTGAATGATTACTATGCCAATAGTGCAGTCCAAGAAGCAAAAGCTCTTCTTACATCACAAAAAGAGCTAACAGCTGTCTATCTTCAAAATAAAAAAGCTCAGATCACCGCAGTTAAAAAGAAAATCAAAACGACAAAAGCCAAACTAACCTCTTATCACAAACTCAAACAATCACTTATCAAGGGAACGGTGAAAATTCCAGGGAACCTTCGGAATGTCAAGAAATACAAAAATGTATGGGCTGTTCACTACAAAAAAGAGACGAACCTATTTTACCATGCTTATCACTTTGAACATCATTATGTTGATGTTGAAATCAAACATCTTCAAAATAAACTGGGGCGGTTGCAATTTAAAGTAAACCGTCTTGCTCAGGAGATGGACAAGCTGAAGTACGATATCCGTAGTGTGATCTTTGGCTCCCGTAAGTTATTTAAAGCTCAATTTACGAATCCCACTTATGCCGAGAATCACAAGCTTTGGGAAAAGGAATGGAAACGTTCTCGCTATTCTAAGATGACCATTTCCGGGCGGAAAGATGCTAAATATGGAAACTTTGTGTTCACCTACATTCCTGATACTCACCTTCTTTCGTTTCAAACCCCGTTTGGGGATTTGGTGCAAATGGAACAAGTGATGTTTCCATATGGACAAGAACAGGTTCAAAAGGCGATTCAAACCCAGGTAAACTGTTTGAATAAGAAAAAGGGTGGTCAACCGGTCGGATGGAGTTTGGAAGACCATGGAGATTATTACATCCTAAAGTGCCTGATACAAGTGCCCTCTTTTTCTAAGTCCAACTATAGTAAAGCCGATGGTGTGATTGGTGTGGATTGTAATGTCGACCATTTTGCCATTTCTAATATATCGAACACCGGTTGTTTGCAACACTCGTTTGTTCAAAAGTTTACGATAACAGATAAAACCTCAGAACAACTCACCAAGATCCTCGAAGCGGAAGCGATTGCTTTAGTGCATTATGCGGCACAGTGTCAAAAACCATTGGTATTGGAAAAATTAAATACTACCACATCCAAAGTGTCTAATCCTTACGGCAACCGAAAAGCTAATCAGCGGATGAGTCTCTTTGCCTACCGAAAAATGATAACGTCTATTAAAAACCGGGCGGAGAAATGTGGTGTTCACGTCTACGAAGTAAATCCAGCCTATACATCACAAATCGGAAAATTGAAATATATGAAACGTTTTGGTATATCCATTCATCAAGCGGCCAGTTACGTCATCGCTCGACGAGTGATGGGCTACAAAGAAAAGCTTCCACCAGTGTTGCATTCCCTTGTTCCGGAGAAGAAACAAGGTCTACATCACTGGGCGCAATGGAATGCGGTGCAACGTCTCCTACGTGATTATCCCAACTATTGGTTTAGTCATGTAGAGTTATCAGAGATTGTTAGGCTTCACCAAACCGGTGAACTCTCTACTCTTAGAATGCTTTCACAGATCCGAGAGGCGATAGGAAATCTGTCAATCACTGATAGCCGAAAATCCTTCTCCTAGTTGAGCGGGAGATGGTCACTCATAGGTGTCTTCTTTTTAGGAGAATCTCAGTACTTTAGTGCTGAGTAGTTCAATACACAAGAGCTGAGAAAATGGTGTATCGAATGAAGATTGATGGTACTCAAAAGCAAAAGCTTTATCAGTGAACACATAGATTTAGTCAGGTCTACGGAAAAAGTTGTGTAAGTAATATCTGACAATCTTCGCAAGGTAAGAAATACTGCTTGGATAGCCTCTGTAAACCCTGTAAGTCCTTCTACACAGAAAGGATTAACCATTTTTACCCATCTCGTTTTCAAATCATTCAACACACCTAACCAAAACTTACTACTTTCATTTTCGCCCACCCGAAATTTATCTTTTGAAGTTACTGAAGGATTTGCCGAACCTTAATTTCTATCAACAACCCGAAATTATTTGTGATGCGCACCGTAAAGGTGTGCTTATTTTTGATTTCGGGCTTACGACATTCCCTATTTTTATCCTTTACATAATACCTGACAGGGTATAAAATATGAGAGTAATATAATTTATTCTATTACAATTTGTTGCAGTAAATCGATATGAACGAAACCTAATTTGGTTTTTATTAAGAAAGATTTTTTACGTTGGTGGGTGTAAGATTTGTGAATGTACATGCACTAAAAAAAGGAGTGAAGCTAGATGCGGTATGATAAATCTGTCGTAAATCGTTTAAGACGTATTGAGGGTCAGATAAAGGGCGTTATAAATATGATTGAACAAAGTAAAGAATGTAAAGATGTGGTTACACAATTATCAGCATCACGAAATGCCATAGATCGTACGATTGGTTTAATTGTAAGCGTGAATCTAGAACAATGTGTACGTGCCAATATAGAAAAAGAAGAAGACACTGCTAATTTGGTAAAAGAAGCAGTAGAGTTATTAGTAAAAAGCAAATGAAAAAGTTCAACAATTTCTCTTTTTGAAGTAAGATTGGTGAACTTTTTTTAAGAAACATACCCAATATGGTTTAAAAATAAGATTTGGAGATGATTTACATGGATATGGTACAAATTATTATTCTTTTGTTTATCTCAGCATTTGTTTTACAACGATTTATCCCAACAAAAGGAGTTATGAATATTACAGTTCAAGAAGTAAAAGAAAAATTTAAGGATAAAAATGTTCAGTTTATCGATGTACGTACACCAGGTGAGTATATAGAAAACCATTGCAAACCATTTAAAAATATCCCTCTTTCTGATTTATCTAGTAAAACAAATCAATTAGTTCAAGATAAAGAGATTGTTGTGATTTGTCAAAGTGGGATGAGAAGCGCAAGAGCAGCAAAAATATTGAAAAAACAGGGCTTTGAAAAAATTTATAATGTAAAAGGCGGCATGAGTGCTTGGTACTTATAAAGGATGAAGATATTTGCAATACTAGTTACACTAGAAGAAATCACAATTACTGCAAGGCCAGTAAGACCAATATAAAGCCGACCCTCCAAGAGATCGGCTTTATTGTAATACCTTTTTTTAATTATTTTCAACTGGTGAAACTTGATAATCAGCTTTTTTTACTACATTAATAATAAATCCTATAAGTCCGCCAACAATCGCTGGCAAAATCCAGCCTAAACCTACCGAATACATTGGAAGAATAGTAGTAAATAAATCATTGATAACTTGTATCTTAATGCCAGCTGCATTTAATCCATCAAATATACTTACAATACCTGTTAATAAAATACTAATCTGGTACACTTCTTTTTTACCTTTAAATAGAGGGTGAAGGAATGTTAACACTAGTAAGCAAATTGCTAATGGATATAAAGTGACTAAAACTGGTACTGAGATGGAGATTAAAGTTGATAAACCAAAATTTGCGATGATTGTACTAAAAATCGTGAAAATGATGGCCCATTTTGTATAAGAGATACCTGGTACTAATTTATTGAAGTATGCTGCACATGACGTGATCAGGCCGATACTAGTGGTTAAACAAGCAGCAATTACAATAATAGAGAGTAAAGCATTTCCGTATGATCCAAAATAATGCGCGGAAACTGCTGCAAGAACGGCACCGCCATTATCTAACCTACCTATTTCTGAAACACTTGTTGCCCCCAAATATGCAAGAGAAGAATAGATGGCAGCGAGTAAACCGCCAGCAATAAGTGCAACCTTTAAACTAGAAGTCATAATTTCTTTTTTCGTAACTGCACCACTATTTTTCATTGTATTGATGATAATGATTCCAAAGACAAATGCAGCAAGTGCATCCATTGTTAAATATCCTTCTTGAAATCCTTTAAAAAAGGCATTATTTAGATAATGTTCAGTTGGAGCTTGAATTTCCCCCATTGGAGTAAGAAATACAGCAACAATAAGAACAGCAATGGATAATAGTAATATAGGTGTTAATACTTTTCCAACAACATCAACTAATTTAGAAGATTTTAATGAAAAGAATAATGTAACTACAAAAAAGATAATTGAAAAAATCAATAATGGAAGGAACCCTGCGTTTTCCCCTAAGAAAGGTTTTATTCCAATTTCATATGATACTGTAGCCGTTCTTGGGATTGCAAAAAGAGGGCCAATTGACAAATAAAGTGCACATGTAAAAAAGGTTCCATATATAGGATGAACTCTACTTGCTAGAGATTGCAAGTCACTCTTTCCAGAGAATCCTAATGCAAGTACGCCTAGGACTGGTAATCCGACCCCTGTTACGATAAACCCTGCATTTGCAGCCCATACGTTTTCCCCGGCCAATTGCCCAAGCATTACAGGGAATATTAAGTTACCAGCTCCAAAGAATAGAGCAAATAACATAAAGCCTACTGTAATGATGAAAGAGAATGATTTTCTTGATGACATATAATGACCTCCAGTAGTACGAAAATAATATTTAACTATTTTAATATTATAAGAGTAGTATAATTTTTATTTCTCTAGTAATAGTATTGATATTATTTTGTTAGAATATTTAATATTTTTCTGTGATTAGAATATACCACGGTTATTTTGTTTGTGCAATATATTTCTGAAAAATCGAATTATACAAAAATACCAATAACAATAATTTTCTGATAAATAGTTTCCGGTGTTTTTATATATTTCGTTTTGTAGAAGTGATTATATATAATAAGAATACTATATAAAGATAGTGATAAAAGAGTAATCATTAATTTGCTTTAAAATTTTCCAAAAACATGAGTTTAACAAAATTTACATTTTCTTAAACACCTATTCATTTGTAATTAACATTAAAACGGTATTGTAAAGTCATATTTGAGAAACTGATAATGTTAAAGGAGAATGATGGGTGAGTTTTAGTAGTATTCTTGTGCCAATTGCACTAGCAGCTTATTGTAATACTTTTAGTAGTGGAGATGTGACCAATCAATGTAACAGAGAAGCGATGGAGTTTGCAAAACAGCATAGCGAACTCAATTATTCAACAAATGAAGGTTATTTGGCATTCAAAGAACACTTTGAAATAATCCTTGATGAAATGGAAAGCGCTGCAGAGAAACCTAAAAAGGAAGAAACTACTTACCTTCCGACTAGTGACGACCTCTCTTATTTCCGCGAAATCGCCTTCTCAACTGAATACGGTGGGAAGCATGATTTACAAAGGTGGGAAGAAGATGAAGTAAGAATTAGACCAATGGGTAACCCTACTGAGGATGATTTGGCAGAGGTTCAAAAAGTAATAAATGAAATCAACCAAATTATTGAAGAAGATAAATTTAGACTTGTTGATTTTGATTCCATAGGGAACATAAATATCTATTTCATTCCTGAAAGTGAATTCAGCCAACATTTTGAAGGATATACAGGCCGTGAAAGTTATGGATATTTCCGATATGCTTCAGATGACAGTGAAAGAATCCTAATTGGTGAGATAGGTATAAACTCAAGCATTAGTAACCGTACCCATAGGAATAGTGTAATAAGAGAAGAACTAACTCAGATTTTAGGATTAGGTAATGATTCAACTAGATATTCAGACAGTATATTCTACCAATATGGAAATGAAATAACTGGGTATTCTGCTAGAGATATTGCTGTTATTAAGTTATTGCACTCTAATATGGTTAAAACTGGAATGAGTGAGTCAGAAGTGATAAATGTACTTACTAATAAGAAGTTTGCAGTTCGAAAATAACCTATAACAAATTCAGGAATACTACTTCAGTATAACAAGCAACTATTTCAAAATTTTTAACTATCGAGGCCAGATTAATTGAAACCTTGTTGAAATAAAGTAAAATAGAAAGGTACACAACTTGGACAGACATATATGTAAAGGAGAATTAAAAATGAGCAAGATCTATATCATACATGAAAATAGTGAATGGACTGTGCATCTAACAAAAAGATTAGAGGAATTAGGCTTGCCATATGAAGAATGGCATTTGGATGAAGGTTTGTTGGATTTGACAGAGCAGCCTCCAGAAGGCGTTTTTTATAACCGTATGAGCGCGTCTTCTCATACCCGAGGCCATCGTTTTGCACCTGAATTAGCAGACAATGTTCTTTCATGGTTGGAAAGGCATAATTGCAAAGTGTTTAATGGTACCAAGGCAATTAACCTTGAACTTAGTAAGGTGAAGCAATATAATGCGCTTGAAAAAGCGGGTATTCAAACACCAAAAACAATTGCTGCTGTCGGCAAAGAACAAATCATTCAAGCGGCTGAAAAAATTGGAACTGAATCTTTCATAACCAAACATAATCGGACTGGCAAAGGATTGGGTGTACAGTTATTTCATTCGATTGAAGCTTTAAAACAATATGTAAATAGCCCTGCCTTTGATGAGCCAATTGATGGAATCACATTGATTCAAGAATATATCAAATCACCAGACCAATCGATTACTCGTTGTGAATTTATTGGTGGTAAGTTTTTCTATGCTGTTCAAGTAGATACTTCTGGTGGTTTTGAATTATGTCCTGCGGATGCATGTAATATTGGAGATCTTTTTTGTCCAGTAGGTGAAGATGTTGAGCAAAAACCGAAATTCCAAATCATTGCTGATTTTAACGATCCGATCATTCAAAAATATGAAGCATTCCTGAAAGAACAGAATATTGCTGTAGCTGGGATTGAATTTATCAGAAATGAAAATGGCAGCCTATACACATATGATATTAATACGAACACAAATTACAATAGCGAGGCTGAAACAGCGGCTGGAAAATTTGGAATGTTACAATTGGCTAAGTTTTTAGGTGCTGAATTAGCGAAACAGCAGGCTGAAGCTGTTAATGTAAATTAAATTTACTTGATTTTGCCCACTGGTCAACTAGAGGCTCAGTTCCAATTCCTATAGGTAGGGATTGCGATTTGAGCCTCTTTTCATTTTCAAACGTCGAAAAAAGCTGGCAAGTTCTGTCTGTTATTGACGGACGGATTTTATTGTAATAGCTAGTCCTATATGGTTTAATTAAGAACGTTGATATATTATAGATTAATGTTAAAAAAATGCGTTTTACTAGAATTAAATGAATGGAGGGTAAGATATAAGGAGTCTATTGGTCAATTTTTCTCTTAAATCACATATGCCGTATTTGCTTTTAAATTCAAAAAAATAATTATGAGGTGTTTAATAAAAAATGGTTATTCAAAATTTAGTTAATACAAAACAATATTTTGTAAATGAAACAAAAATGAACTATTACGTGGTTTATGAGAAATTTGAAAAAATAAAGGCATTCTTTAGGGATCGGTACATTGAAGAATGGAATGCGGGAACGGAAGAACTTATACATATTTTTTACGGCAATTGTAAATCTGATTCTGTAAAATCTTTGCATAGTTACCGACTTAATCAAGAGGAGATGTCAATTGAAGATACACTCAAGGTAATAAAAGAAGAACATAAAGAAATTTTCAAGTAATGTTGCCTTTACACGGCGGGGTTGAATCCCTTCTAACCATTATTTAATAGGAGTATCCTTTTAACAATTATTGGGGCATCCAATAGTCGAAAAATCGACTTATTGGACTGCCCTTTTGTGTTTTGAAAAGCATTATTGGGATGAAATAGGAATGCCAACATATTCATGATTACAGAAGTGATTTAATAGTGGTGAATATTAAAATACCAATCATAATTTGTGTCAAACCATAATATCTTGAATATGAGAGGTGATTCATATTTCATATTCAGATGAATATAAAAACAGTAAAATAAAAGCCCCTCTTACGAAAAGAGGAAGTAAAACAAGACAAAAACTATTGGCGGCTGCTGAAAAGATTTTTGGTGAAACAGGTTATTTTCAAGCTTCCATTGTTGATATTACAAAAGAAGCATCGGTTGCACAGGGAACATTTTATATTTACTTCCCGTCCAAGTATGATATTTTTCAAGAATTGATTATGCAGATGAGCAAGGATTTTCGGAGCAAAATAAAGGGTGAAATTGGCGAGGTCAAAGACTATCAACAAATCTTACGGATAGGATTTCAAACGTTTTTTTCTTGGGTTAAGGAGCATCGGAACCTTTATAGTATATTGCAACAAGCACTGCTTGTGGATGAAAATTTATATCGTAGCTATTACCGAAGATTGGCTGAAGGTCATGTAAGGGAATTAAAGAAAGGTATAAAAAATGGTAGTTTGAAGGATTATGATTTGGAGACCATTGCTTATTGTTTAATGGGAATTAGCCAGTTCATCGGGATGCGATGGGTTTATTGGGAGAATGCGGATGTACCAGAACATGTTTTCGAAGATGTTATGGGAATGATCTTCAATGGATTAAGTGCAAAGGAGTGAAAAGAATTGCATGGAATCAATTATTGTATTGATAAAAGAGCACAAATTACTCCAAATAAAATTGCCCTAATTGGTGAAAATGAACAGGTTACTTATAAACAAATGTCTGAGAATATTAATCAAATAGCGCTATGCCTAAAAGAAAAATTTTCTATACGAAAAGGTGACCGAATCGGTTTGTTACTCCCTAATGGGGTTGATTATATGATGATTTTGTTTGCGGCTGCGAAGATTGGCAGTATTATAGTACCACTCAATACTCGTTTATCATCCACCGAGCTATCATTTCAAATGACAGATAGTCAAACTACAATGTTAATCATTGGTAAAGAATTTGAGGATTTAGGAACACAAATTATTAATCAAACAAATATCTCTTCTGTACTATGGCTTGACAGCGGTATAAAGTCTTTTCTAGAGCAGGTTCAACCATACCCTAAAGAGGGAGTTTCAGTCCAAGAAGCAGATGGAGATTCTTCATTTATGATCTGTTATACATCCGGGACAACTGGCCGCCCAAAGGGTGCTGTTTTAACCCAAGAGAACATGTTTTGGAATGTATTAAACAATCAGTTAGCATTAGATATTACTTCGAACGATGTCACCATTACACTACTCCCATTATTTCATATTGGCGGGATTGGGCTGTTTTCACTGCCAGTCTTATTAATGGGTGGAACCGTTATTATTCCTTCTAAATTTGACCCTACTCAAGTTTTGAAATTAATAGAGCAATATCGTGTCACGCTTGTAATGGGTGTTCCAACAATTCATGATTCAATTCGTAAAAACAATAATTTTAATACTACGGATTTTTCATCTATACGATGGTTTTATAGCGGTGGAGCTCCATGCCCACTGGAACTTATATCATTTTTTCATGATATAGGGTTACCGTTTGGTCAGGGATATGGTATGACAGAAACTTCACCAACGGTGTTTATGCAAACGAAGGAAAATTACCTGCACACTACAGGCTCAATCGGGAAAGCCGCTATGTTTACAGATATTAGAGTTGTTAATTCTATAGGTCAGGACGTAGGCTGTGAAGAGGTAGGGGAACTTTGGGTAAAAGGTCCAAATGTCTTTAAAGAATATTGGAATCTTCCAAAGGAAACGGCTGATTCATTCAGGGATGGATGGTTTTTGACAGGGGATCTAGTGAAAAAGGATAAAAATGGCTTTGTTTATATTGCGGGTAGAAAAAAAGAAATGGTTATTTCAGGTGGCGAGAATATTTATCCTTTAGAAATAGAGCAGATTATCATGGCGTTGAATCAAGTACTCGAGGCAGCAGTTATCGGTGTCATCGATGAAACATGGGGGGAGGTTCCAATCGCAATAATTGCATTAAATAATGGATCAACATTAACAGAAAAAGAAATTCAAGCCCACTGTAAAAAATATTTGGCAAAATATAAAGTTCCTAAACAAATTCATTTTGTAAGCGTTTTACCGAAGAACGCAACAGGTAAGATTGATAAATCATTGCTTAAAAAACAATATACAAGTAGAAGGGGTTGACTTTATGGCCGAATCCATTGGAATCACAGAAACTGGTATTTTTTTGCCGGAAAATATTGAAACCGCACATGATGTAGAATTGAAAACCGGTATTCCAAAAGAAATTATCATTGAAAAATTTGGGCTCTATCAAAAGCATGTTTCAAATACGAACATGCATGGCTCAGACATGGCGATTGAAGCGGCGCGTCCCATTTTAAATAAAATTGACCCTTTAGAAATTGATGTGATTATTTATTTTGGCAGTCCATATAAAGATTTCAACGTATGGTCTTGTGCTGCAAAAATCCAACACGAATTAGGGGCAAGGAATGCTTATGCTTTTGAATTAATGAATGTTAGTTCGTGCTTTCCACTCGCATTGAAGGTAGCAAAGGATATGGTAGTATCCGATAAGACTATTCATAACATTTTACTTGTTGGAGGTTGTAAGGAATCTCATATTATAGATTACGAGAACCCGAGATCGAGATTTATGTTTAATTTTGCAGATGGTGGTGCGGCTGCTCTCATTCAAAGGAATGGAAAAAATCAATTATTAGGATCAAGTATTGTAACGGATGGATCTTTTCATGATGATGTGAAAATTCCAGCTGGCGGGTCTGTATATGTACCCTCAGTAAATTCAGTTAAAAATAAAATGCATTTTTTAGATGTAACCAATCCGCTGGAGATGAAGGAAAGGTTGGATCCAATCACTGTTCCAAATTTTGTGAAGGTTGTACAGGAAGCTGTTCAAAAAAGTGGCTATAAAAAAGAGGATATTGATTTATTGTTGCCTCTTCATACGAAAAAATCAATGTATAAAGAATTGCTGAAAAAGCTGGGGCTTACAGAAGAGCAGTCCATCTATTTAGATCATTACGGGCATATGTCTGCCCTTGATCCTTGTATTGGTCTACATGTTGCGAAAGAGATAGGAAAACTAAAGAATGGTGATTTAGTTGTAACTGTTAGCGCAGGTACTGGTTATACATGGGCTGCTACCGCAATAAAATGGGGAGAAGATGTAAAATAAAGGAAGTCTCACCTGTAAGTGAATAGGTAAGAAAACCTTGGGTTACTAAAAGGGAGGAATGTTAAATGAAGGGTAAGAGGCGAGCGCTAAGCTGGCTTGGCATCATGATCATTATTATGATGATTTTTGTTACCGGGTGTGCATCTGATTCATCCGGGGGTAATTCGAGCACAAGCAGCAATAAAGCAACCCAAAAGTCTAGTGATAAAGAAACAATCAAAATAGGGGTTCTTGCTTCTTTAACAGGGGCACTAGAGGCTTATGGGAAACAAACGCTAAAAGGATTTGAGCTTGGGCTGGATTATGCAACAAATGGAACAATGGAGGTTGCCGGGAAAAAGATTGAATTCGTTGTGGAAGATACGGAGACGAAACCGGATGTTGCTGTCCAAAAAGCTACGAAACTATTAGACGAAGGAGCAGATTTTATTGTGGGTTCGAGCTCCTCTGGGGATACCCTTGCCGTTCTCCCTTTGATGGAAGAATACGAAAAAATAATGGTAGTTGAGCCAGCTGTTGCAGATTCAATTACAGGAGCGAACTGGAATAAATACATTTTCCGTACAGCACGAAATTCTTCACAGGATGCCGTAGCGGGTGCTGCAGCGATTGCGAAGAAGGGAGTAACGATTGCAACATTAGCTCCAGATTCTGCTTTTGGCCGGGATGGGGTAACGGCATTTAAGAATGCTGCTGTTGATTTAGGTGCTAAAATTGCAGTTGAAGAATATGCCGCACCTGATTCAGTTGACTTTACTTCTAATATTCAACGTATTATTGATGCAAAACCTGATTATTTATTCGTCATTTGGGCTGGCGCCAATCCGCCATGGAAACAGCTATCAGATATGAAGGTACAAGAGAAGGGAATTAAACTCTCGACAGGTGCGCCGGACATTGCTGCTTTAAAAACAATGCAAGATGTTGTAGGAATGGAAGGTTTTACAGTTTACCATTATACCTTACCTAAAAATGGAGTGAATGATTGGCTCGTTAAAGAGCATCAAAAGCGTTTCAATGGTGAAACACCGGATTTATTTACTCCTGGTGGTATGACCGCCGCAATCGCCATTGTGGAAGCGCTTAAAGCAACGAATGGGGACATTAATGCAGATACTTTAATTAAAACCATGGAGGGGATGTCGTTTGAGACACCAAAAGGAAAAATGACATTCCGCCCCGAGGATCATCAAGCCTTGCAAACATTATATGCCATAACTCTTGAGAAAAAGGAAGGTTTTGATTATCCGGTGCCTGTGTTAATTCGCGAACTTTCACCGGAGGAAACGGCACCTCCGATTCAAAATTAATCTTTATTGATATTCCAATAGGGGGAGAACTATAGAGGCTTTCCCCTTTTTCATTCTATTTTTAATAAAAAGCGGGTGAGCATTTTGGAAGCAATCTTAGAAACGAAAAATCTTACAATCGCCTTTGGCGGTCATGTAGCAGTCAATGATGTAAATAGTAAAGTCGAAAAAAATAAACTAAAATCCATTATTGGACCGAATGGGGCAGGTAAAACGACCTTTTTCAATTTAGTAAGCGGGCAATTAAAACCGACGAATGGAAAAGTTATTTTTAATGGGAAAGACATAACGAATTTATCTCCAACTTATCGCACACGCCTTGGCATTGGTCGCTCCTTCCAAATCACAAACGTATTCCCTAATTTAACCTGTTTTGAAAATGTCCGTCTGGCTGTCCAGTCTGAAGCGGGTATTCGCTATAACATGTTTTCTCATTATCGTAAATATAAAGAAATGAATAGAAAAGCAGATGAATTATTAAAGCTTGTTCTATTGGACAACAAAGCCAATGAAATTGCTATTAATCTTGCCCACGGAGAAAAACGAAAGCTTGAGATTGCAATGCTATTGGCATTAAACACAGAACTGCTCTTATTGGATGAGCCTACGGCAGGAATGTCTTTAGAAGAAGTTCCGAAAATTTTGGAAGTCATTCAAAATATCAAAGAAGAAAGAAATCGAACAATTTTATTGATTGAACACAAAATCGATATGGTATTAGATTTATCGGATAGTATTATGGTGCTTTTTAATGGAAGACTGTTAGCAGATGGTGCACCTGAAGAGATTATGAATAATGAACAAGTCCAGTCTGCTTATTTAGGAGGTCTGTACGATGACGCTTCTTAAGGTAGATCAAATCCATACGTATATTCAGCAATATCATATTTTACAAGGGGTTTCCTTTGAAGTGAAGGCTGGTGAAGTCACTGTATTACTGGGAAGAAATGGAGCCGGGAAAACAACAACGTTACGTTCCATTATGGGGTTGAATCCCATTTCCAGTGGCTCCATTTTCTTTAAAGGGGAGCCAATCCAGAAATGGAATACCCCAAGGATTGCAAATAAAGGCATCGGTTATGTTCCAGAGGACCAAGGTATATTCAATGGTTTAACGGTTGAAGAAAACCTAAGAATTGCCATGAAGCATAAGGATGATGAAACAGGGGAGCGGCTTGAATATATTTTAAAGCTCTTTCCTGATTTAAAAACCTTTTGGAAGAAAAAGGGTGGCTATTTAAGTGGCGGGCAGAAACAAATGCTTTCGATTGCTAGAGCCTATGTAAATAAAAACGATCTTCTATTAATCGATGAGCCTAGTAAAGGGTTAGCGCCCATCATGGTTGAGAAGGTGATGGAATCCATTGTTCAAATGAAAAGGAATACGACGGTTGTTTTAGTGGAACAAAATTTCATTATGGCGAGCACTATTGGAGACTGTTTTTATTTAATCGATGACGGCAGAACGGTTCATCACGGTGATATGCAGGAATTAAAAGACAATAAAGAACTCCGTCAGAAGTACCTAGGAATTGCCTAGTATAGGAAAGGAGGTTACTCATATTGGATATCCTGATGAATATTACTATTAACGGCTTGGCGACAGGAATGCTGATCTTCTTATTGGCTGCAGGATTAACGCTCATTTTTGGTTTAATGGATGTTTTGAATTTTGCCCATGGGGTCCTCTTTTTGTGGGGAGCATATGTTGGAATTTGGACTTATAGTGAAACGAATCATTTTTTAATTGGTATGATCGTAGCGATTGTAAGCGGTGCCCTTTTGGGTTATTTATTGGAACGCTTTATCATTAGGCCGGTATATGGGAACCACATCCAACAAATTTTGATTACCTTAGGAGCCATGCTTGTGATGGGTGAGCTTGTCAAGGTAGTATGGGGACCCAATATAATCGAGGCCAAGGTTCCTTCATTTTTAGCAGGCAGTTGGGAATTTGGTGAAAACATGATTATTATAAAATATCGGATTTTTATTATCGTAATCGGCTTGATTGTGTTTGCAGGGTTGTTATTTTTACTTAATAAAACGAAGCTGGGCCTTGTCGTCCGAGCTGGTGTGATGAATAAGGAAATGGTGCAGGCATTAGGCATCGATATCAGGAAAGTGTTTATCTTTGTGTTTATACTAGGATCTTCAATGGCCGGTTTAGCCGGTATTTTACTTGGGCCTTATTCAGGGGTTATCCATGCAGAAATTGGGTTGGAATATGGGATTTTAGCGTTTATTGTTGTCATCATCGGTGGAATGGGAAGTGTGCTTGGGTCCGCTATAGCTGCCCTATTGGTTGGTTTATTGGGCGCTTATGCTGCTTATTTTGTTCCCGACCTTGCTGTTGCCGTGAATATGTTAATCATGTTGCTTATTTTAATTTTTAAACCATCTGGATTATTGGGGTCAGAAGAGGTGGTGAAGCAATGATAAAAATATATTCAGACGAGGATTCTAAATTCAATCTATTTCTTATCATGATCTCTTTAGGGCTTTTTGTGATGCCGTTTGTATATGACTCTCGAACGACCCTTATACTGATGACGAATGTGTTTATCTTCGCGATTTTTGCGATGAGCTATGATCTTTTACTCGGATTTACCGGGATTGTCTCTTTCGGTCATGCGATGTTTTTCGGAATCGGGAATTATAGTATCGCCCTTTTTATGAGAAAGGTTGATGATACGTATGTCAATGTACTTCTTGCAATCCTGGTCACTGTGGTGCTTTGTGGTCTGTTAAGTTTATTTATCGGTATTTTAACACTTCGTTTAAAAAGCCATTTTTTTGCCATGCTTACCCTTGCTGTAGCTGGTCTATTATTAGTCCTCGCTGAAAAATGGCGTTCATTAACAATGGGTGGGGAAGGGTTTACATTTTCAATCCCCAACGTATTGAAGGATAGGGTTTCATTATATCTACTTACGCTTGTTTGTATGGTCCTCATTTACTTGCTTTTAAGAAGATTAACGGCATCACCGATGGGTAAGGTGCTGGTAGCAATTCGGGAAAATGAGCGGCGTGTTGAGTCTCTTGGGTTTAGGGTTATTCATTATAAGATCATCGCTAATGTAATCGCCGGAGTCATAGCCGGTTTTAGTGGGGTTTTGTATGCAATCAGTCTGCGTTTTGTGAATACGGCTGTTTTTTCAATCGAAGTTACACTGGATGCACTCATGATGACGATTATTGGCGGCGTAGGAACGTTAATAGGAGCTATCGTTGGATCGGGTTTAATAGAATTTGCTCAACATAGTTTAAAAGATCTAGCAAAAGTCCATTGGATTTTTGAACGCTGGCTGATTCTTTTTGGAATCATCTATATTTTGGTTGTGATGTTCTTCCCAAAAGGAATTGTAGGAACGACGAAGCAATGGTGGGAAAATAGGAAAAGGAAGAAACAAAAAAATGTAAATTCTTCTTCATCAGTCAGCCGGAATGCCCAAAGTTAAAATACCGGAATTAGACCTAGATAAAAGCTAGGTCTTTTTTGTTCGTCAGTCTGAAAATATTTTTATATCATATACTCTAAATACCACAACGCATAAGAGGAGTGGTTTGATGGGGAATCAAAAAAGAATCATTCAGCAATATAAAGGAACCGAGCTTCATACGAAAGGATGGATTCAGGAGGCGGCACTTCGGATGCTGCACAATAACTTACACGAAGATGTTGCGGAACGGCCTGAAGACCTTGTTGTTTACGGTGGTATTGGGAAGGCTGCGCGGAATTGGGAATGCTTTGATGCTATTGTTAAAACACTTCAGAATCTAGAGAATGATGAAACGCTCCTCGTTCAATCTGGTAAACCAGTTGCCGTCTTTAAAACTCATAAGGATGCTCCAAGGGTGTTACTTGCAAACTCAAATCTTGTTCCGGCTTGGGCCCATTGGGATCACTTCCATGAGCTTGATCGGAAGGGCCTCATAATGTTTGGCCAAATGACCGCAGGTAGTTGGATCTATATTGGTAGTCAAGGAATTGTGCAAGGAACGTATGAAACATTTGCGGAATGTGCTAGACAGCATTTTAACGGTAGTTTAAAAGGCACCATTACATTGACTTCAGGACTAGGCGGAATGGGCGGGGCTCAAGGCTTAGCCGTTACTTTAAATGATGGTGTTTGTATAGCCATTGAAGTGGACCGTAAAAAAATACAACGTCGTCTTGACACGAAATATTTAGATACAATGACAGAAAATATGGACGAAGCGATTGATATGGCAATAACTGCAAAGCAAGAAGGAAAGGCACTTTCAATTGGTTTGTTAGGGAATGCCGCCGAAATGCTACCTAAAATGATTGATAAGGGCTTTATTCCGGATATTTTAACAGATCAAACCTCTGCTCATGACCCCTTAAATGGTTATATTCCAGTCCATATGACATTGGAAGAAGCTGAAAACCTCAGAAAACATGACCCGAAAAATTATGAAGTGCAATCAAGGAATAGCATTGCCACCCATGTTCGTGCCATGTTAAAGATGCAAGAGCTTGGTGCTATCACTTTTGATTATGGCAACAACATTCGTCAGGTTGCAAAAGAAGAAGGAGTTAAGGATGCATTTTCTTTCCCTGGTTTTGTTCCGGCCTACATCCGTCCGCAATTTTGTGAAGGAAAAGGTCCCTTCCGTTGGGTTGCCTTGTCGGGTGACCCTAGTGATATTTATAAAACAGATGAGGTTATCCTTCGGGAATTTAGTGATAATCCTCATCTATGCAGATGGATTAAAATGGCCCAGGAAAAAATTCAATTTCAAGGACTCCCTGCCCGCATTTGTTGGTTAGGCTATGGTGAGCGGGCGAGGTTCGGCAAAATCATCAACGATATGGTCGCAAAAGGGGAGTTGAAGGCCCCCATTGTTATCGGCCGTGATCATCTTGATTCAGGCTCGGTCGCTTCGCCGAACCGTGAAACGGAAGGAATGCTCGATGGCAGCGATGCCGTTGCCGATTGGCCATTATTAAATGCATTGATTAATAGTGTTGGTGGTGCAAGCTGGGTATCTATTCATCATGGCGGCGGGGTCGGCATGGGGTATTCCATCCACGCCGGCATGGTCATTGTGGCCGATGGTACGAAAGAAGCGGAACAACGTCTCGAAAGAGTATTAACGACAGATCCCGGAATGGGAATTGTCAGGCATGTCGATGCCGGATATGAACTTGCGAAAGAAGCAGCCAAGAAGCATGGTATTCATATTCCGATGATGGAGGAGTAGATGAGCTACCCATCAAATAAATGAGCCCCTGCTTCAATTATTGTACGCAGGGGTAGTTCCATCTTCCAGACTAGAGTTTTATAGAAAGGAAGAATCAGATGTCATTAAAACCAATTTTTATCAGAAATGCCAATGAAGTGATTACGCTGAAAGGAAGTTCCTCCGCACCTCTAAAAGGGAAAAAAATGAAAGAACTCCATATCATTAAAAATGGTAGTGTCTGGCTGGAAAATGGGGAAATCAAAGCGGTAGGCAAGGATGAAGAACTTATTCAACAATTTCAAGGCCGATTGGAAGAGGCTACGATTATTAATTCAGAAGGTAAAATTGTACTGCCTGGGCTTGTTGACCCCCATACCCATTTGGTTTATGCCGGCAGCCGTGAAAATGAATTTACGATGAGGTTGAACGGTTCTTCTTATATGGAAATTATGGATGCTGGTGGTGGCATTTATGCTACAACACTGGCTACAAGAGAAGCCAGCTTTGAACAATTATATAATGAAAGTAAAAAGCGCTTAGATACCTTATTACAGCATGGTGTTACCACGGTGGAGGTAAAAAGCGGTTATGGCCTAACAGTAGAATCAGAGATTAAGCAATTGGAAGTTGCAAAGAAACTGAATCAAACCCATTCAATTGATCTTGTCAGTACCTTTATGGGTGCCCACGCCATTCCAGCAGAGTATAAAAAAATTCCAGACCAATTTGTTGATTTGATAACGAAAGAAATGATTCCGAAGGTAGCGGAAGGGAAGCTTGCAGAATTTAATGACGTTTTTTGTGAAAGCGGTGTATTTACACCGGAGCAATCAAGAAAAATCTTATTGGCAGGGTTACAGTACGGATTACTCCCGAAAATCCATGCTGATGAAATGGAAGCTTATGGAGGAGCCGAGCTTGCTGCAGAGATTGGCTCTATATCAGCAGACCACCTGCTAAAGGCTTCGGAGGAGGGGCTAAAGAAAATGGCCGAAAAAGGGGTCATTGGTGTACTTCTTCCGGGAACTGCTTTTTTTCTAATGGAAAAGTATGCAAATGGCCGAAAGATGATTGATTTAGGTGTACCAGTTGCCCTTGCCACGGACTGTAATCCTGGCTCATCCCCTACGGTGTCGATGCCATTTATCATGAATTTGGGTTGTTTACAAATGGGAATGACACCTGAAGAAGTAATTACGGCTGCGACAATCAATGCCGCTCATGCGATTCGATGTGGCCATGAAATTGGTAGTATAGAAGTCGGTAAAAAAGCAGATCTGCTTATGTTAGATGTATCGAATTACATGCAATTACAGTATCATTACGGAGTCAACCATACAGACACGGTTATTAAAAATGGAAATATTGTCGTAAAGGAAGGGAAGCTTGTATGAACAACTATCCCTATCCGATGTTTAATCCTCCATCCTTTATATGGACTAAAGGGTCTGGCATTGCCGAACCAAAAGTCCATGAATGGATTCAAACTATTGATACTACCGATCTCGTCAATTGGCAAAGTATTGATGTAACCATTCTGGGTGTTCCGTTATCGCGCTCGTCCATTAGTGCATCAGCAGCAAGTGAAACGCCTGATGTCATACGGAAGGCTTGGAAATTTTTTTACCCTTATAATCTAGATTATGATATAGACTTACAGGGTTTAAAGGTTATAGATTTAGGGGATGTAAAGCAGCATGTAACAGATATAGCAATTTGCCACCAAAATATTATGGCAGCAATGGTTGCCATGAGAAAAAACCATCCAAATACACTTCCACTTAGTATCGGAGGGGATCATTCTATTACCGCCATGCTTGTAAAAGGTTGGAAGGTAGCCCATCCCAACGAGGAAATTGGAATTCTCCAATTTGATACCCATTTTGACCTGCGCGATCTGAAAACGGATGGCCCAACCAACGGTACCCCCATTCGCAATTTAATCGAAAGTAAAACTGTAAAGGGAGAAAATGTTTATAATATTGGCCTTCATGGTTTTTTTAACGCTAAATCTTTAAAACAATACGCCGATGAAGCACACGTCAACTATATCACTCTGAAAGAGGCTAGGAAAAAAGGGATGGAACATACGGTTAAACAAGCGCTCCAAGTTTTAAGCCAAAAAGCGGATACCATTTATGTAACCGTCGATATGGATGTATTGGATATCGGCATAGCACCAGGCGCACCAGCTTCCTCGCCAGGAGGGATGAGAACAGAGGAATTATTTGAGGCCGTTTATCTCGCTGGCAAAGCTGAAAAAGTAAAAGCAATGGATCTTGTTTGTCTAGACCCGAATAAAGACACAACAGGTGCAACGGTGAAAGCAGGCGTGCATGTAATGTTATCATTTTTGACCGGTTATAAGGAGAGGAGAGATAGATGCGTAAAATAGGGAGGTGGTCTCCTTTGATAGTTCTTGATGGAAAGACTTTAACGATAAAAGATATGTATAAGCTATTATATGAGGATAAGAAAGTTGTCGCTTCAAATGAAGCGATGGCGAATGTAAAGGAAAACCGTAAAGCAGTCGAGGATATTGTAAACAAAGGAAAGATTGTTTACGGGATTACGACTGGGTTTGGAAAATTTAGTGATGTTTTGATAAAAAAAGAGCATGTCAAGGACCTTCAGCAAAATTTAATTCATTCCCATGCTTGCGGTGTGGGTGAAATGTTTCCCGAGATTGTGTCAAGGGCGATGTTAATTCTAAGAGCAAATGCGCTATTAAAAGGGTATTCAGGTGTTCGACCTATTGTAATTGAAACATTGCTTGAGTTTGTTAACCAGCATATTCACCCACAAGTGCCATCCCAAGGGTCATTAGGTGCAAGTGGGGATTTGGCCCCCTTATCTCATTTGGCCTTAGCATTAATGGGGGAAGGCGAAGTCGTTTATAATGGTAAAAAGGAAGCTGCCCATATTGCTTTATCAGCTGCAAAGATTCAGCCCATTTCGTTGGAGGCAAAGGAAGGCCTAGCCCTTATTAATGGGACACAAGCAATGACAGCCATGGGTGTTGTTAATTTAATAGAGGCTGAGAATCTGGCAAAACAATCAGAATGGATTGCATCCCTTACGATTGAAGGATTACGAGGGATTATCGATGCCTTTGATGAAGAGATTCATAAGGCAAGAGGTTATCCTGAACAAGTAGAAGTAGCCAAACGTATACGGCACATCCTTTCAGGCAGTCTGTTGGTTACCTCCCAAGGCGAAATTCGTGTTCAAGATGCGTACTCCTTACGTTGTATTCCACAGGTGCATGGAGCCACTTGGCAAACTTTAAACTATGTGAAAGAAAAGTTAGAAATCGAAATGAATGCTGCGACTGACAACCCCTTGATTTTTAATAATGGAGAAAAAGTCATTTCCGGCGGCAACTTCCATGGCCAACCGATTGCACTGGCGATGGATTTTTTGAAAATTGCTACCGCCGAGCTTGCAAGTATATCTGAAAGACGAATCGAACGGTTAGTAAACCCACAGCTCAATGATTTACCGGCTTTTTTAAGCCCCGAGCCTGGTCTTCAATCAGGAGCGATGATTATGCAATATACGGCCGCCTCGCTAGTTTCAGAAAATAAAACACTTGCCCATCCATCAAGTGTTGACTCCATCCCTTCTTCCGCCAATCAAGAAGACCACGTCAGTATGGGCACAATTGGAGCCCGGCATGCCTATACCATTATCGAAAATGTAAGAAAAGTATTGACGATTGAAATGATCTGTGCGATGCAAGCCGTTGAGTATCGGGGCATTGAAAAAATGGCTACACATACAAGGAAGTTTTATATGGAAGGAAGGGTGGTAGTTCCTTCTATTACGAAGGATCGGATTTTTTCAAAAGATATTGAAGCGTTGGCTAGGTGGCTTGGTAATGGACCAAGGGGACGGTTCGTTTGGTCCAAAAATTAAGAAGGACAATTCCAAATGGAGTTGTCCTTTTCATTTGGTCCTCTATCAACCTTGAAGCTCCACCGTTTTCTCATTTTTCGCTTTCATTTTTTCAGGTTCCGGCAATAATAGGTTTAAGAATGTGGCTGCAACTAATATGATGATGGATAGATAAAGAGCTAGATCATAATAACCAGTCATGCTAAAAAATAACCCCGGTAAATAAGAACCTAGTGCTGAGCCTACTTGGTGACCCAATGAAAGGCATCCAACGATGAAGCCAATCGAATATTGTTTAAATAATTGTGTGGCCAAGAGCTGAGTAGGTGCTACAGTAGCAAAGTCGACAAGTCCGAAAAGAACCGAAAATGCCAGTAATAAAGCTGGATTGTGTGCTGTTAAAAGAAGTAAAATAGCGATGGCGCGGGTAAAATATAAGAATACTAGCAACTTTCGTGAACTCCAATAATCAACGATGACACCTGATAATAAAATTCCAATCACATTGAATGCGGCTAGAATACTAACAGTGGCACTTATTACAGTTGTTGAAAACCCACAACTGTTGGCATAAGGAATAAGATGGGTATCCATAAGACCGGTAGTTGTAAATCCGCAAACAGTAAAAGGTAGGATTAAATACCAAAACTGTTTCTTTCGCAGTACGTCTCGGACTGAAAAATGAACCTGGTCTACTTTTTCATTAGAAGAAATAGAAGGTTCCTCCATTGCACCTCCAAGAGGCAGCATCCCTTTTTCAGATGGTTGATTCCGTAACAATAACAGGACAACGGGGAAGACAACAACTAATAAAAACAAGGCTAATAGTAGATTTGTGATGCGCCAATTCATATAATGAATAAGTAGCAAGGATCCGGGAACAATCAGCATTTGTCCAAAGCCAAAGCCTGCTTCCAAAATTCCTAGCGCAAGTCCACGTTTTTGTCTGAACCATTTCATGACAAGAACCGTACCAGCAACGTTTGACGCACCGCCTACTCCTATTGAAACAAAGGCATATAGAACAAACAATTGCCATGGTTGGGTGATAAAGGTCATAAACAGGAAACTAATTCCTACAATTAGCGTACTTACGGAAATAATAATCCGGGCGCCAAAGCGATCAACGAGCCTTCCAATAAAAGGCTGTGATATTCCATAAATGACAAAGCTTAGAGTGGAAATAAGGGAGGTCGTTGCTCTATTCATGCTAAGATCATTTTCCCATGGTTCCATGAATGCCCCGAAAGCAAGTCGCCCACCTTGAACAGCCAAAAAGGATAAGAAGGTTACAAAAACAATAATCCATGCGTAATGAATCTTACTTTTTTTCATCTTTTATATCTCCTATCTAACAAAACATTACAAATATAATAATATTATTAAGTATAATACTAATCGGAATAGTTGAAAAATGGAAGGTGATAACATGATGAATACTGTAGTAAAGAAATTAGAAATCGCTCTTGAGGATTGGGATATGATGTCGAAAACTTTAGGTGATGAAGGGGCTGATTGGGCTGAACGGTTTGAATTGGATTTTTATGAGTTTATTGATGAAGTAAAGGTTTGGTATCAGAATTTAGACCAACCCCCAGTCACTATTGAAGAAGCGGAGAACCTTGAAGAAATTAAAGAGATTATGGAACGTTTGCCAGCACCGCTTGAACTCAACTTTTATAATGAACTGGAGTTAATCATTGAAGGGAAAGACCAAGTCCTAAGTGATGATTAATAGATTGTGGAAGCATTGATTGTCTCATATTGGAGGAATTCTAGATGAAAATTAATAACATTCTTGTGGCAGGCCCGTATAAGGAGGCCTTTCAAAAGCAATTGCCACCAAATATTTCACAAAATTTCTGTTTTGTACCGGCTGAAGAAATAACCGATAAGGATATGGATTGGGCTGATGCATACGTTGGTTTCGCACCCATTGAAAATGTTAATCTTTCAAAACTTAAATGGGTTCATTCCTTTAATGCGGGTGTGAATAATTATTTAGCACTTGATGGTTGGCAGGAATATAATGTGCTTCTTACTCGAACCATATGTTCATTTGGGCAAAGAATTAGTGAGTATTGTTTAAGCTATGTGTTAAAGGATTTGCAACATCAGAACTATTTTGAAGAGAAACGGCAAGAAAAGAAGTGGATTCGAAAACCACCTTTGATGATAAAGGAGCAAACTTTTGTCGTTTTTGGAACTGGGGAAATTGGACAAGAGGTTGCCCGTACCTTTTCTTCATTTGGAGCGACTGTATACGGCGTTTCTCAAAGCGGGAAAACAAAAGAATACTTTCAAAAAGTTACTACCACATCAAATGCTGAAGCATTTATATCTGAAGCTAACTGGGTAATTAGCACGCTACCATTAACAAATGAAACGAAGTCACTCTTTAATAGAGAGTTATTCAGCTATTTCCAAAAGGCAGCTTTTATTAATGTAGGTCGGGGAGCAACAGTAGATGAAGCGGCTCTGATTGATGCATTAAATGAAGGAAGAGTACGGCATGCAGTGCTGGACGTTGTGAATATCGAACCATTACCAACAGAATCACCATTATGGGATTGCGAGGATGTTACTATTACTCCACATATTTCAGCGATAACCGACCTGGATGAAGCTGTTATGTGTTTTATCGATACATTGAAGAGAATCGAACAAAACGAAGAGTTGCATAATAAGGTGGATTTTTCAAAAGGGTACTAGAGTGAAGAACGCCTGTTTTAAAAGAAAGGAGCCAACCCGATGCAAATTAACCTCAATCAAAAAATCATCAAAGAGCGCTGTGGGGCTGTCTCCTTTAAAAAAGGAGAGGCCTTTTATCGTAATGGAAAAGTTACGGTGGAGGAAGTAACTCCTAATTCGTTAAAAGCTACTGTCCAAGGAGTGGAGTGTTTCCGAGTTTACCTTGAGAGCCATCCTAAAGGATTTCAAGCGACCTGTAACTGTCCATCGCTTTCTTCCATAGATAAAGAGTGCCAACATGTTGCCGCTGTATTACTTGCTTTGATGCATCATCAGCAAGAGATGAAATTTGACGAACATACCGAGGATGGAACAGAGAGTGGGCTATCAGAAGGATTGCTGCGATTATTTGAGTCGAAACAAACCCCTACAAGTGGCCAACAAATCCATTTTGAAAATAGACAAGTTCTGGATACAGCTTTTTTCTGTAAAGGTGTTACTGTTGAGGGAAATGCCTGTTTTGGTATTGAAATTTCCATCGCATCACGGAGAATCGCTGATATTCGCGAATTACTCGAAAGTGTTAGGGACGGGAGGAGTCAAGCACTCTCAAACGAATTCCTATACGACCCAACCGAGTATTGTTTCGACAACGTAACCGATGCCATCATTCAGCAGCTCATTCTTGTTATGGATGGTGAGAAAATGTATCGTCGGATCATGCCAACTGCGTCACATCAGGACCGGGGGATGTTACTCGTTCCGGCATCCTTTTGGAAGAGAGTCGAACCGCTATTGGTTCGTGCGCCACAAGTAACCTTACAATACAATGGGAAAAGCTTTCATCATTTCCTAGTTTCCGATGAACCGTTACCATTAACATTTGAATTTACTGGTAATGAGGAAAACGGACATCAACTCATCATTCACGGTCTAAGTGAGATGATGATATTAAAAGAATATGACACCGTTTTATCGGCCGGGAAAGTCGTTGTCATAAAAAGAGGAGAAGCAGAGCGTCTCTATGAATTAAAGCGAATGCTAGGGAGTTCAAGAACAAATGAAATTCCCATACCTAATCATCAATTGAAATATTACATGGAAAAATTATTGCCATCCTTAAGAAAAATCGGGGAGGTCCATTTATCTGGGGAAATTACTGCACAGCTTCATAAAACCCCACTACAGGCAAAACTCTACTTGGATCGAGTGAAAAATCGCCTGCTTGCGGGATTAGAGTTTCATTATGAAAATGTTGTTATTAATCCACTAGATTACCAGCAGCCAAGGGTAGGTTCGATGATTATTCGAGATATGGAGAAAGAAGAAGCAATTCTCGAACTAATGGGAGAGGGCCAGTTTAACCAAACGGAAAGCGGCTACTATCTTCAAAATGAAGAATTAGAATATCATTTTTTGTACCATGAATTACCTAAATTGCAGAAGGTCGTTCAAGTGTATGCGACAACCGCCGTGCGCATGCGAATTTTACCAAAAACGACGATACCGAAAATCAAGGTAAAGCATTATAAGGAAAAGACGCACTGGCTTGAGTTTACGTTTACCATTGATGGTATTCCAGAGACTGAGATTAAAGAAGTTTTAGCAGCACTGGAAGAAAAGAGGAAGTACTACCGGTTGCGTGATGGTGCATTGCTATCCTTAGAGACGAGAGAGATGGAAGAAATTCAGCGTTTCTTGCATGCTGTCCCTGTTCAAGATGATGAATGGGAAAAGAGCTTCGAAGTACCTGTTGTGGAGGGACTTAGGCTACTCAATTATTTTGAGGATCGTGATGCCGTTTCAATGGAAGCATCTTTTCGTGAGTTTCTAGAGAAACTTCAACATCCAGAACGATTGCAGTTTCATGTTCCGACACAGTTAGAAGGAGTTTTGCGAAACTATCAAAAACACGGGTTTAAATGGATGAAAACCCTTGCTAGTTATGGATTCGGAGGAATTCTGGCAGACGATATGGGACTTGGAAAGACTGTTCAAAGTATCGCCTTTATTTTATCCGAACTTCCTATTATTCGTGAAAAAGGACGACCGGCATTGATTGTGTGTCCTACGTCTGTTACGTATAACTGGCAAAGCGAAATGATGAAATTTGCACCCGGGATTCAGATGGTGGTCATGGATGGAAACAAGTCTGAACGTGTAAAGCTGCAAACCGAGCTTGAAAATATAGACGTGCTCATCACAAGCTATCCTTTGCTACGAAGTGATCTGAGGTGGTACGAGAAGCAGGAATTTCATGTTGTATTTTTTGATGAAGCCCAAGTGTTTAAAAATCCCTTAACCCAAACGGCCCGTGCCGTGAAAAAGCTAAAGGCCCACCATCGTTTTGCCTTAACGGGAACACCGATGGAAAACGCGTTGGAGGAACTCTGGTCTATCTTTCATGTCGTTTTTCCCGAATTATTCTTAGGGTTAAGGGAGTATAGTGAGTTAACGCATAAACAGATTGCTCGGAGGATTCGCCCATTTATGCTGCGCAGGGTTAAGGAGGATGTACTTGCTGAATTACCTCGGAAAAAGGAAGTGCTGGAAACGAGCGAATTACTACCAGAACAGAAGAAACTTTATGCCGGATATTTGGCCAAGCTACGTCATAAGACCTTAAAACATTTGGATAAGGAAACGATAAGGAAAAATCGTATTAAAATCCTAGCCGGTTTAACGCGTCTGCGTCAAATTTGCTGTCATCCCGGACTGTTTGTAAATGGATTTGAAGGGACTTCGGCAAAATTTGAACAGCTAATGCAAATTGTTGAAGATGCAAGACGTTCTGGACGTCGGCTGTTGATTTTTTCTCAATTCACGAAAATGCTGCAAATGATTGGGCAAGAACTTGCTAGTCAAGGAAACTCTTATTTCTATTTAGACGGACAGACTCCTTCAGAGGAAAGAGTGGAATTATGTAACAGATATAATGCCGGCGAACGAGACATCTTTCTGATTTCCTTAAAAGCAGGTGGGACCGGGCTTAACTTAACTGGTGCAGACACCGTTATTTTTTACGATAGCTGGTGGAATCCTGCCGTAGAAGAACAAGCTGCTGACCGCGCGCATCGGATAGGTCAAAAGCAAACGGTTCAGGTAATCAAGCTTGTAGCAAAAGGGACAATAGAGGAAAAGATGAATGAATTGCAAGATAGGAAGCGGCATCTGATAGAGGAAGTCATCGATCCGAAAATTGAACGCATGGGCACTCTTACAGAGGAAGATATCAAGGAATTATTGAGTTAGCGGGAAATGAAGTGAAAAATGTCGAAGTGCAAAGCGCTTCGACATTTTGAATGTATTCATTAATCCAACTCTCCTAGCTTTTGGTATACTTTATTTTTGGCTAAATTATATGACTGCCAAGCATCACCTTTCAGGGACTCTCTCTCTTGTTTTCGCTGCACAAGCAACTCTTCTAACCCCTGTACATTAGGTTTTTTTTCATAAAGATCGATGAGTCCGAGAATGCCATTTGAAGATAATTGGTTTAAATAGGCAATATCAATTTTTCCTGTTTCCTCATAGCGGGTGATATTTTGCTTCACAACGAACTGATCAAGATTGATGATATTGACCCCAACATAATAAATAAGCGCTGATATGAAATAAAAATGGAACAAAGACAGCTTTTCAAGCCAAATTTTAGCAAGTGTATAGGCAAGAATCACCAATAGAAAAATCATGAAGGAATGAACGAGCACCCTCATAAATGTAAAACCATAGGCATCTTCATACATCATCATTCGTTTGAAGGCTGAAACTAAAATAACGCCACTTGATAAAACGAGTACAGTTAAAGTGAAACGAATTAATTTTTTCAGAAACCCTTGAACTAGTTTCGTAGTATAAATTACGGCAATCGTAACAGATAAGTTAATTAATGTCACAAAAAGCAATTCAAAAAATCCACGGCGTGCGTATTCCGCGTAAGTAAATCCATCCCCAAGCGTTCCACTGAAAAAATACCTAAATTGGACCGCAACAAATAAGATATAGACCACGTCAAAAAGCAACAGGACCGTTAACGTAATAACTCCATCCATTGAAATAGGCTTCATAAAACCATCTTTGCGAGTGATTTCTAATTTTCTAAGGAAAAGTACCTGCATGAATCCGAAAAACAGCAAGGTATATATCAGAATAACAATGAAACGGAAAACTAGATCCCCTCTGAAGGTTAGAAAACTTGGAATGTTACCTAAAATTCTTGCAAATTGCGTGTCAGCTGAAATCAATAAACCAACGATAACAACTAAAAATGGGACAGAAATCCCAATACCAATTAAAATCCTTTTCCAAACATCAAAATGCCTTTGATTGCTGCTTTCTTTAGGGAATTTGGATACAAATTTTATAAAAGTTGCATTATAACGAATTCCGTCAAAAAGGCGTTGTATGATGTAAGAAATAAAAAATGGATGATTCCATTCTATATTTTTCGACGAAGTAACAAGGACAATATGAAAGATGACGAGCGCCGGGATTACGATTATATTTAGCATGTAAAATAGGACATTGTCATACAAAGTATAACTGACTGCCAAAATCCAAATTGAAATCAAAAGCAAATAGCCAAAACGTTGATGGGAGAACGGGAACGAGCGAAATCTCCAATAAAATAATGAATAAAAGAAAACGATAAAAACAAAATAGGAGATTCCAATTTGATGCATTAAGAAAGCTTCTTCCGCAACAACGCCTACCAGTAAACATAACAGTAAAAAGATCCAATCTTTCTGACCCAATTTTAATTCCATCCTAATCCCTCCAAAATAATAAATAGTTATTCTATATACATCGAAAATCTATGTATATAGGCAAAAAAATTCTAAAAACTTAGTTCCGTAAATACATAGTAATTCTATGTATATTAATAAAAAAATACAGCGTTTCAATAGGGGGAAAGCTTGTGCACCTATATATAAAGAATTTCTATGTATATAGTAAAAAAATTACACAGAAGCTTTCTTTCCCCATCTATAACTTAATAGACAAACCGGGTAAAGTAAAAGAGTAAGCAAAATGCACAAGCCAATGAATGTTTCCGTCAACAACGGATGAAACCATTCTCGGGGAATGAACTTAAAAACGGTTAAAAACATCAAGGTCAAATTCGGCAGTAATGCCAATAGGAAAGTACGTTTCAGTACCTTTTTTCCTTTATGACCGAAACCTCTGCCTATTTCATAACCAAGCAAGGCCCAAAACACCATATATATTAGTGCAATGATAATAGGAATGGATGTTAATTGATTCCATAAGCTTTTCAGCCAAACCCAATCCAAGAGATTATGCGCCAGCGTAAGTACGGCCCCGCCACCAAAGAAAAGAATATTCACCGTAATAAAGAGCCACTTCATTCTGCTGGGTGTAACGGAAAGTTCTTCCTTCCATATGGCAGCAATCTCATCAGGTGTTCCAAATCTCTTGTATACTTGGGCACGTGCTTCAGATTGATCTTCAATGTTGTAGAACTCGACAAGGAGTTCATCAAGGTGTGCATCGTATTCCTTTACAATCGATTCTTTCTCTGGATGGTTGCCAAGACTTCGACTAAGATCAGTTAAGAAGTCATTCTTCAGCCGTTCCATGCTTTTTTCTCCCCAATACTTTGTTGATCACTGAAACAAAGTCGTTCCATTCCTGGGTTTTTTCATCTAACATTTCTCTGCCTGCATCTGTAACCCGATAATATTTTCTGGCTGGGCCTTTCTCTTGCTCCTGCCAATAGCATTCAATATATTCCTGCTTTTCAAGCTTATGAAGCGCTGGATATAATGTTCCTTCCTTAACAGAAAACCCATTTCCGCTCCGCTTCTCTAATTCCTTTACAAGCTCATAGCCGTACATGTCTCTTTCATTCAGCAACTGAAGCAACAAAAGGGATGTACTGCCTTTTACCAATTCACGATTAAACATAATCTCACCTACCTAGATTTTTTAGGTATATAGAGATTCTATTCCTAATTTGGTGATTTGTAAAGGATATAATTTAGTAAGTCTTAAGGCGACTATTATCATCGAAATTCCTTTTATGTTTTTCAAAATTTTAAAAAAAATACTTGTCATTCAAATTTTGACCCGTTAGAATGGAATTAAATTATAAGAATGTTATAAAAAAACACTCATTCATTTAATGAAGTGGTGAAGAAGGTGATTAAAATGAGTTTACGGAAGCAAAAAATGAAGAAGAAACGTACAGAGATGCTACGTTCAGCTGCAAAGGTTGTTAAAGAAAAAGGGTATGATCGTGCAACGATGGATGATATAGCAGCGGAGCTATTAATGACAAAAGGAGCACTCTATTACTATTTTGACAACAAGGAACAATTAGTTTTCCAGTGTCATGAATTGATTCTTACTGAGGCAATCACGGTAATGGAAGAAATTATTCTAATGGATTTATCGGCACTTGCAAAAATGGAGAAAGCCATTATGACTCATATAAATTTTCTAATAAATGAAAAAGATATGTTTAATATGATTATTCAGCCTGAACAGACCTTTGAGGAGGACCATCTCCGATATATCTTAGAGCTGCGGGAAAAAATTGTTTCAGTCTTTGACAGAATCATAGAGGAAGGACTGAACAAAGGAGAGTTTACTACCTCAGAGCCAAAAATGGCACGAATGATGGTTTTAGGGGCAATGAACTGGATTCAGACATGGTACTCCACCGAGGGGAAATATAGAGCTGAAGAAATTGCAAAAATCTATTCAGATTCTTTATTAAAATTACTTCTATGAAGCTAATTAATGTATAGAAAGTGATTTTTTAAAGGGGGTGTTTTATTCGTAAAAGGAAAGGCAAACTTCTCGGGTATTATAAAAAATGATGGGAGGATACATGATGAATGAAGTTTATATTGTTGATGGTGCTAGGACAGCTTTTGGAAAATTTGGAGGTTCCTTTGTAAATACGAGTGCAACAGAGCTTGGGGTTGCAACTGCAGTGGAGGCGTTGAAACGGTCAAGGGTGGAACCGGAACAAATCGAGCATGTTATATATGGAAATGTGATACACACCCAAAAGAGTGCCTCATATCTTTCCCGGCATATTGGTTTATATAGTGGTATTCCGCAAGAAGTGCCTGCTTTAACATTAAATCGTTTATGCGGTTCAGGAATGCAGTCTGTTGTTTGTGCCGCTCAACATATTTTAGTAGGGGATGCTACTATCGTGTTGGCTGGTGGCGCAGAAAACATGTCACAATCACCATTTTCCAATTTTACACAAAGGTTCGGACCGAAAATGGGAAATTTATCATCAGAGGATATGCTTTTAGCAACATTAACTGACCAATATACGGTACAAGGGATGGGGATGACAGCTGAAAAACTGGCAGAAATGTATGATATCTCAAGAACAGAACAGGATTTGTTTGCTATTGAATCAAATATACGAGCGGCAAAAGCTGCTAAAAATCAGATTTTTGCAGAAGAGATTGTGCCTGTTGAGGTAAAGACAAGAAAAGGCAGCATCATGATTTCAGAGGATGAACATATTAAACCAGATGCCAGCTTAGAATCTATGAGTCTACTCAAACCATCCTTTAAGCAAAATGGTACTGTCACAGCAGGAAATGCATCTGGAATTAATGATGGTGCAGCTTCTTTAATTGTTGCAGGCAAAAAAGCCGTTGTTGAAAATAACTTAAAACCAATTGCAAGAATTGTATCTTGGGCTGTGGCAGGTGTTGATCCTTCGATAATGGGGATTGGTCCGGTTCCTGCCATAAAGAATGCCTTGCAGCGCGCTAATTTAACATTAAGAGATATCGATGTGGTTGAAGTAAATGAGGCTTTCGCTGCACAAAGTCTAGCAGTAGAAAAAGAGTTAGGCTTGGACCGAGAAAGAACAAATGTAAATGGAGGTGCAATTGCACTTGGCCATCCGGTCGGTGCAAGTGGAACACGTATCCTACTCTCTTCTGCTTATGAATTAAGACGTCGTGATGGCAGATATGCTATAGCAAGCCTATGTATTGGCGGCGGTCAAGGAATTGCGATGGTGATTGAACGTGTGTAAAACGTGGAAACTCATCTAAGCAGGATGTAAGATCCTATTTCTATTCATTATGAAGTTTTAATATTATTCGAAAAAGCGAGGGGGATGCAAAATGAAAATTGGTATTGTTGGATCTGGCATTATGGGTAATGGAATTGCCCAAGTAGTGGCAACAAGTGGAAATGAAGTTGTTTTAGTAGATGTCAACGAAGAGGCTTTAAATAAAGCCAAGCAGACAATGATGAAAAGTTTGGAAAAGCTTTCTCAAAAGCAAAAGGGAATTCAAGTTGAAAAAACAATGAATCGCGTCGAATTTACTACAAATAAAAATCTTTTAAAAAGTGTTGATCTTGTTATTGAAGCAATTGTGGAGAATATTCAAGCAAAGCGAGTGCTATTTAAAGAGCTTGATGAATTATGTGAACAAAAAACGATTCTAGCTTCTAATACTTCAAGTTTGTTAATTTCGGAAATAGCTTCCGCAACAAATCGTCGCGACCGCGTCTGTGGTTTGCATTTTTTTAACCCAGTGCCACTAATGAATCTAGTAGAAATCACAGGTACAGAGGACACATCCAATGAAACGTTAGCAAAAGCGGAGGACTTCGTATCTACACTTAATAAAGAAAGTATACGTGTGAATGACACCCCTTTATTTGTCGTCAATCGTCTCTTAGTACCGCTGATTTGTGAAGCAATTTCTCTAGTGGACGAAGGAACAGCATCTCCGGAGGACGTTGACAAAGGCATGGTGTTTGGGGCTAATCATCCGATTGGACCGCTCCGACTTGCCGATATGATTGGATTAGACACGATGCTACATATTCAAGAAACGCTATATAATAAAACCCAAGATTCAAAGTATAGAGTTCCAGAATTATTAAGAAAAATGGTTGCAGCAGGGGATTTAGGACGAAAAAGCGGCAAAGGGTTTTATCAATACTCTTAATCTTTAAAAGAGGGGGTTTGAAAATGGAAGCAGTATTTTTTACCGAGGAACACCATATTTTTCGAAATTCATTACGAAAAATGCTTGAGAAAGAAGCCTATCCCCATTATGCCCAGTGGGAAAGCGAGCGAAAGATTCCAAGGGAGTTTTGGTTGAAGATGGGTGAAAATGGATTTCTTTGCCCGTGGATAGCAGAAGAGTATGGCGGGTTAGGGTTAGACTTTACGTATTCGCTGATTTTAATTGAAGAACTTCAGAAGGTTGGAGCGGGCTTGGCTTCAAGCATGACTCTTCATACTGATATTGTAAGCCCTTACATTTATGCTTTTGGAACAGAGGAGCAAAAACGAAAATGGTTGCCAGGCTGCATCAGTGGTGAAGTTATTACGGCGGTTGCCATGACCGAGCCTGGAGCAGGGTCTGATTTAGCCAATATTAAAACAACGGCCAGGCGTGAAGGAGACCATTACATTATTAACGGAGAAAAAACATTTATAACGAATGGTATTTATGCTGATTTAGTGGTTGTTGTTTGCAAAACTGATTCAAAAGCTTCTCCGGCACACAGGGGAATAAGCTTGCTGCTCGTTGAAAACGGGACGGAAGGCTTTAAGCGAGGGAAGAAGCTTGACAAAATAGGACAGCACTGTAGTGATACAGGAGAACTTATTTTTGAGGATGCTAAGGTGCCTGTTTCGAATTTGCTTGGTGAAGAGGGTAAGGGATTTTATTATTTAATGGAAAAATTACAGCAAGAGCGTTTGGTGGTCGCAATTGAGTGTTTAGTTGAAGCCGAGGAGATGCTGCGACTGACAATTGATTATGTGAAAAACCGTCAAGCCTTTGGCAGCTCAATTAGCAAATTTCAAAATACGCAGTTTAAAATTGCGGAAATGGCAACGGAAGTCGAGCTTGGACGTTCTTTTATTAATCAGGTAACTGAGCACCATGCAAAGGGTGAAACGTTGATTAAAGAAGCATCTATGGCGAAGTGGTGGGTCAGTGAAATGGCTAAACGGGTTGCAGCAGAATGTCTTCAACTTCATGGAGGATACGGTTATATAGAAGAATATGAAATTGCAAGGCGATATCGGGATAGTCCTGTTGCCAGCATCTATGCGGGATCTACTGAAATAATGAAAACGATTATTGCCAAACAACTAGATTTATAACTCTTAAGCAATTGAAAATGATAATTTAAAAAATTGAATATTGAAAGGGGTTATGAAAGATGTTTGTATTTGAAAAGTTGGCAGAACATGCAAAGGTGCAACCTGAAAAGGTGATTACAATCTTTCAAGGCAGAGAAACTACCTATGCACAATTTTACCAGCAAGCGAAGAATTTAGCAGGTTATTTTCAACAAAGAGGTTACCAAAAAGAGGATAAAATCGCTTTATTCCTTCAAAATTCCGATTATTTTCTAATTTGCTATTATGCCTGCCAACTGGGTGGTTTTACGGTGACACCTGTTAATACAAAATTAACAGCCCCGGAGGTTGAGTATATATTGACTCACTCTGAAGCAAAAGCGCTTATTTATGATGAACGTCTTAATAATATTTTGAATCAACTCAATCTTGACCAATTTGAGGATCTATTAGTTGTTGGGAAGGAATCTGCACTTGAAGATATTCTTTTTGATAACTCTATACCTTTTCAGGAAGTGTCTGTAAACGAGGATGATATCGCCATTATTTTTTACACATCTGGTACCACAGGAAGACCCAAAGGTGTTATGCTGTCCGCTGGCAATGTCAGGGCTATCATCCAAATTTGGGGGGAAGCATTGGGGCTGGTTACGGATGATCGTATGCAAATTTCTACACCCCTATTTCACTGTGCTGCCGCTCACTGTTTTAGTGTCCCGGTCATCTACAAAGGCGGTACTGTTGTAATTGAAGAGGCTTTTTCATCTGAAAAAACACTAAGTACGATGGAACAAGAGAAGGTCACGATATTTTTTGGCGTACCCGCAATGTATAGCATTTTGTTAAACATGCCTAGGTTGGCAACAATGGACTTGTCCCATTTACGTTTGTTTGCGTACGGAGCGGCTCCAATGCCATATGAATTAGTACGGCAAATAAAAACGCTATATCCGGACATTAAAGTACAAAATTTATACGGACAAACGGAAAATTCCCCTGGTGCAACGACCCTAAAAGATAATTATGCCTTGGAAAAAATCGGCTCAGTCGGTGAAATTTTACCACGGACCGAAGTTAAAGTAGTGGATTCTGAAGGGAACGCTGTACCGGTAGGGGAAGTAGGCGAAATTGTTGTAAAAGGGCCGCAAGTGATGAAAGGGTATTTTAAAAATGGAGAAGAAACAAACAGAGTGCTTAGAGAGGGCTGGATGTATAGCGGCGACCTGGGGCGGTTTGACGAAGATGGGTTATTGTATATTGTTGACCGCAAAAAAGATATGATTATCCGTGGTGGAGAAAATATTTATCCGATTGAGGTTGAAGAAGTGTTATATCAAATTCCTGAGATATTAGAAGCTGCGGTTATTGGCATACCACATCAAGTATATGGGGAAGTACCAATGGCCTATATCGTTATCAAGAATGGCCAACAACTAACAGAGGAGCAAGTTACTACCTATTGCGAAAAGAGATTGGCTAAATATAAATTGCCCGCAGAAATAGTATTCTTGGATACTCTTCCGCGGAATGCTAGTGGGAAGGTACTAAAGCATACTTTACGCAAAAATTGGTAATGATATCCACTAAAAGAGCTTGGAAGTGGAATCAATTGAACATGATGCAAAAAAGAATGTATTTCTTTGTATTAACAGTAGTACTAGCTTTTTCACCCTATTACTCAATTTCATATGCTAACGAAACAGATCAATCAATGAAAGTAGAGATTGATCGACTTTTACAGGAAAATCCCAATCTAAAAGGAGGACTTGCCGGAATAAGTATTCGGTCTGCAAAGACTGGTGAAATTTTATATGAGCACAATGGAGATGTCCGAATGAGGCCTGCTTCCAATATGAAACTCATTACCTCGGCTGCAGCTTTATCGGTTTTAGGAGAAGAGCATCAATTTAAGACTGAAGTTAGAATGAAAGGAAAGCGGGATGGGAAGACCCTGAAAGGAAATCTGTATTTAAAAGGATTTGGTGATCCAACACTTTTAAGAGCAGATCTTACGCAAATGGCTAGGGATATTGCCAATTCTGGAATTACCACTATTGAAGGAGAACTCATCGGAGATGACCGGTGGTTTGACGATGTTCGTTTATCACCTGATTTGGTTTGGAGTGATGAAGAAGCTTATTATGGCTCACAAATTTCGGCTCTTACCGTTTCACCAAATAAAGAATATGATTCTGGTACGATCCAGATTAAGGTTGCCCCAGGTTTAAAGGTAGGGGAGCCTGGATATATTCAGCTCTCACACAAAACAAATTACGTAAAAATTATCAATGAGACAGTGACTATTCCACCTGATGGAGAAACGGATCTTACGTTTAAACGGAAACATGGTAAAAATACAATCATTGTGAAGGGCCTATTACCTATAGGAGCAAAAGTTAAAAAAGAATGGGTAGCAGTTTGGGAACCCACACAGCTTGTGCTTGATCTCTTTAGGCAAGAGTTAGCCAAACAAGGGATCAAACTTTCGGGAACATTCAAAGTAGGTGAAACACCAAAAGATGCTGCTATTCTTACAAGTCATGAATCCATCCCTTTGTCGGAACTTCTGATACCATTCATGAAGCTCAGTAATAACGGACATGCAGAAGTCTTAGTAAAAGAAATGGGGAAAATAAGGAAAGGAGAAGGCAGCTGGGAAAAGGGGTTGGAAGTGGTAAAAGAACAACTGCCTAACTTAGGTGTGAATCCAGATAATTTAGTGATTAGAGACGGCTCGGGGATTTCACATGT